>NC_015259.1:2487783-2796581 GCF_000192745.1 Polymorphum gilvum SL003B-26A1
AGAGCGGGCACGGCAGGCGCAAGCGCAGGCCCGGGCGCAGCGGGCGCGGGCGTGAGAGACTCAGGCGGCGCGGCGACGGTAGGTGCCGGCGCTGCCACATCCGGCTGCGCCACGGGCGCTTCCTGGACCGGTGCAGGAACCGTCTGTGGCTGAACGCGCGCAGTATCGATCGTGCGGACACCGTTCTCGGCGGGCCCCTCGTCCTCGCCGCCGGAAATGATCGTGCCGTCCGGGCGTACGACCAGCGTGCGCACACGCTTCGGCCCGGCGACAGGCACCTCGTCGGTCGCCGCCGGGGCCGGCGCGGGCGGCAACGCGGCCGGGGCCGGCGTGTCCTGCAGCACGAGCCGCTCCTCCTGCGGCTGCGGCGTGCCGCCGACGCGGTCGTAGATCAGCTTGGACGGCCGGTCCGCACCTTCGACGGGGGTCTCGTCGGGAAAGACCTTGAGCGGTTCCTCGATGCCGGAAATCACCGGCGGCGGCCCGGAGGGCACATCGACCGAGCTGAAATCCATCAGCGCGAAGGTGGCGCCGCCGACGACCGCCAGGCCGAGCACGGCGGCAGCGGCATACAGGCCCTTGCGCGACCCTGTGCCGTGAGGTGCGGCGGACTGCTCGATCGCGGAATGCGGCGGCAGCACGCCGGCTCCGGCAAGGGTCGGATCGCTTTCGTGCATGGCGCGCGCGACCGCGTCGAGGTCGTAGCCTTCGGGCGGCGGCAGATCTTCGTCCTCGCCGATCTCGTCGGCAAAGGCGTCCTCCGGCAACGCTCCTGCAGCAGCAGGCCAGGCCATGTCGTCGATGTCCGGTTCGATCCGGCCGCGCAGCGGCGCTGCCGGCGCTCGCTCCGGCTCGGGCGTGACGCGGGCAACGGTCGGCTCGATCGATGTCGCACCGTGCTTGAAGGCCTGCTGAACAGCTGGCCGCGCCGGGATCTGCTCGTCCTCGAACAGCGAACCGACGATGTCGTCCAGATCTGCGAAGGCATCCGCCGCCGCGCCGCGGGTCGGCTCGGTCGGATGCCGCGTTGCGACCGGCTGCTGTGCGATGTCCGGTGCCTCGTGGGGCTGGCGCGGCGCCACCGGCGCGTCCAGGTCCCAATCGTCGAAGACGGCCTCGCGGGCCGCCGGTTCGCGGTAGGACGGCTCCCGATAGGCCGGTGCTGCGTGGAGGGGCTCCTCATACGCGGTGTCCTCATACGCAGCCTCCTCGTAGGCAGGCTCCTCGTAGGTAGCCTCCTCGTAGGCAGCCTCCCGGTATGCGGGTTCCTCGTATGCGGGTTCCTCGTATGCGGGTTCCTCGTATGCGGGCTCGTCAGGGACCGTCTGGCCGGGCGCGTCTGCCGCTGCGGCAACGCCGCCGCGCGGCGCCCACCGACGGATCTCGTCATGAGCCTGCGGCGACCAGGCCGCTTTGTTCTGCTCCGCGTCAGCGCGGCGCGGAACGCCAGACACGCCTTCGTCATGATCGCCCGCGTCATAGCCGGCTTCGACATGATCGAGCTCGGCAAAGTCGGCCTCGACATAACCGGTCTCGACATAATCGGATTTGGCATGACCCACTTGGTCGTGACCGGGTTCGCCGTAAGCCTCGCCATGGGCCGGCCAGACGGATTGCGCGAGCTGGTCGTAGCCGGCTTCCCCCTGCGCCACGTCCGGTTGGGTGCGCTGCGGCTCGAACGAGGCCTGCAAGGCGCCGAGCAACTCGTCCTCGAGCTCGGCCGTCAGGCTCTGTTCCAGGTCCGCCGACAGGCTGTCGTCGAGCGACGGCGCCCGGACCGGCTGCCCGACCTGTTCATAGACCTGTTCCGGGGCCTCAGACGGCGCCTGCCAGCCGCCGAAAAGGTCCGGTGTCCGCTCGAGCGCCTTCGGCGCGGTCGCCGCCAGTTCATCCAGCGACGGCAGTTCCGGCCAGTTCGGTTCGAGGCGCTGCGCCTCGCTGCCGCCTACGAGCTCGCCGCGTCCGGCCGAAGCCGTCTCGAGAAGCTCGCTCTCTTCCAGGCCGGCGAAATAGTCGGTGGTCTGCACCCGGTCGGCCGTCTGGGCCTGACGGTTGCGGTTCACGATGCGGGCCAGCTCGACAAGGGGGTCTTCACCGCCCGACGAGTCCCCCTGATGCCGACCGGCGGCATCCGCCGGGCGATAGGGGTCGGATTTCGGATAGTCGGAGCGATGAGACATAAGCCTGTTGTGTTCCAAACGAATGACGCCCCGCCCGGAATGCCCGTAGCGCCCCGGCCGAACGCTTCACCTTGCCTCAGCGCATCTCCGGCGGCGCATCCACACCCAGAACCGCAAGACCCGAAGCAAGAACCAAAGATACTGCCCGCACCAGGGCAAGACGCGCTAACGTCGATCCTGTATTTTCAGTGTTAATAAAGCGTAATTGCGGCATTTCCTTGCCACGGTTCCAGTGCGCATGCAAGGAACTCGCCAGATCGTGCAGGAAAAAGGCGATCCGGTGCGGCTCGTGCGCCTCGGCCGCCGCGTCGACCATCTTCGGCCACAGGGCCAGCTTGGCGATCAGGTCCAGTTCGCCGACGTCGCGCAGATGGGACAGGTCCGCCGCCGACAGCGCCGCATCGGACAGGTCGAGATCCGGAAGCTCCTCGCCGGCCTGGCGCAATACCGAGCAGCAGCGCGCATGGCCATACTGGACGTAGAATACCGGATTGTCCTTCGACTGTTCGGTCACCTTCTGGAAGTCGAAGTCGAGTGGCGCGTCGTTCTTGCGGAACAGCATCATGAAGCGGACAGGATCGCGGCCGACTTCCTCGACGACGTCGCGCAGGGTGATGAAGTCGCCGGAACGCTTGGACATGCGCACCGGCTCGCCGGCACGGAACAACTTGACCAGCTGGCACAGGCGCACGATGACCGTCGCCTCGCCGCCGGAGATCGCCTTGCCGACAGCCTCCAGCCGCTTGACGTAGCCGCCGTGGTCGGCGCCCAGCACATAGACCATCTCCTCGAAACCGCGCTGGTACTTGGACAGGAAATAGGCGACGTCGGCGGCGAAATAGGTGTAGGTGCCGTCCGACTTCTTCAACGGCCGGTCGATGTCGTCGCCGAAGTCGGTGGCCCGGAACAGCGTCTGCTCGCGGTCCTCCCAGTCCTCCGGCAACTGGCCCTTGGGCGGCGGCAGCGTGCCCTCGTAGACGAGGCCGCGGCTGCGCAACCGGTCCAGCATCAGGTCGATCTGCGACGGCGTGCCGTCTGAGCGCTCGTGCAGGGTCCGCTCGGAAAAGAACACGTCGTGATGGACATTGAGCAGCTCGAGGTCGGCGCGGATCAGGTCCATCATGCCGGTGATCGCCGCGTCCTTGACGATCGGCAGCCAGCCGGCCTCGTTCATGGACAACAACGCCTGGCCGTGGGCGGCGGCCAGCGCCGCGCCGACCGGCTTCAGGTAGTCGCCCGGATAGAGCCCGGCCGGGATCTCGCCGATGTCCTCGCCGAGCGCCTCGCGGTAGCGCAGGAAGGCGCTGCGGGCCAGGGTCTCGATCTGCGAGCCGGCATCGTTGATGTAGTATTCGCGCGTGACCTCGTAGCCGGCATAGGCGAGAAGATTCGCCAACGCGTCGCCGAACACCGCGCCGCGGGTGTGGCCGACATGCATCGGCCCGGTCGGGTTGGCCGAGACGTATTCGACGTTGACCTTCGTCCCCGCGCCGAGGCGCGAACGGCCGAAGTCCGAGCCCTCGGTGACGGCCGCGCGCAGCACCCGCTCCCACACCGCCGGCGCCACCTTGAGGTTGATGAAACCGGGTCCGGCAACCGAGACCTCGGCGACCTCGTCGTCGCGGCCGAGCGCGGCGGCGATTTGCTCGGCCAGGTCACGCGGCTTCATCCCCAGCGGCTTGGCGAGTATCATCGCTGCGTTGGTGGCGAGGTCCCCGTGGGCCGGATCGCGGGGCGACTCGACCGTTATGCGCGACAGGTCGAGGTCCGGACCAGCGGCGGCGACGGCCTCCAGACCGGCGACGGCGGCCTGCACGCGGGCGGTAAATTCTACAAAGATGTTCATCGGTCGGCCAACTCAAACGGTGGAACGGACGCCCGGCGGGTTTCCGGTGGGTTTCCGGTGGGTTTCCGGCGCGAAGCCGGACACTCTCAGGACTTCATGACGGGCGGGCCTAGCCCAATTCCGGCGTATCGTCAAACAGCCGGCGGTGTTCCTCGATCGCGTAGCGGTCGGTCATGCCGGCGATGAAGTCGCACACCCGCCGGGCACGCCTCGCCTTATCGGCGCCATCCAGTCCTTGACGCCATTCTCGCGGCAACTCCTCCGGCCGCTCCATGTAACGTGCAAACAACTCCCTGACGATGCGCGCGACAAGCTTGCGTACGGCAAGAACGTCCGCATGCCTGTACATATGCGAGAAGAGAAATGTCTTAACCTCCTTCTCCGCATGCGCCATACCTTCCGAAAATCCGACCATACACCTTCCGGCCGACCGTATGTCGTCGGCGCATTTCGGCGCAAGTTCTATCAGTCCGCGCAGCGAGTTCGCGATCACGTCCTCGACCATACGGGTGATCGAACGCCGCACGATCTCGTGGATCCGCCTCTGCTCCTCCAGGCCCGGATAGCGCCCGTCGACCTCCTCGAGGATCGAGCGCAGGAAGGGGACGTCACGGATTTCCTCGATTCTGAAAAGCCTTGCGCGCAAACCATCATCCAGATCGTGAGCATCGTAGGCGATGTCGTCGGCGATCGCCGCCGCCTGCGCCTCAGCGCTCGGCCAGGTGTCCAGGCGGAGGTCCTGCCGTTCTGCATAAGTCCTTACCGCATAAGGAAGAACCGTCCCGGCGAACTTGCCGACCGGACGCCCCGCAGCGTCCGTCAGCGGCCCGTTGTGCTTGACCAGACCCTCCAGGGTCTCCCAGGACAGGTTCAGTCCGTCGAACTCCGCGTAGCGGTGCTCCAGCGCCGTCACCACCCGCAGCGACTGGGCGTTGTGGTCGAAGCCGCCGTAGGGCGCCATGCACTCGTGCATGACGTCCTCGCCCTCGTGGCCGAACGGCGTGTGGCCGAGGTCGTGAGCGAGCGCCAGACATTCGGCCAGATCCTCGTCGAGGCGCAGCGCGCGCGCCAAAGAGCGAGCGATTTGAGATACTTCGATGGTGTGGGTCAGCCGCGTCCGATAGTGGTCGCCCTCGTGGTAGACGAACACCTGGGTCTTGTGCTTGAGCCGGCGGAAGGCGGTCGAATGGATGATCCGATCGCGGTCGCGCTGGAACGGCGTGCGGGTCGGGCTTTCGGGTTCGCGGTGCAGCCGTCCGCGGCTGGCGGCCGGGTCTTCCGAATAGACTGCCCGCTCCTGCGCGCCATAGCCGAGGCTCGTCATCATGCCAGCGATCCTTCCGCCGATCCGCGAACCGCGCATTGACGCGCGGCCCTCCGGTACATACCTATTTGCCAAGATGCCGCGCAACCGCGAAAGCTGCGCGACAGCCGTCCATTCCGGATCAATGGCCAGGACATGACCGACAGCACCGCTCCAACCGTCACCGTCAGCGACCGGGCCGCCCGGCGCATCGCCCGCATCCTTGCCGGCGAGCCGGCCGGATCGATGCTGCGCGTCAGCGTCGAGGGCGGCGGGTGCTCGGGCCTGCAATACAAGTACGACGTTGTGAACGAACGCGAATCCGACGATCTGGCCATCGAGCGCGACGGCGTGACGGTGCTCGTCGATGCGGTCTCGCTGCAATACATGACGGGATCGGAGATCGATTTCGTCGACGACCTGATCGGCCAGTCGTTCCAGATCAGGAACCCAAACGCGGTCGCCGGTTGCGGCTGCGGCACCAGCTTCACGATCTGATTCTCCCGCCCTTTTCGGCGGCTCCGCGATCTCCGCCCCGCCGGGGGCGCCCGGAGCGGCATGGCGTGCTATCACAGGCGGGCGGAATCAGCGAGGGAGCCGGCATGAAGATCGCGACCTGGAACATCAACGGCGTCAAGGCACGCATCGACACGGTGCTGGCGTGGCTGCAGGAAGCCCGACCCGACGTCGCCTGCCTGCAGGAGATCAAGTCCGTTGACGAGGCTTTTCCCTGCCAGCCGTTCGAGGATCTCGGCTACAACGTCGCGACCCACGGCCAGAAGGGCTTCAACGGCGTCGCCCTGCTGTCGAAACGCCCGCTCGAGGACGTCCGGCGCGGCCTTCCCGGCGACGATGGCGACGAACAGGCCCGCTACATCGAAGCCTGCGTGTCGACGGACCGGGGCGCCGTCCGGGTAGGCTGTCTCTATCTGCCCAACGGCAATCCGCTCGGCACGGACAAGTTCCCCTACAAGCTCGCGTGGATGGACCGCCTGCGCCGGCACGCGGCGCTCCGCCTTGCCGAAGAACAGCCCTTCCTGCTGCTCGGCGACTACAACGTCATTCCCGAGCCGAAGGACGCCAGGAACCCGCAGGACTGGCTCGGCGACGCCCTGTTCCAGCCGGAAAGCCGCCAGCACTTCCGAGCCCTGGTCAATCTCGGCTTCACCGAAGCGGTGCGCGCCTGCACCGATGCCGCCGATACCTACACCTTCTGGGACTATCAGGCCGGCGCCTGGCAGAAGAACAACGGCATTCGCATCGATCACGTACTACTATCGCCGCAGGCAGGCGACCTGCTCGCCTCTTGCGGTATCGACAAGCACGTGCGGGCCTGGGAAAAGCCCTCCGACCATGTGCCCGTGTGGGTCGAACTGGCAGCTTAGGAACGGCGTCGCCTCCGTCCCGCGAAACCCGGCCATGCTCGCTCCCTGGCCGGCCGCCCCGAACCCGGCTGCGACCGGTGGCTGCGCGTCAACGGCCGGCCGGCGGCAGGAGAAATCTCCCGTTCTTCGGGGGTAAATTTCGTGTTAATCTAAAAAAATGGGGTAATACGCGGCACAACCTTGAGCGGCATTTGTTTCGCCGCACTGATCCTACCGGCGCGGGCGGGTCCGGAGATCGATTGCACATGCCGCTACCGCGGCCAGGACTTCCATCTCGGCGACATCGTCTGCCTCAAGAGCCCTGACGGACCGCGCCTTGCACAATGTTCCATGGCCCTCAACAACACGTCCTGGCAGTTTCTGGACGCGCCCTGTCCGCTGGCCCTGACACCACCCGCCTCGCACTCCCCCGAAAAGTCGCAAGCGAACGCTCCCGCCCTGCCCGCCGGCAGCTGATGCTGGCAGAAAGCCTTCGGATCACGGCTTGACGAAGCGCACTACCGGACCGCAGCAGCCGTCGTCGCCGGCGCGTTGTGCGCGATCCAGTCGTCGGCCATGGCCGCGGCACTGCGTCGGACGGATTCATCGGCGAGGGCGAAGTACCGTTCCTGCAGGTCGATCACCCAGTTCATCGCCCCGTCCTGCTTGACGTGGTTGCGGGCGAGAATGAGCCACATCAAGCCCCGCGCCTTGTTGCTTTCGGACGTGCCCAGATTGAACAGCGTCTCGCCGAGAAGGGCCTGAGCGCCGATATGACCCTTGATCGCGGCCAGATTGAACCAGCGCACGGCAAGGAGGTCGTTGTTGTCCCGGTACAGGCGACCCAATTCGTATTGCGCCTCTGCATCGCCGAAATAGGATGCGGCGTGGGTGAAGATCTGCTTGGCGCGCGCCGCGTTCGGCTTAACCGACGAATTGCTGATACCGTTCAGGTAATAGGTGCCGAGCGCCACGAAGGCGCTGGCGACAAAGGGCGCCTGGGGGGACGTCGGGCTGTCCTCGCCATGCAGGCGGACCACCTGGCTGTAATATTCGAACGCCTTCAGGTCGTCTTCCTTGACGCCGTCACCCTTGGCATACATCTGGCCGAGCTTCCAGGCGGCCATCGGCTGACCGTTCTCCGCAGCGTAGCGCAACGACGAAACGGCCGCTTCCTTGTCGCCCGAATAGTACTGGCGCGCGCCGTTGCGAAGTGCCTCGCTGGCCGTCATATGGTCGGGCGTAATCTGTCCGTTGCCCGCCGGCGTACCGTCGAACGCATAGGCCGGCAGCATCAGTGCCAGATTCAATCCCAGGACGTTGACCAGATACCGGACCGACCGCATGGCGACCTTCTTCAACTCGGTACTCTTCGTTTCTCGCGATGCGCGCACGGCCTCGCAAGAGGAGGAAGCCGTGCCGCTAGGGCGGGCGTATCGGGTGCAGAGCGCTGCGCCGTCTGGTCGGCCCGACCGATCGGAGGCGTGGATGCCTTCCGTTCGATGATGGTAGCCAGCCAATCCGGCCAGAGTGGGGCCCTGTTCCGGGCAAATATGGCGGCACGGCGATATTTCCTCGGCGAAATGCGACGCCTTCACCTCAGATGGTTCGCCCGAGACGCACAAACCCTGCTCCTGTCCGTTAGCAGTGCCGATCCTGTTGGGAGCGCTCCCGCCCTGTCCGCGCGGCCAGCCGAGTTTTCGACCCGCCGCACCCATATCCGGTGATCGCCAATCATGGCCGAACCGCGGCAATACCCGGACGGACGAGTCATAGCGCAACACATCACGCCTGTGTGTTGCCGCTGCGCCACAGATTGCGGTCGACCGCTCAGCCGACCAGCATGACGCAAGCAGCGCAGATGCCGAGCGCCACCGCGCAGGCGAGATCGACCTGTGCGCGCACGTTCCGTCTTGTGAGATGATGGTTCATGATCGCCCCCTGGCTCCCCGGCCGGCTTCGATGTCCTGCCTTCCCTGCAGCATCAGATCAGATCCAGGTTGACATTCGGTTTCGCGGATATTTCAAAAGCACCGTTTTGCACAGGCGAGCGTCGGAACGCGGCGGCATGGCTTTGCCGTTCCGCCTTTGTCCTGAGACAATCTCGTGTGATTCGACCCTGTGTCCTGCCCCGTCGATTTCCACGACGACGGCCAAGCGAACGAGCGCATGAGCGGAAACAAAGATCTGTTTGCCCGGGCGGAAGACGTCGCGCCCGCCCCCAAGCCCGTCGCGGCACCGGCTTCGGCCGAGCCGGCCCGCCCGCGGCCGGCCCGGCCGGTTGCGGTCGCATCGCCCGGTGGCGAAGACTATACCGCTGCCGACATCGAGGTGCTGGAGGGGCTGGAACCCGTCCGCCGTCGTCCGGGCATGTACATCGGCGGTACCGACGAGAAGGCGCTGCATCATCTCTTTGCCGAGGTGGTCGACAACTCGATGGACGAGGCGGTCGCTGGACACGCGACCTGGATCGATGTGGCGCTCGACGCCGACGGCTACCTGACCGTGACCGACAACGGGCGCGGCATCCCGGTCGATCCGCACCCGAAGTTCAAGGACAAGTCCGCGCTGGAAGTCATCATGACCACCCTGCATGCCGGCGGCAAGTTCGACTCCAAGGTCTACGAAACCTCGGGCGGCCTGCACGGCGTCGGCGTGTCCGTGGTCAACGCGCTGTCGGAGGAACTGGTCGTCGAGGTTGCGCGGGCACGCAAGCTCTACCGCCAAACCTTCCGCCGCGGCCACCCGGTCGGTCCGCTGGAACTGATCGGCGACACCCAGAACCGGCGCGGGACAATGGTCCGGTTCCGGCCGGATCCCCAGATCTTCGGGCCCGGCGCCCGGTTCACGCCGTCCCGACTGCTGAAAATGGCCCGCTCGAAGGCCTATCTGTTCGGCGGCGTGGAAATCCGCTGGCATTGCGATCCCGCGCTCATCGCCGAGCAGGACCAGACGCCGGCGGAGGCCGTGTTCCATTTCCCCGGTGGCCTGCGCGATTTCCTCACCGAGCGGCTCGCCGGCGAGCGGCGGGTGGTCGAGGACCTGTTCGCCGGGCGCACCGACAAGGCCGGCAGCCACGGCTCGGTGGAATGGGCGGTGACCTGGTTCGCCGGCGACGGTTTCCTGAATTCCTACTGCAACACCGTGCCGACGCCCGAGGGCGGCACCCACGAGGCCGGGCTGCGCTACGCCCTGCTGCGCGGCCTCAAGGCCTATGCCGATCTGGTCGGCAACAAGAAGGGCGGGTTGATCACCGGCGACGACGTCATGACCTCGGCCGGCGGCATGCTGTCGGTGTTCATCCGCGAGCCGGAATTCGTCGGTCAGACCAAGGACAAGCTGGCAACCAACGAGGCGACGCGGATCACCGAGAACGCCATCCGCGACGCTTTCGACCATTGGCTCACAGCCTCGCCCAACCAGGCCAACCGGCTGCTCGAGTGGGTCATCGACCGGGCCGAGGAACGGCTGAGGCGGCGGCAGGAAAAAGACGTCGCGCGCAAGACGGCCGTCCGCAAGCTGCGCCTGCCGGGCAAGCTGGCGGACTGTTCCGCCAACCAGTCCGAAGGCACGGAACTGTTCATCGTCGAGGGCGACTCGGCCGGCGGATCCGCCAAGCAGGCGCGCAATCGCTCCAACCAGGCGGTGCTGCCGCTGCGCGGCAAGATTCTCAACGTCGCCAATGCCGGGCGCGACAAGCTCGCGGCCAACCAGCAGATCGCCGACCTGGTGCAGGCGCTCGGCTGCGGCACGCGCAGCCAGTACCGCGACACCGACCTGCGCTACGAGAAGGTCATCATCATGACCGACGCCGACGTCGACGGCGCGCATATCGCCTCGCTGCTGATCACCTTCTTCTACCGGGAAATGCCGGAACTGATCCGCAACAGCCACCTGTTCCTGGCCGTGCCGCCGCTGTACCGGCTGAGTCAGGGTGGCACCACCGTCTACGCGCGCGACGACGCCCACAAGGACGAACTGCTCGCCAGCGTGTTCAAGGGACGCTCCAAGATCGAGATCGGCCGCTTCAAGGGCCTCGGCGAGATGATGCCCGCTCAGCTCAAGGAAACCACGATGGCCCCGGACAAGCGGACCCTGATGCGGGTCATGGTCGAGGAGGAGGACGAGGCGGAAACCCGCTCGGCGGTCGAGCGGCTCATGGGCAACAAGCCGGAGGCACGGTTCAGCTTCATCCAGGAGCACGCCGAGTTCGCCCACGATCTCGACATCTGAGGCAAACCCGCCGATCGCTGCCGCGATTGACCTGCGCCGGCGGATCATATACGCCGCGTTCCGGAGGGGCGCGGGCAAAGAGGCGCAGTGGGTCGATGCTTCAGGCGGTCTATTCAGTCTATGACAGGGCCCGCCGGCCGCTCCGGAACCATCACTACATGGTCTTCGCCGACGCCGGCGTCGCCTATGCACGCATCCCCGGCATGCCGAACCGCATCGCCAGCCGCGGGCTGCGGGCACTCGCCTCCGGCTGCGCCGATCCGGACACCCTGGCCGACGCGACGTGGATCGACGAGGTCGAACTGCTGACCGCCCGCGAGCTGATCCGTCGCTATCCGGCTGCCTTCGTCTTCGCCATCGTTCAGGATCCTGCCGAACGGATCGCAGACTGCTATCGCGACCTCATCGCCTGCGAGGCGCCGCTGCCCACCTTCTATTCGCGGCGTGGCTTCGACAAGACCATGGATCTTGACGCCTTTGTCGAGCGGATCTGCCTGATCGGCGACCTGCGGGCAGAGAACCATTTCCGCAGCCAGGCCAACATCCTGTCCTACAAGAAACGCCTCGTTCCCGAACTGGTCGTGCGCGCCGGCAGCCTCGACGCCGACTGGCCCGCACTCAGGACGGCGATCGCCGACCGCAGCGGCCGCGACGTCGGCCCTGCCCCCGCGCTTGGCGCACCGGCCGAGGACGGGCTGGTCGAGCGCCTGCGTGCCGGTCATCTTTTCTCCCGCCTGCTTCGCCGCTATCATAACGACTACAGGACGTTCTTCGACGCCAAGCCCGAATGAGCCGCCTGGGCTCGAACCGGCAGGACGGAAGGGAGCAGCGATGGCACGCAATCGATCGTTCCGGAACGGTGGGCCTTGCGCCCTGGCGCTGGCGGGCTTTTTGCTCGCAGGGGCCGGCGCGCGCGCAGACGACCTCGCCGACTTCGCCCGCACCATCCCGGACGAGGTGCTGCAAAGCGGCGTGATCCGCCTTGCCGCGGCACCCGACTACCGTTTCGTCCTTCTGCGCCTTGCAGCCGCGGACAGGCTGTTCGTGCAGAAGCTGACCAAGGCCGGAGACGTCGATACCAGTACGGAAATCGAGGAAATAATGACCATGGCGCGCCGCGTCGGCGACATCACCGGCGAGGTCGACTCCGAGGGGCTGATCGCTTTCGTCGAGTTCGCTGCCGGCGATGGCGATCCGGAAACCTACGAACTGTTCATGTCCGAGCGCAGCGATCCGCCGTATCTTTTTCAGCCGGCGTCGAATTGAACCGCGAACCGGCCCGCCGCTGCCGTCAATACATGCGGGATTAGGATTAACGGCGCCGAAAAACTGCCGGCAGCCGAGGAAAACGTTGACACACGGCGGCACGGATGTAGGGTGTGCGCGATTTCGCCAGGGGTTTCCCGGCGACGCGACCGCTGTTGTTCACACCCCCAGACCCGGACGCAAGACTCTATGTCCTTCGATTCTCTCGGCTTAAGCGAGAAGGTCCTCTCGGCGGTCAAGGCCGCCGGCTATACCGAACCCACCGCGATCCAGGCGGGAGCGATTCCGCAGGTTCTGGAGCGCCGCGACGTGCTCGGCATCGCCCAGACCGGAACGGGCAAGACCGCCTCCTTCACCCTGCCGATGCTGACGCTACTGGAGAAAGGCCGAGCCCGTGCGCGCATGCCGCGGACGCTGATCCTCGAGCCGACCCGCGAACTGGCCGCCCAGGTCGAAGAGAACTTCGAGAAATACGGCGTCAACCACAAGCTCAACGTCGCCCTGCTGATCGGCGGCGTGTCCTTCGCCGACCAGGACCGCAAGATCGACCGGGGCGCCGACGTGCTGATCGCGACGCCCGGCCGCCTGCTCGACCACGTGGAACGCGGCAAGCTGATGCTGCAGGGGGTCGAAATCCTTGTCATCGACGAGGCCGACCGGATGCTCGACATGGGCTTCATTCCCGACATCGAGCGGATCTGCAAGCTGATCCCGTTCACCCGCCAGACTCTGTTCTTCTCGGCCACCATGCCGCCCGAGATCCAGCGTCTGACTGAGACTTTCCTGCAGAACCCGGCCAAGATCGAGGTCGCCCCTCGCTCCTCGACTGCGGAAAACGTCACCCAGTATATCGTCGCCGCCGGCAGCGTCGACTTCGAAAAGCGCGCCAAGCTGCGCGAGCTTCTGGGTGAGGCGGAGGACCTGAAGAATGCGATCGTGTTCTGCAACCGCAAGCGCGACGTGACGACGCTGTTCCGCTCCCTCGAGCGCCACGGCTTCAACGTCGGTTGCCTGCACGGCGACATGGATCAGCGCACCCGCATGCAGACGCTCGAAAGCTTCCGCAAGGGGACGCTGACCCTGCTCGTGGCCAGCGACGTCGCCGCACGCGGCCTCGACATTCCCGACGTCAGCCATGTGTTCAACTTCGACGTGCCGATTCACGCCGAAGACTATGTCCATCGCATCGGCCGGACCGGCCGCGCCGGCCGGTCCGGCGTGTCCTACACCCTGGTGACCGGAGAAGACTCCAAGTATCTCTCGGCGATCGAGAAGCTGATCAACAAGTCCATCACCTGGCTCGGCGAGCCGCTGGACTTCGAGGCGGCCGAAGCCGAACGCAAGGAGCGCCGCCGTGCCGGCAAGGGCACCGGCAGGACGGCGCGCGGCGGTGCCGAAAAGCGCGAACCGGGCGAGAAGCCTCAGAAGTCCCGGGCCGGTGAGCCGAGAAGGGCGCTGGACAAGGACGAAGGCGGGGCACCGAAACGCGAGCGCACACGCGCCTCCTCGGCGCGCGATGCAAAGCCGGCTCGAGACCGGAGCGAACCGAGACGCGACCGCTCACACGAGACGGACGAGCCCGTGATCGGTCTCGGCAGCCACGTTCCGGCGTTCCTGCTGCGTGAACCGAGGCCTAAAGGCGCGAGCTGACGACCGGGCGGCGTGGCCGCCTCCGTCATGAAAACCCAAGGTTAACTGGAATTTAAACGTTACGGAACCATAGTTCCGCGTGACGAGCGCTCGGGGTATAGAGAAGTATTAATTCCTTCAATGCGTGGGATGAGAGATGGCGGAAGAGGAGGATTTCAAGCGCACGATCGTCTACGGAGAATCCGCCCTCTCCTACATCAAGCGCAACACCTTGCCTGCCTATCCGCGCAATTACGAACTCTGGTACACTTATTCGGCCGGATTCAATCATGGGCTGAATCGCGCGATCAACGATATCCTCACCGTCAAGGGGCGGATCTCCCCGGAGGAAGTCCAGAAGGTCTACGCGCGTTTCCTCTCGCCCAACCGCCTAAGCGATCGCATTGACGAGGTCGGAGCCAAGGTCTCCGACGAGGTCAATGACCTTGTCGAGGCCATCCGGATCAGCACGGACGCGACTTCCGACTACGGCTTGGCACTGGAGAAAGCCAGTGCCAAGCTGAAAGGCCTGACCGACACCAACAAGCTGCGAGCCGTCGTAGCCCACATGATCAAGTCCACGCATGCCGCCGTGGCGGCCAACAAGAATCTGGAGAACCAGCTGCTTGACTCGCGCCGCCAGATCGAGAGCCTGCAGGAAAGCTTGGAATCGATCCGTTACGAATCGCTGACCGACGAACTGACCACACTGAACAACCGCAGGCATTTCGATTTGTCGATCGACAACGCGGTGAAGATGGCCGCCGCGAACGAAGAACCGTTCGCATTACTCCTGACTGACATCGATCATTTCAAGAAATTCAACGACAATTACGGCCATCAAACCGGCGATCAGGTGCTCCGCCTCGTCGCTCTGGCGGTCAAGCAGAACATCAAGGGTCAGGACACGGCTTGCCGCTACGGCGGCGAGGAGTTCGCCGTCATCCTGCCGAACACCTCCCTTCGCGACGCCATCGCAGTCGCCGAGAACATCCGCAAGTCGGTGCTGTCGAAGGAACTGGTCAAGCGCTCGACAGGCGAGAACCTCGGTCGCATCACGATGTCGATCGGCGTGGCTCTGTACAGAGCCGGCGACACGACCCAATCCATCATCGCCCGCGCCGATGCCGCGCTCTATGCTGCCAAGCGCAGCGGTCGCAATCTGGTCAAGTGCGAGACCGATCCGGAAGTCGACCAGATCGGCAGCCAGGTCGCCTAGGGACGTACAACCGACCGGTCCGGACCAGCAGCCTCAAGGCCCATCTGCCAGAAATCGGCTTCCAGAAGCGATGCCTGCCGGAACAGAGCCTCCAGCCTCGGCAGACGCGGATCATTGGCGTAAATGGCGGCAACGCGATCCATCCATCCGGCGAACGCGGCAGCAACCTCCTGATAAGCTGTCCCGGCATATTCCCCGATCCAGCGGCCATAGGGATGATCCGCGTGCCGGGCCATCGGCGCGCTCGACGCGAGACGGGCGCCGATCTCGGCATAGCCCATGATGCAGGGCGCCAGGGCGACCTGAAGGTCGAGCAGATCGCCCTGCATCCCCGCGTCCAGCACGAAGCGGGTATAGGCCGTCGTCGCCCGTTCCTCGCGCGCGGCATCGAGATCCGCCCTGCTCAGCCCCCAGCCCGCGCAGAGACCGACGTGGAGGTCCATTTCGACGTCGAGGATCGCCTTGACGCCATCCAGAGCGTTGTGCATGTCCACAAGCGTCGGGCTCTTGTAGAGCGCCAAGGCATAGGCGCGCGCAAACTGTACGAGGAACAGATAGTCCTGAACGAGATAGCGGCGGAACGCCGCCTCCGGCAGACTGCCGTCGCCGAGACAGCGAACGAACTCGTGCTCGACATAGCCGGTCCAGTCGGGACCGGCAGCCTGTTTCAGCCGCGAGAAAAGCTGCATGGAAGGTCCCTAGCGGGCGAGCGCTGCCGTATCGGCGGGCTTGAGCGATACCGACTCGCCACAGCCGCAGGCCGAGACCTCGTTGGGATTGCGGAACACGAAGCCGGAGCGGAACTTGGTGGTCTCGAAATCCATCTCCGTGCCGAGCAGGAACAGTACCGCCGAGGGATCGACATAAATGCGGGCGCCCTGGTCGTCGATCACGTCGTCGCGGGGATCGGCCTGCTCCACCAGGCTCATGGTGTATTCCATTCCGGCGCAGCCCCCCTTCTTGATGCCGACGCGCAGGCCGAGGACCGCCCGGTCGGCATTGTCGATGAGATCGCGCACGCGTTCGGCAGCCGCCTTCGTCAGCGTCATCACCTGAAACCTGCGTGCCGTTGCCATAGCCGATGCTCCTTGCGGCGCTGCGGCGCCGTCTGCCCGATCCCTCCCCCGCAGATATAAGGTTTCCGTGCGGGAGATAAAGGCGTCAATACCAGTTCAGCGCGACCCGGGCCTCTTCCGACATGCGGTCGGGCGTCCAGGGCGGATCGAACACCATGGAGACATCGACGGCGCCGACCCCGGGCACCGCGGCGATGGCATTCTCGACCCAGCCCGGCATTTCGCCGGCGACCGGACACCCCGGTGCGGTCAGCGTCATGTCAACCTTGACGCTGCGGTCATCCTCGATGTCGACCTTGTAGATGAGACCGAGTTCGTAGATGTCGCAGGGGATCTCGGGATCGTAGACCGTCTTCAGCGCCGCGATGATGTCTGCGGTCAGCCGGTCCAGTTCCTCGGGCGGAATCGCAGATGCAGAGGTCTGGATCGGGCTGTCGGCCGCGACCGTCTCGAGGGCCCGTGCAGCGGGACTGTTTTCCATCGCTTGCTTCCTCACGCAAAGAACTTGTGCGCCTTGATCAGCGCTTCGGCCAGGACGTCGACCTCTTCCATCGTGTTGTAGAGGCCGAAGCTGGCGCGGCAGGTCGAGGTCACGCCATAGCGCGCCAGCAGCGGCTGGGCGCAATGGGTGCCGGCGCGCACCGCGACGCCCGACCGGTCGATGATCGTCGACACGTCGTGGGCATGGGCACCCTGCATCTCGAACGAGACGATCGCGCCCTTGCCCGGCGCCGTCCCGAAGATGCGCAGCGAGTTGATCTCGCCGAGGCGCTGATGGGCATAGGCGCACAGCGCCGCCTCGTGGCGGGCAATGTTGTCGCGCCCAAGCGCCTCCATGTAGTCGAGCGCGGCGCCGAGGCCGATCGCCTGGACGATCGGCGGCGTGCCGGCCTCGAACCGGTGCGGCGGATCGGCATAGGTAACGAGCGATTCGGTCACGTCGGCGATCATCTCGCCGCCGCCGCAGAACGGCCGCATCGCCTTGAGCCGGTCCATCTTCGCCCACAGGACGCCGATGCCGGTCGGCCCGTAGACCTTGTGGCCGGTGAAGGCGTAGTAGTCGCAGCCGATGTCCTGGACGTCCACGGGCAGGTGAACGGCCGCCTGACTGCCGTCGACGAGCACGGGAATGCCGCGCTCATGGGCGATCCGGCACACTTCCTTCACCGGCACCACCGTGCCGAGCACGTTCGACATGTGGGTGATCGCGACCAGCCTGGTGCGATCGGACAGCGCGTCGGCAAAGGCGTCGAGATCAAACGATCCGTCCTCGCGGACATAGACCCATTTCAGCACCGCTCCATGGCGTTCCCGGTGGAAATGCCAAGGGACGATGTTGGAATGGTGCTCCATGATCGACAGCACGATCTCGTCGCCCGGCCCGAAGGTCTCCGGCCCCAGCCCATAGGAGACGAGGTTGATCGCCTCGGTGGTCGAGCGGGTGAACACGATCTCGTCGACGGACGGCGCATTGAGGAACCGGCGCACGGTCTCGCGCGCCGCCTCGTAGTTCTCCGTCGCCGTGTTCGACAGGTAGTGAAGGCCTCGGTGGACGTTGGCATATTCGAACGAATAGGCCCTGGTCACCGCGTCGATCACCGCCTGCGGCTTCTGGGCCGAGGCGCCGTTGTCCAGATAGACCAGCGGCTTGCCGTAGACCGTGCGCGACAGGATCGGGAAGTCGCGGCGCACCGCCTCGACGTCGTAGGGTGCCGGACCCGTTGTTGCCTGTGCCGATGCGCTCGTCATGATGTCTCCTCAGCCGCCGACGGCCAGCCAGTCGCGCACGCGCTGTTCCAGCGGCTCGGTCACGCTCTCGCTGCCGAATTCCTCGATCGCTTCCGACAGGAAGGCGAGGACCAACAGGGTGCGCGCCTCGGCCTCGGGAATTCCACGGGCGCGCAGGTAGAACAGCAGGTCCTCGTCGATCTGGCCGCTGGTCGCGCCATGGGCGCACTGCACGTCGTCGGCGAAGATCTCCAGCTCCGGCTTGTTGGCCATCTCCGCTTCCTCCGACAGAAGCAGAGCCTGAGTCATCATCCGCCCATCGGTCTTCTGGGCATGCGGGCGAACGATGATCTTGCCCTGATAGACCGCCTTGGCCCGGCCGTCGATCACCGACTTGAAATATTCGCGGCTGTCGCAATGCGGCACGGCATGATCGACGACCAGGGTCTGGTCGGCAAGCTGGTCGCCGCGCACCATGGTGACGCCGAACAGGTCGGCGCGGGCGCCTTCGCCGGCGAAGGAGACGAAGGACTGGTTGCGGGCGAAGGCGGTGCCGACGACGAAGCCGAGCGTCTTCAGATGCGCGTCGCCGGCAAGCCGCGCGAAGGATGTCGAGACATGGGCGTGGCTGCCGGCGCCGGACATCAGCCGCACGCTCGCCAGTATCGCGCCCTTGCCCAGGTCGTAGTCCGACACGGCGTTGGTCTCGCCGCCGGCGCCCACCGACGCGAAGCTCTCCAGCAGGGTCAACTCGGCGCCCTCGCCGAGGGCGATGCGGCAGCGGCTGAAGCTGGCGCCGGCGCCGACCGTCAGGTGGACGATCTCGACCGGCTTGTCGACGCGCCTGCCCGCCTCGACCGCGACGGTCACGCCGCCCTGGACCAGCGCGGTGTTGAGATCGACCAGCGCGTTGCCCTGGGCGATCGCCGGACACTGCAGCAGCTTGGCGGCATCGCTGTTGGCGAGCCCGTCGTTGATGTCGCGGACCGTCACCCCTGCCGCGTCGAGGGCGTTTAGGTCCGACAGCTCTGCGACCAGCCGGCCGTTGGCGAGCACCAGGCGAAAGCGCTCGAGGCCGCCGTAGGCGTCCGCCGCCTCGAGGGCAGGCCCGGCTGCCTGCGCGGTCACCGGGTCCGCGAGCGGCGCGGCACCCTTCATGTAGGCGCGCAGGTCGGTGTATTTCCACTCCTCGACGCGCCGGTGCGGCAGACCCGTCTGGCTGAACCGATCGAAGGCGGCGTTGCGCAGGGCGGCGATTTCGGCGCCGCCCGCCAGCGACGTCCGGCTGCGCTCGAACTGCTCGGCGAGGTCCGTTTCGGCCTGGGTGCGCACGACGCGAATGCTGGCGTTCATGGTCTGCTCCCTGCCCTCAGGCCGCTTCTTCGCCGACATAGTCGGCATAGCCGTTCTTCTCCAGTTCCAGCGCCAGGTCCGGCCCACCGGTCCTCACGATCCTGCCCTTCGACAGGACATGGACGACGTCGGGGACGATGTGGTCGAGCAGGCGCTGGTAGTGGGTGATGACGATCATGGCGCGGTCGGGCGAGCGCAGCTTGTTGACGCCGTCGGAGACGATGCGCAGGGCGTCGATGTCGAGGCCGGAATCCGTCTCGTCGAGCACGCACAGGCTGGGTTCGAGCAGGGCCATCTGCAGGATCTCCGAGCGCTTCTTCTCTCCGCCCGAGAAGCCGACGTTGAGCGGACGCTTGAGCATATCCATGGTCACGTTGAGATCGGCCGCCTTCTCCTTGACCAGTTTCAGGAAGGCCGGGATCGTCAGTTCCGGCTCGCCGCGCGCCTTGCGCTGCGCGTTGAGCGCGGTCTTGAGGAACTCCATCGTGGCCACGCCCGGGATCTCGATCGGATACTGGAAGGCGAGGAACACGCCGGCGGCGGCGCGCTCATCCGGCTCCATATCGAGCAGATTCTCGCCGTTGAACAGGATCTCGCCCTCGGTGACCTCGTAGTCCTCCTTGCCGGCGAGAACATAGGACAGGGTCGACTTGCCCGAGCCGTTCGGGCCCATGATGGCATGCACTTCGCCCGGTTTCACCACGAGGTCGATGCCGCGCAGGATCTCGGCGCCGTCGTCGGCGATGCGGGCGTGCAGGTTCTTGATCTCAAGCATTGAGGCAATCCTCATTCAGTCAGCGGCGCAACAGAACTGCGCCATCATCAGTCAGGGGTCTTGTTGCGAAGCAGCTCAGCCGACCGAACCCTCCAGGCTGATCGAGATCAGCTTCTGGGCCTCGACCGCGAATTCCATCGGCAACTGCTGGATGACATCCTTGACGAAGCCGTTGACGATCAGCGCCACCGCCTCCTCTTCCGACAGCCCGCGCTGCAGGCAGTAGAACATCTGATCGTCGGAGATCTTCGATGTCGTCGCCTCGTGCTCGAAGACGGCGGTGGCGTTCTTCGATTCGATGTAGGGCACCGTGTGCGCGCCGCAGTCCTGGCCGATAAGCAGGCTGTCGCACTGGGTGAAGTTGCGCGCGTTGGTGGCCTTGCGATGCGCCGAGACAAGGCCGCGGTAGGTGTTCTCCGACTTGCCCGCCGCGATGCCCTTGGAGATGATCCGGCTCGAGGTGTTCTTGCCGAGATGGATCATCTTGGTGCCCGAGTCGATCTGCTGGTGGCCGTTCGACACCGCGATCGAGTAGAACTCTCCGCGCGAGTTGTCGCCGCGCAGGATGCAGGACGGATACTTCCAGGTGATCGCCGAGCCGGTCTCGACCTGGGTCCAGGAAATCTTGGAGTTCCGGCCCCGGCAGTCGCCGCGCTTGGTGACGAAGTTGTAGATGCCGCCCTTGCCGTCCTTGTCGCCCGGATACCAGTTCTGCACGGTCGAGTACTTGATCTCGGCGTCATCGAGCGCGATCAGTTCGACCACAGCGGCATGCAGCTGGTTCTCGTCGCGCTGCGGTGCCGTGCAGCCTTCAAGGTAGGACACGTAGGCGCCCTTGTCGGCGATGATCAGCGTGCGCTCGAACTGTCCGGTCTTCTGCTCGTTGATGCGGAAGTAGGTCGACAGCTCCATGGGGCAGCGCACGCCTTCCGGCACGTAGACGAACGAGCCGTCGGAGAACACCGCCGAGTTCAGCGTGGCGTAATAGTTGTCGGTCACCGGAACGACCGAACCGAGATACTTTTTGACCAGATCCGGATATTCGCGCACGGCCTCGGAGATCGAGCAGAAGATGACACCGGCCTTCTTCAGCTCTTCCTTGAAGGTGGTCACCACCGAGACCGAATCGAACACGGCGTCGACGGCGACCCGGTTCTGCGGCGCGATGCCGGCCAGGATCTCCTGCTCGCGCAGCGGAATGCCGAGCTTCTCGTAGGTCGCCAGCAGTTCCGGGTCGACCTCGTCGATGCTCTTCGGCCCCTCGACGCTCTTCGGCGCCGCATAGTAGTAGAGGTCATCGAAATCGATCTTCGGATAGGACACCCGCGCCCAGGTCGGCTCGTCCATGGCCTTGAACCGCCGCAGCGCGTCGAGGCGCCACTCGGTCATCCATTCCGGCTCGTTCTTCTTGGCCGACAGGAAGCGGACCGTCTCGTCGGACAGCCCCTTGGCGCCCCTCTCGGATTCGATGTCGGTGACGAAACCGTACTTATACTGGTCAACATCGATCGCCTTGACCCGATCGATCGTCTCCTGCACAGCGGGCATCTTCTTCTCCGTTCGTCTCGGCCCATGGGCCGGCATTGTATTCGTCTTGCGGACCACGTGCAGGGCGGCTCCTGGCCGCCGGCGGTCCTTTGGGCGGCGGGCCCGCAAGCCCGCGCCCTCGTCAGGCGGCGCAGCCCCGCGACCGCGGAACGAGGCGTCCTGCCAGGTCCGCAAAGATCTCCAGGAACCGTGTCACGTCCGCACGGTCGCTGCCCCAGCCGAGGCTAATGCGCAGCGCGCAGCGAGCGGTCTCCTCGTCGACGCCCATGGCCGTCAGCACATGCGAGGCGGCCACCTTGCCCGACGAACAGGCTGCGCCGGACGACACGGAGGCCCCGGCGAGGTCGCACGCGATCAGCGCCGTTTCCGCGGCAACGCCCGGCAGGGCGAAGCAGGTCGTGTTGGCCAGCCGCCGCGCGCGCTGCGAAAACACCACGGTCTGCGGACATATATGGCGCAGTCCGGTTTCGAGAAGCCCTGTCAGGTCGCGCAGCCGATCCATGTCGACCAGGTCGGCCGCAGCACTCGTCGCAGCAACGCCGAATCCGGCGAGCGCGGCGACGTTTTCGGTTCCAGCCCGGCGTCGGCCCTCCTGTCCGCCGCCGGTCAGCAGCGGCTTCGGCGCCACGCCCGCCCGTTTCAGCACCAGCGCGCCGGCGCCCTGCGGGCCGCCGAGCTTGTGCGCCGACAGGCTGATCGCATCCACCTGCCAGGTAGCGAGGTCGAGAGCGATGCGGCCCGCCGCCTGCACGGCGTCGACATGGAAGATCCCTCCGGCAGCCTTGACCAGGGCGCCAATCTGCTCCAGCGGCTGCAGTACGCCGGTCTCGTTGTTCGCCGCCATGACCGACACCAGCGCCGGCCCGCCCTCGGCGAGCAGCGCCTCAAGCGCGTCGAGCCGCACGACGCCGTCGGCATCGACGGGGACCGTCGCGACCTGGCTGGCCGGGAAGCGACCGCCGGCAAGCACCGACGGATGCTCGGTCGCCGTGCACAGCAGGCGGTTCAGGTAGAGCGGACCGTCGCCGCCCTGCCACTCCGGCGTCAGGGCGGTGACGTTGGCCTCGGTGCCGCCGCTGGTGAAGATGACCCCGCGTGCGGAGGTGCCGCACAGCCGCGCCACCGCCTCGCGGGCATCCTCGATCCGGCCCCTCGCCCGCCGGCCCGGCGCATGGACGGACGAGGCGTTGCCGGTTTCCTGGAGGCAGTCGATGACGCACGCGCGGACCTGCGGGCGCAGCGGTGCGCCGGCATTGTAGTCCAGATAGAGGTGCGGCCGATCCGACGTCATGACCCGGCTGTGTTCCTGCTTGATGCCCGGCGCCCCGTTTTACGCCCGGATGACGGAAAACTTGAAATTTCCCGCCGCGATGACGATAACGTGGCCCAAGCTGTCGATCTTCCGTCCGCATACCGGAGCCTGTCCGGCCCGGAGGGACTTTCGAATTATTCTAAACAAGGTTCTAGAAACATGGAGCCTCGGAGTCAAGTTTGGACTCAGGGTTTTCACGTACTAGGCCCGCAAACTTTCCCGTCCGGGCGACGGGAACCACAAAAGGATACCGCGCTTCATGCCCGAGGTGATTTTCAACGGCCCTGCCGGTCGCCTGGAAGGCCGTTTCCATCCCGCCAAGAAACGGAACGCGCCGATCGCGCTCGTGCTGCACCTGCACCCGCAGTTCGGCGGCACGATGAACAACCAGATCGTCTATCAGCTCTATTACATGTTTGCGCAACGCGGCTTCGCGGTGCTGCGGTTCAACTTCCGCGGCGTCGGCCGCTCGCAGGGCTCCTTCGACCACGGCCAGGGTGAGCTTTCGGATGCCGCCGCCGCGCTTGACTGGGTCCAGACCGTGCATCCGGACGCCCGTGCCTGCTGGATCGCCGGCTTTTCCTTTGGCGCCTGGATCGGCATGCAGTTGCTGATGCGCCGTCCCGAGGTGGAAGGCTTCATCTCGGTCGCCCCGCCGGCGAACCTGCATGACTTCTCCTTCCTCGCGCCCTGCCCGTCTTCCGGCCTGATCGTCCACGGCGACCAGGACAAGGTCGTGCCGGCCAAGGACGTCCAGACCCTGGTCGACAAGCTGAAAACCCAGAAGGGAATCGTCATCGACCAGGAAACGATCCCGGGTGCCAACCACTTCTTCGAGAACGACATCGACGAGCTGATGCTGCGCTGCGGCACCTATCTCGACAAGCGCCTCGGGCTGACCAGCGAAGTGGCCTGACCGGCGACGCGTTCCGATAATCGAAAGACGAAGGCCCGGCTCGCGCCGGGCCTTCGTCTTTTGCTGTCCTGTGCCTGCCTTGCTGCGCTGCCGGGTCGGCTGCGCGGCGCCTGCCCTCAGCTGCCCGGGGTCCAGGCCTGGTAGTCGCCGGTCACCTCGGGCCGTTTTTCCGGGGTCAGGATCGAGCCCCTGGGCCGGTAGGCCGCCGGCGTTCCGGTCAGGTTCGGATGATGCGGCTTCTGCCAGGACTTTGCGTGGTAGCTTTCCTCGGTCGGCGGCGTGTCGACGCGGTGATGCATCCAGCCATGCCAGCCCGGAGGAATGGCAGAGGCCTCGGCAAGGCCGTTGTAGATGACCCAGCGCTTCTTGCCGCCGCGCTCGCGGTAGTACTTGTTGCCGAACTCGTCCTCGCCGACGAACTCGCCCTTGCGCCAGGTGAAGAAACGCGTGCCCATGGTCTGGCCGTTCCACCAGGTGAAGAGTTCGAGCAGAAGGGTTTTCATAAGCGCGGGACTCCGGGGCCAAGCGGTCGGCGGCACGGCGGTTGCCGGATGCCAGCCTGTTTTGGCCCGGACTATGCCGCGCTGCGGCGCCCGTGTCCAGTAGCCGGCGGCACAAATGCGCTGCGCTGCGGCACGGCGGGAGGGCCCCGCCTAGGAGACGTGATTGCGCAGGGCGGCGAAGGATTCGGGTCGGCGCCGCCTGGAGAAGGGCCGCGCGCGCAGCGCTTCCTTGCGGTCCTGCTCCTCGCGCGCCAGCGCCTTGCGCGCCGCGGTCTTCTGGGACGCGAGCCGGTGCTCCAGCTCGTCGGCGCCGTGCGCCTGGTCCTCGGTGCTGAACACCTGGTCGACGGCCTCCTGGACCTCGGCATAGCGGCGGTGCGCCCGCTCGTGATAGGCGCGCGCGTTGTCTAGGGTCTGCATCTTGGCGGCCTGCTCGTCGAGCAGCTTGTCGACGCCCTTGATCGTGTAGAAGCCGTGGCGGTCCGGCACAAACGGCCGGTCGTCGGCCACCAGCCAGCGCAGGCGATTGTAGAGCGTCGAGGGCGACACCGGCTTGACGAGCAGATGATGGGCGCCGGCCCTGAGCGCCTTTTCGACCAGCGCCCGAGTGCCGTGGGCGGTGACGAAAAGCACCGGCACGAAGCACAGGGGATCCATGTTCTTGTGGCGGATCAGACGCAGCATCTGGTAGCCGCTTGCCGGTTCCATGCGCCAGTCGGTCAGGATCAGGTTCGGCGGCTCGGTCAGCATCGCCTGCAGCGCCTCGTCGACCGAATCGAACACCCGCACCCGGTCTACCTTGAAGCTCAGCAGCGTCGAGCGCAGGATCGTCTGCATCGGTTTGGAATCCTCGATCACCACCGCGTCGAGCGCTTCGATGGGCAATCCGTAGGCGGCATGATGTTTCATGGGGTCACGGGTCCGATGCAGTCCTCACCGTCTCCCTTGTCGCACGGCGCCTTTTAAATCGGCTTGAAGCGCGCCCGGGCGATTTGCATCAAATTGTCCGCACCTCGTCCGCACCGGCCGGACGGCGGTCAGGCGGTACCACCCGGTCCGCGCGCCGACCGTTCCCGGCCTTGGCCGACCGCCGCCGCGCTGCCGGACATCACTCTCCCCGATTTCCACAGAAGCCACTATATTTAGGGAGATCTTCGCTTATCCACACAACAGCTAGGCCGCGTCAGCTTGACGGTAACGAACGATTCACACTAGTGTTCGATCATCACGGTGTGCGTATCCCGGGGCCGGCCTTTTCCTCCGACCTCCATCAGTAGAAACTGCAAGGTGGCAAGGCCCGCAGGTCGTTGACGGCGGGATGAGCTGTCGTGCGCCCGAAAGGCGGACATCGCGACAAGACGGCCCGGAAGTCCTATATATGGATTAGGCATTCCGGAACTCCACAAAATGACGGACCCCGCTGCGGAACGGGGTCCATGACAGGGTGGCGGCAGATTCGGCTTCCGGGTGCGGACGCATCCGGAGAACGGCAATGTTGCCAATTTGATTGCCTGACGGCGGCCGATACGGCCCGAGCTTGACGAAGGGGGCATGGAATGCGGATTGAGCGGCGCTACACCAAGGAAGGCCAGTCGCCCTACGCTGACATCGAGTTCGCGACCACCACCAGCGAGATCCGCAATCCGGACGGCTCGGTGGTGTTTCGCCTTGAGAACATTTACGTCCCCGCCCAGTTCTCGCAGGTGGCGTCGGACATCCTCGCCCAGAAGTATTTCCGCAAGGCCGGCGTCCCCGCCCGCCTGAAGCCCGTCGAGGAAAACACCGTTCCCTCCTGGCTGTGGCGCCGCGAGGCCGACACCGCCGCCTTGGCCGATCTTCCCGAAGACGAGCGCTATGGTTCGGAGACCGACAGCCGTCAGGTGTTCGACCGCCTTGCCGGCACATGGACCTACTGGGGCTGGAAGGGCGGCTATTTCGACGCCGAAGCCGATGCGCGCGCCTTTTATGACGAGCTGCGCTACATGCTGGCGACGCAGAAGGTGGCGCCGAACAGTCCGCAGTGGTTCAACACCGGCCTGCACTGGGCCTACGGCATCGACGGGCCGAGCCAGGGCCACTACTACGTCGACTTCCAGACCGGCGAACTGACCAAGTCGGCCTCCGCCTACGAGCATCCGCAGCCGCACGCCTGCTTCATCCAGTCGGTCGAGGACGATCTCGTCAACGAGAACGGCATCATGGACCTGTGGGTGCGCGAGGCGCGTCTGTTCAAGTACGGCTCGGGCACCGGCTCCAACTTCTCGCGCCTGCGCGGCGAAGGCGAGCGGCTGTCGGGCGGCGGCAAGTCGTCCGGCCTGATGAGCTTCCTGAAGATCGGCGACCGCGCCGCGGGCGCGATCAAGTCCGGCGGCACCACCCGGCGTGCGGCCAAGATGGTCGTCGTCGACGTCGATCACCCCGACATCGAATCCTACATCAACTGGAAGGTGAAGGAGGAGCAGAAGGTCGCCGCGCTGGTCACCGGCTCGCGCATCTGCCAGAAGCACCTGTCGGCGATCATGAAGGCCTGCGTCAACTGCCAGGCCGACAACGACGACTGTTTCGACCCGGCCAAGAACCCGGCCCTGAAGCGGGAGATTCGGGCGGCCAAGAAGATGATGGTGCCGGAGAACTACATCCGCCGCGTCATCCAGTTCGCCCGCCAGGGCTACACCGCGATCGAGTTCCCGACCTACGACACCGACTGGGACTCCGAGGCCTATCTGACCGTCTCCGGCCAGAACTCCAACAACTCGGTGCGCGTCACCGACGGTTTCCTGTCGGCGGTCGTCACCGACGGCAGCTGGGACCTGACCGCCCGCCGCGACGGCAAGGTGATGAAGACCATCAAGGCGCGCGAGCTGTGGGAACAGATCGGCTATGCCGCCTGGGCCTCGGCCGATCCCGGCATCCAGTACCACACCACCATCAACGACTGGCACACCTGCCCGGCGTCGGGCGAGATCCGCGCCTCCAATCCGTGCTCGGAATACATGTTCCTGGACGACACGGCCTGCAACCTGGCGTCCCTGAACCTGCTGCAGTTCCGCCGCGCCGACCGCTCCTTCGACGTCGAGGCCTACGAGCACGCCACCCGGCTGTGGACCATCGTGCTGGAGATCTCGGTGCTGATGGCGCAGTTCCCGTCCAGGGAGATCGCGGAGCTGTCCTACAGGTTCCGCACCCTCGGCCTCGGCTACGCCAACATCGGCGGCCTGCTGATGACCTCGGGCATTCCCTATGACAGCGCCGAGGGTCGCGCCATCTGCGGCGCCCTGACCGCCATCATGACCGGCGTCGCCTATGCCACCTCGGCCGAGATGGCCGGCGAGCTCGGCGCCTTCCCCGGCTATGCCGAGAACGCCGAGCACATGCTGCGCGTCATGCGCAACCACCGCCGCGCCGCCTATGGCGAGGTCGACGGCTACGAGAAGCTGCACACCAACCCGGTGCCGCTCGACCATGCCTCCTGCCCGGACAAGGTGTTGATCGAACGCGCCCGCGCCGCCTGGGACCGCGCCCTGGAACTCGGCGAGAAGCACGGCTACCGCAACGCGCAGTCGACCGTGATCGCCCCGACCGGCACCATCGGCCTGGTCATGGACTGCGACACCACCGGCATCGAGCCCGACTTCGCCCTGGTCAAGTTCAAGAAGCTCGCCGGCGGCGGCTACTTCAAGATCATCAACCGCGCGGTGCCCGAGGCGCTGCGCGTGCTCGGCTACAGCGAGAGCCAGATCGCCGAGATCGAGGCCTATGCCGTCGGCCATGGCTCGATCGATCAGTCGCCCGGCATCAACCCGACGGCGCTCAGGGCCAAGGGCTTCACCGAGGCGACGATCGACAAGATCAAGGCGTCGCTGAAGGCGGCCTTCGACATCAAGTTCGTGTTCAACCGCTGGACGGTCGGCGACGAGCAGATGGCGGCGCTGGAGATCCCGGAAGAGAAGCTCTCCGACCCAGCCTTCGACCTGCTGACGCACATCGGCTTCACCAAGGCAGAGATCGAGGCGGCCAACACGCATGTCTGCGGGGCGATGACGCTGGAAGGCGCGCCGCACCTGAAGCAGGAACACTATCCGGTGTTCGACTGCGCCAACCCGTGCGGCAAGATCGGCAAGCGCTTCCTGTCGGTGGACAGCCACATCCGCATGATGGCGGCGGCCCAGCCGTTCATCTCCGGCGCCATCTCCAAGACGATCAACATGCCCAACGAGGCGACCGTCGAGGACTGCAAGGAAGCCTACATGCTGTCCTGGCGCCTGGCGCTGAAGGCCAATGCGCTCTACCGCGACGGCTCCAAGCTCAGCCAGCCGCTCAACGCCCAGCTCATCGCCGACGAGGACGAAGATGCGGACGAGGCCGCCGAGGCCATCGCCGCCAAGCCGGCCGCGGCCAAGGCCGAGATGATCGCCGAGCGGATCGTCGAGCGCATCATCGAGCGCACCGTGCGCGAGCGCGAGAAGATGCCCGACCGGCGCAAGGGCTACACCCAGAAGGCGCGCGTCGGCGGCCACAAGGTGTACCTGACCACCGGCGAATACGAGGACGGCCGGCTCGGCGAGATCTTCATCGACATGCACAAGGAAGGGGCCGCCTTCCGTTCGCTGATGAACAACTTCGCCATCGCCATCTCGCTCGGCCTGCAGTACGGCGTGCCGCTGGAGGAATATGTCGACGCCTTCACCTTCACCCGTTTCGAGCCGGCGGGCATGGTGCAGGGCAACGAGGCGATCAAGAACGCCACGTCGATCCTCGACTACATCTTCCGCGAACTGGCCGTGTCCTACCTCGGCCGCCACGACCTCGCCCATGTGCCGCCGGAGGCGATCGGCAACACCGCCATGAGCGCCGGCCCGAACGAGGGCCGCGGCGGCGCCAGCGAGCCGGCGGTGGTCTCCCACGGCCTGGTGCGCGGCCAGACCGAGCGCTTCCGCCTGGTTTCCGGCCGCGGCGAACCGGCCGGCGCGCTCGGCACCGCAGTCGCGGCGAAGCCGGTGTCGGCGCCTGTCGCGCAGACCTCGGCGGTCGCCACCGCCTTCGCCCGCGCCGGTAACACGGAAGTGGCGGTCAAGCTGGAGACGGCCGCCGCCCCGGCCCTGTCCTCCGCCGCCGAGCGAATCGCCGAGGCGCGCATGAAGGGCTACGAGGGCGAAAGCTGCTCGGAATGCGGCAACTTCACCATGGTGCGCAACGGCACGTGCCTGAAGTGCGACACCTGCGGCTCGACCAGCGGCTGCTCGTGACGGCGTGAGGCGGGGTTCCTCAGCGACACCCCGCCTGCCTGCCCTGACGCGACAAAGACCCGCCCACGGGAAACCGGGGCGGGTCTTTCCGTGCTCGGCATGAGCAGTACCCTTGAGACGAACATGCCGCATTGCCGGTGCGCGGCAGAATCGCGAGGCGGCCGGCACAATCGGCGCGCCGCGCGGCCTGGGCGATCCGCTCCCCGCCCTTTTCCATCGCGCGCAAAAAAAGCGAAACATGGTTTACGCGCGCAAAAAGGTACGGCTTTCCATGGTCTTGCCGGGGCGGCTTGGCGGAGGCTGCCGCGACGACACAACCCGAAACTCGCCTTATGGTTATTCCGCGAAAAACTGACAACTCTTGATATTCGTTAACGAACCGTTACCATTCGTCGGCAGCAGCGGCGCACGCCGCCTTGGTCCTGGTCTCGAGTAAGGGGCGGAACATGCGGATTGATCGTCGGTTCACGACCGAGGGGGCGTCTCCCTACGCCAGCATCAGCTTTCGACGCCACACGACCGAAATGCGGTCAAGCGACGGGCGGCTCCTGTCGCGCCAGGCCGATATCGAGGTGCCGGCGCAGTTCTCCCAGATCGCCGCCGACATCCTGTCGCAGAAGTATTTCCGCCGCAAAGGCGTGCCGGCCGCGCTGCGCAGGGTCGACGAGCCCGGCGTGCCTGTCTGGCTGCAGCGATCGGAGCCCGACGAAGACGCGCTCGCCGCCCTTCCGGAATCGGCGCGCTTTGGCGGCGAGACCTCGGCCCGCCAGGTGTTTGACCGGCTCGCCGGCGCCTGGACCTACTGGGGCTGGCGCTGCGGCCATTTCGACACGGAGGGCGACGCGCGCACCTTCTTCGACGAGATGCGCCACATGCTGGCACTGCAGATGGCGGCGCCGAATTCGCCGCAGTGGTTCAACACCGGTCTGCACTGGGCCTACGGCATCGCCGGGGTCGCCCAGGGCCACTGGCATGTCGACCTCGCCAGCGGCGAGGCGGTCGCCTCGACCAGCGCCTACGAACGGCCGCAGGTCCACGCCAGCATCATCCTGTCGGTCAAGGACGATCTGGTCGGCGACAACGGCATCATGGACCTGTGGGTGCGCGAGGCGCGCCTGTTCAAGTACGGCTCGGGTACCGGCACCAACTTCTCGGCGATCCGCGGCGCCGGCGAGCCGCTCGACCACGGCGGCAAGTCGGCCGGGCTGCTGTCGTTCCTGAAGGTCGGCGACGCCGCCGCCGGCTCGCTGCGCTCCGGCGGTACGACGCGGGCCGCCGCCAAGATGGTCGTGGTCGACATCGACCATCCCGACATCGAGGACTTCATCGACTGGAAGGTCAAGGAGGAGGAGAAGGTCGCCGCCATCGTCGCCGGCTCCAAGATGGCCGCCCGCCGGCTGTCGCGGATCCTGGAGATCGTCGACGCGGTCGAACATCACCGCTACCGCGACAACGCCTACAAGCGCGAGCTGGACCGGGCCATTGAGGAAGCGCGCGCCGCCCTCATTCCCGACGGCTACATCGAACGGGTGATCCATTTCGCCGAGCAGGGGCACGGCGGGCTCGAATTCCGCACCTACGACGTCGACTGGGACAGCGACGCCTACCGCACGGTCTCGGGCCAGAACGCCAACAACTCGGTGCGCGTGCCGGACGCCTTCCTCGAAGCGGTCGAGCGCGGCGCGCCGTGGCGGCTGGTGCAGCGCACCGACCCGCGCAAGGGGCGCGAGGTCGATGCCCGCGCGTTGTGGCACAAGGTCGCCGGCGCGGCCTGGGCGTCGGCCGATCCGGGCGTGCAGTTCGACACCACCATCAACGCCTGGCACACCTGCCCGCGCTCGGGGCGCATCAACGGGTCGAACTCCTGCTCGGAGTTCATGTTCCTCGACGACACCGCCTGCCCCCTCGCCTCGCTCAACCTGATGGCCTTCCGCGACGCCGACGGCGGCTTTCGCGTCGACGACTTCCGCCATGCGGTGCGGCTGTGGACACTCAGCCTCGACATCTCCATCTCGATGGCCCAATACCCGTCACGCGCGACCGCGCGCCGCACCGCGCGCTACCGGCCGATCGGCCTCGGCTACGCCAATCTCGGCGGCCTGCTGATGTCGCTCGGCATCCCCTACGACAGCGATGCCGGCCGCGCCTACTGTGCCGCGGTGACCGCGCTGCTGACCGGCTGGACCTACCGGACCTCGGCGGAACTCGCCGCCGAACAGGGGCCGTTCGAGGGCTACCGCGCCAACGCCGCCCACATGCTCAGGGTGATCCGCAACCACCGCCGCGCCGCCCACGGCACAACGCAGGTCAGCGCCTACGAGGGTCTGGCGACGCCGCCCGTGCCGCTCGGCGCCAGCGCCTGCCCCGACGCGCCGCTGCATGCCGCCGCGGTCGAGGCCTGGGACCAGGCGCTCGCCCTCGGCGAACGCCACGGCTATCGCAACGCCCAGGCCTCTGTGATCGCGCCGACCGGAACCATCGGCCTGGTCATGGACTGCGCCACGACCGGCATCGAGCCCGATTTCGCCCTGGTCAAGTTCAAGAAGCTCGCCGGCGGCGGCTTCTTCAAGATCATCAACGGCATGGTGCCGACCGCCCTGCGCCGCCTCGGCTATGCCGAGCACGAGGTGCGCGACATCGTCGCCCATGCCGTCGGCCACGGCTCGCTGGAGCTTGCGCCGTTCGTCAACCGGGCCCGGCTCGCCGCGCTCGGCATGAGCGAAGCCGTGCTCGACCGCATCGAGGACGCGCTGAAGAGTGCCTCCCACATCAAGGACGCGTTCGGCCCGTGGATCGTCGGCGACGACGTCCTGCGTCGCGAGCTCGCAATCCCCGAGGCCGCGCTGGGCCGCGCCCGCTCCGATCTGCTGCGCCAGCTCGGCTTCACGCGTGCCCAGATCGAGGCCGCCAACGCGCATGTCTGCGGCACGATGAGCCTCGAGGGCGCCCCGCATCTGCGCCTCGAGCACTATCCGGTGTTCGACTGCGCCAATCCGTGCGGATCGAAAGGCACCCGCTTCCTGCCGGTCGACAGCCACATCCGCATGATGGCGGCGGCCCAGCCGTTCGTGTCCGGCGCCATATCCAAGACGGTCAACATGCCGAACAAGGCCAGCGTCGAGGACTGCAAGACCGCCTACGGCCTGTCCTGGCGCCTCGGTCTGAAGGCCAATGCGCTCTATCGCGACGGCTCCAAGCTGAGCCAGCCCCTCAACCTGCGCCTGCGCGAGGACGACGACGCCCAGGAAGAGGACGCGGCCGAGGGGCCCGCAGACGAGTCGCCCCCCTTTGATGCTCCCGTCGACATCCCGGTCCAGGCCGGGACCCAGGCTGCGGCCGGCACGGCGACGCCGCGGATGCGGCGCTGGCGCATGGCGCGGAGCCTGCGCGAGTTCGCCCGGGCGCGCCGCGCCGACACGACCGAACGACCCGACCCCGGCGGCAGCACGATCGGCGGCTGACCTGGCTCAGGCTCAGGCTCAGGCTCAGGCCGGATTATGGAATTCTTAACGATTCACCGGAACCGGCTGCCCCCGGAGAGAGGCGCTCTCCTGTTCAGGACTTGTTCTGAGATTCCAGTTGGATGGGAGTGCTCGTTCAAGCACTGCTCAAGCCACAGCTTCCTCGTCCTCGTCGAGGTCCAGATCCGGTGCCGGCCCGTTGGCCAGCGCCTCGGCGAGTTCGATGTAGAGTTTGCCGGGCAGCGGCGGCGCGAAGATGTAGCCCTGGGCCGCGGTGACGCCGAGTTCGCGCAGCCGCTCGATCTGCTCCATCCGTTCGACGCCTTCGGCGATGATGCCCATGCCCAGATTGTCGGCGAGTTCCACCATGGAGTCGACGATCGTGGTCGAACTGTCGTCGGTGCCGAGCGCGTCGACGAACATCTTGTCGATCTTGATGATGTCGATGCCGAGCTTCTGCAGGTAGGCCATGCCGCCGTGGCCGGTGCCGACGTCGTCCAGCGCCACGCGCACGCCAAGCGCCTGCAGTTCGGCGATGATCTTGCGCGCAAGGTCCATGTCCTGCAGCGGATGGCGCTCGGTCACCTCGACCACGATCTGCTGGAACGCGATGTCGGAACTGCCGTAGATCTCCTTGATGTCCTCCACGATCTGCCGGTCGTTGAAGTGTCCTGCGAACAGGTTGACCGACAGCTTCAGGTCCGGATGGTCGCGATAGAGCGCGCCGACCTCGGTCGCGGTCTGGCGCATCAGCTGGCGGGTCATCTCGAAAATGTGGCCGGTCGATTCCGCATAGGGCATGAACTGGCCGGGCGAGACCATGGTGCCGTCGGCGCGCCGCCAGCGCATCAGCACCTCGCAGCCGCGCAGGCGGCCGGTCTCGATGTCCATCACCGGCTGGTAATAGGGAATGAATTCCTTGCGCCGGATGGCGGCGACGAACTCGTCGTCCGCCTCGCTGTCCGGGCGCCAGGAGAACCACACGCCGATGGCGACGAACAGGATGGCGAAGCCGGCGCAGGCGATCGCGACGATCATCTTCAGGTCGTGCACGAGATGGATCGCGGCCGAGCGCGGCGCGGTGACATGGGCCTTGAGCGGATAGCGGGCCGAGGGCACGTCGACCGTCAGCATCTGGTCGGCCGGACCGCCCTCCGAGCCGAACCCGCCGGCGGTCATCCAGGCGACGTCGTTGCCGAGCCGCAGTTCCGCGCGGCGGAAGGCGCGCAGGTAGTCCGGCCCGGGATCGACGGCGATCGCCAGCGGCGAGATCTCGGCGAACAGGCGGCTGGAATTGCCGAGATGCCAGCTCACCACGGCGACGTTGGCGCCCATGAACTGCTTGTCCAGCATGCCGATGCCGACCAGTGGCGCGTCCGGCTTCAGGGCCGGCAGGATCGCCTCGCCGGACATCTCGCCGTCGGGAACGATGCACATGCGCACCCCGTTGCGGTCGACGAGGCCGATGCGCTCGACGAAGCCGAGATCCGTGATCGCCGCCTGGAACGCCAGCCGATCCTCGCGGGCGCAGGTCATCACCTGGTCGCGGTGCAGGCGCTGCAGGACTGCGACCGCGCCGCTGATCGCGTTCTCGCCGCGCACGATGTAGCGTTCGGCCATGGCCCGCATTTCGGTTTGGGCGTGGGTCAGGGCATAGTTGTCGAGAATGAAGTTGGCCGCGATCAGGGGCGCGACGGCGAGCACGATCGCCACACATACGGCCCTGATGAAGATCATGTAGCGACGGGACACGGCGCGGCCTGAATAGAGAAATGCCTTTGCGACCATGGGCCACAGTCGTAAACAACGCCTGAACGACGTTCACCTTTCGGGCCGCGCGGCGGGCCGCCAGTCAATCAATCGCGGGAGGATGCCATGAAGGCACTGTTCATCGGCCAAGCCTATATCGACGTCACGTTCCTGACCGACTACCTGCCGACCGGCGACGAGAAGACCATCGCCCGGGACTACGCCGTCTCCTTCGGCGGTAACGCGGTCACCGCGGCCTTCTGCTGCGCCCGGCTCGGCCATGCGCCGGACCTGATGTGCTCGCAGGCCGACGATTGGCTGGCGCGCATGTTCCTCGACATGGCGGCGATCTACGGCATCTCCGTGCACGGCCGCAAGGTGCGCGAATCCTCGCTGTCTTTCATCATGCCCAAGGACGGCAAGCGCGCCATCGTGCGCTGCCGCGACAACGACTTCCTGCACCCCTTCCCGCCGCTCAACCTCAACGGCTGCCGCGCGCTGCATCTCGACGGACACATGCCCGATGCCGCCATCCACTATGCGCGCGCCTGTCGCGAGGCCGGCATCCTGACCTCGCTGGACGGCGGCGCGGTGCGCGAGAACACCGCCGACCTGCTGCATTTCATCGACGTGGCCGTGGTCTCGGAACGCTTCTGCGACCATCTCGGCCTCAGCATCGAGGGCACCCTCGACTATCTTCGCGCCAAGGGCTGCAAGGTCGGTGGCGTCACCATCGGCGAGCGCGGCATGTACTGGTACGAGGGCGCTGGAGACATCCGCCACCAGCCCGCCCTGGACGTTCCGATGGAGAAGGTGGTCGACACCAACGGCGCCGGAGACATGTTCCACGGCGCCTACATCGCCTCCTGGCTCGGCGACCCGACGGCGTCATGGGAGCAGCACTTCCGCTTCGCCCGCGCCGCCTCGGCCCATTCGATCCAGCACCTGGGCAACGAGGCTAGCCTGCCCTCGCAGGCCGACGTCGCCGAAGCGATGCGCCTCTACCCGGAAAGAACTGCCTGAGCAGGTTCGCCAGGACGGCGACTCGGCCCGCCCGCCGGCGTCAATCTGCTTGCCAGCACCGAGGCGTTGACGCATCTTGGCCGGCGGGAAGGTCGTGGGTTGGTATAAATCGGAGTGACTTGATGCGGACTTTTCTCCTGCGCGGTACCGCCGTCGCCGTCGTTGCTCTCGCCCTGGCCAGGAGCGCGCTCGCCTTCGAGCCGACCGGCAATGCGACCGCGGATGCCTTCCTCGGGCTCATTGAGGCCGGCAAGGCCCGGGTCGCCTCCGTCGGCGCGGTCAGCGGGCACGGCGACCAGATCGAGATTCGCGAGATCGTGCTGGACGGCACCGACGAGCCGGGCACCTCGGCGGAGATCGCCAAGGTGGTCATCACCGGCGGAGAGGTCCTCGCCGACGGCCGCCTCAAGATGGCGGCGCTCGCCCTCGACGACGTGACGCTCGACGCCGACGACACCGAAGTCTCGTTCACCGCCTTCCGCGCCACCGACCTGGTGCTGCCGTCGGCCGCGGAAATCGCCGCCGGCGGCGGCGAGCCGGTCGTCGGCCCGTCCTATCGCACGATCGAGACCTTCGGCGTGACCGTGATCACCGAGGACGGCAACGAGGTTGCGCTCGACAAGCTCTTCGTGGCGGTCGACGCCATGGACGGCGACCTGCCGACCGCCGGGCGTCTTGCCCTGTCCGGACTGCTCGTCGAGGCGGAGAACCTCGACGAGGACGGCAAGAAGAGCCTGACCGACCTCGGCTACGACAGCCTGACGCTCGACGTCGATGCGGCCTTCGCCTGGGATCCGCAGACCGGTGTTCTCGACCTGTCCCGGCTGGACCTGTCCGGTGCGGAGGTCGGAGCGCTGGCGCTCAAGGTCCAGCTCGCCGGCCTCACCCGCGAGGTGGTGACCAGGCTCAACGAGAGCCGAGAGGATTCCGACCAGGCGCTCGCCCTGCTGCAGGGCGTCTCGGTGGCTGGCCTGTCGATCCGCTTCGACAACGATTCGGTCGTCGAGCGCCTGCTCGACAGCCAGGCCAAGGAAGCCGGCGTCGATCGCGACACCTTCGTGGCCCAGCTCCAGGCTGGCCTGCCGATGCTGCTCACCATCCTGCAGAACCAGGCGTTCCAGGACATGGTGATGCGCGCGGTCACGACCTTCCTGCAGGATCCGGTGTCCCTGCACGCCGAGGCCAAGCCGGCCGCGCCGGTTACCGTCGCCCAGATCATGGGCACCGCCATGATGGCACCGCAAAGCCTGCCGCAGGTCCTCGGCGTCAGCGTGAGCGCCAACGGCAACTGACCGCGCCGGATCGGCCGCGCCCGCCGCGAGCGTGCGGCGGCCGGTCCTGCGCCGCATTCCCGACGCGGTGCGGTATTACGCCGCCGCCCGCACACATGCCATGGAGATGGCCCATGACCGGACGGAACGCTTGGCTCGGCACCCTCGCACGCGGCGCCGTACTGGTGCTGCTGATCGGCGTTCCCGGTCGGGCGGCGGCCAACTCCGCCGAGGACATCGTCAGCCGCTGGTTCGCGGAGTTGGCGACCAGAGGAGCCGGGATCGCGCGCTACGGCCACATTGAGGCGGGCGTCGGTGACGGCGACGTCAGGGTCCTGGATGGTGAGGTGGTCTTTTCCATGTCCCTGCCCAACGGCGAGGACGAAGCCACCGTCCGCATCACCTTCGACGAGACGGTCTACGAAGGCCTGGCGGAAACCGCCCAAGGCTATTCGGCCGAATCGGTCCGCATCCCCGGCGACCTGGTCGTCACCGTCACATTTCCGTTCGCGCCGTCGGCAGAGACCGGGCCGAGCGAGGGCGGCGCGCCGAAACGGCCGCGCACCGGCAGCGATCCGTCGGGGTTGGCGGATGACTCGCCGGACGCCGAGCGCACCATGACCGTCTCCTTCGTTCACAGCGACTTCGAGGCGACAAGCGTCGCCTGGCCGCGCCTGCCCGAGCTTTCGAGTGATCCGCAGCGGCCTGTGACGCGCCATTTCGAGCTCGCCGGAGCGATCCTGGCCCTCAAGGCCGAGCGGGCGTTCGCCCCGGTCATCGAGTTCTCGATGGAAATGGATGAAGGCGTCTCGTCAAACGTGCGTTACGAGGACTGGCTGATCCGCGACCTGGCCGACGGCCGGATCGCCGAGCAGGTTGTCGCTGGCATGGAGCAGACCGAAACCGCCCCGGCGCTGGACGGCAGCGGCGAGCCGGTGACCGTCACGGTCACGGCAGGCCGCAGCACGCTGCGCGGTTTCGATGCCATGCCGATCCTGACCTTGCTCGGCCAGGGCACCGACCCGACGCGCCTGACCGTGGTCCACTGGCAGGAAACCCGCGACATCGAGATGAGCGCTGCCGATGTCACCGTCAGCGTCGCCGGCGTCGCCGCCGAGGGTGTCGGCCTCACCCGGGCGGAAACGCCGCAGATCGTGGGCTACCTGGATCAGGCGGCGCTCGACCAGGGTCCAAGCGACGACGACGCGGTCCAGGCCATCCTGAAACTGCCGGGGCTGTTGCGCATCGACCGGTTCGACCTCGACACGCTGCGCGTGTCTTCGCCGCAGGGCTCCGGCGCAATCCGGCGCATGAACCTGCGCCGGCTCGACGGCGATGGTCTGGGCGAATTCGCCGTCGAAGGCATCGTCGGCGAGGCCGGAGACCTGGGCAGCCTGCGCCTCGACCGACTGGCCGTCGCCGACGTCGGCTTTCCCTCGCTCGCCGCCTTCGTCGCGCTCGGAGAACAGGAAGGCGAGCCTACGATGGCGGAGATCCTCAAGGTCAGCCCGCTGGTCGGCCTGTTCGAGATCGTCGGCTTCGCACTCGAAAGCGCCGAACTCGGCGGCCGCTTCACGATCGACGAGCACCGGGTGAGCCAGCGCGGCCACGTCAACCGGATCCCGACCGACATCGCGCTCACGACTCGCGGTCTGCGCTTCCCGACCGCCGTGATCGATGACCCGCAAGCGCAGGCGCTGCTGGACGGCCTCGGTCTGGAAGAGATCGAGATCGACCAGCGGCTGCGCATCGACTGGAACGCGGCAACCGGCGACCTGACCCTGCACGACCTGTCGCTGACGCTGAGGGACGGTGCAAGCGCCCGCCTGACGCTGACGCTCGGCAGCGTCCAGGCGAACCTGTTCGAGGCGCCGGAAACGGCCCAGATGGCGCTTGCCCTGGCGACCCTGAAGTCCGCCCGGATGCGGATCACCGACGCCGACCTGGTGCGCGTCTTCATCGACCACCAGGCCCGCGAGGCGGGACTGTCCCCCGACACCATGGCGCTCGGTCTTGCCGACTACCTGCGCGAGGAACTGGGCCCGCTCGCCGGAACCCGTTTCGGCGAGGACCTGGTCGCCGCCGCCCGGACCTTCCTGGTCGATCCGCGGGAGATCGTGGTCGAACTCGCCCCCGCCGCGCCGGTACCGCTGACACAGGTGCTCGGCATGGCCGCGACCGCGCCGGCCGGCCTGCCGGACCTGCTCGGCGCACGCGTGTCGGCCAGATAGCGGCGGCCGGGCCTATTCGGCGGCGGAGCGGTCGGCCGGCCGGAACTGCAGGTCGTACAGGCGCCGGTATAGGCCGTCGCGGGCGAACAGGTCGGCATGCGAGCCGCTTTCCGCCACCTGGCCGCGGTCGAGGACATGGATCATGTCGGCATCGCGCACGGTCGCCAGCCGATGGGCGATGACCAGCGTCGTGCGGCCCTTCATCAGCCGCTTGAGGGCGCCCTGCACCTTAGCCTCCGATTCGGCGTCGAGTGCCGAGGTCGCCTCGTCGAGCAGCAGGATCGGCGCGTTGCGCAGCATCGCCCGCGCGATCGCGACCCTCTGGCGCTGGCCGCCCGACAGACGGGTGCCGCCCTCGCCCGCCGGCGTGTCGTAGCCCTGGTCCAGTTCCAGGATGAACTCGTGGGCATTGGCATCCATGGCCGCGCGGATGATCTCCGCGTCGCCAGCGCCCGGCCGCCCGAGGGCGATGTTGTCGCGGATCGACAGGTCGAACAGGAAGGTGTCCTGCGTCACCAGCGCGATCTGGCCGCGCAGCGAGGCGACCGATACGGTGCGGATGTCCTGGCCGTCGATCAGGATGCGCCCGCCGGTCACGTCGTAGAAGCGCTCGATCAGGCTGAAGGTGGTCGACTTACCGGCCCCCGAGGCTCCGACCAGCGCCGTCACCTTGCCCGCCTCCGCGACCATGGTCAGACCGCGCAGGGCCTGCGCCTCGCCGTAGCCGAAGGTGACGTCCTTGAACCGGATCTCGCCGGTTCCGACCGCCAGCGTGCCGGTCCCGTCCCGGTCGACGAAGGACGGCGGCTGGTCGAGCAGCTCGTACATCAGCCGCACGCCGACCAGGCCGCTGCTCAGGTTGACGTGCAGCCGCGCCAGCCGCTTGGCCGGGTCGTAGGCCAGTAGCAGCGCCGTGATGAAGGCGAAGAACCCGCCTGGGTCCTGGTCCAGCTCGACGACGCTGTAGCCGCCGTAGAGGATGACCAGCGCGACGGCGAAGCCGCCGAGCGTCTCCATCAGCGGCGAGGTGCGCGCGCTCAGCGATGCGATCCGGTTGGCCCGGTGTTCGACGTCCTCGACCGCCCGGTTCATCTCCCGGCGCATGCGCGCCTCGACGCCGAAGGCCTTGACCACGCGGATGCCGATCGCCGTCTCCTGCACCGCCGAGACGATTCTGGTCATCGACACGAACTGGGACCTGGCGTGCTTGCGCACCCGGCGCACCAGCATCGACACGCCGATCACCGCTGGCGGCATGATCAGCAGCGCGATAATGCTGAGGCCCGGATCCTGCACCACCATGACCGTCACCAGTCCGACGATGGTCAAAAGGTCGCGGCCGATCGAGGTGACGACCATGTCGAGCACCGCGCGCGCCGCCTGGGTGTTGTGCGACAGGCGCGTCGCCAGGTCGCCGAGCGCGGTGCGGTCGAAGAAGGCGAGATCCTGCCGCGTGACGGTGTCGAATAGGCGGCGCTGGCAGTCCGCCACGATGGCGTTGCCGATGCGGCTCAGCACCACGATCTGGCCGTAAGTCGCCGCGCCCTTGACGGTGAAGATCGCCATCACGGCCAGCGCGATCGCCACGATCATGGTCGGATCGCGGTTGATGAACACCTCGTTGATGACGTCGCGCATGATCCAGGCGCTCGCCGCCGTCGAGGCGGCGACGAGGGCCATGAACACGAAGGCGATAGCGTAGCGCGGCAGGTGGGCGCGGGCGTTTTCCGACACGAGGCGCCGCAGCAGCGACAGCGTGCCGTCAGGGTCCTGGAAGAGCCGCCCCGCGATTGCCTTGATCACCGCCATCTCGCCTTTCGTCGCAACTGCGCCGGCCGATGCGAGGGGCCCCGCGATCCGCCGGCCGCCCCCGCGCGATTATCCGCGCCCGCGCGGCGCGCGCAAGCCCAGGCACAGACCCAGGCCCAGACCCAAGCCGGCCTCAGGCCTGCGGCAGGTTCAGCCGGATGTGCAACTCGCGCAGCTGCTTGGTCGTCGGCTCGGACGGTGCGCCCATCAGCAGGTCGTTGGCCTGCTGGTTCATCGGAAACAGCGTCACCTCGCGCAGGTTCTTGGCGCCGACGAACAGCATGACGATACGGTCGATGCCGAAGGCCATGCCGCCGTGCGGCGGCGCGCCGTATTGGAACGCCCGGTACATGCCGCCGAAGCGTTCCTCAAGCACCGTCTCGTCGTAGCCGGCGATCGCGAAGGCCTTCTTCATGATCTCCGGATTGTGGTTGCGGATAGCGCCCGAGGCGATCTCGTAGCCGTTGCAGACCATGTCGTACTGATAGGCGTTGAGCTCGAGCGGATCTGTCGTCTCCAGCCCTTCCAGGCCGCCCTGCGGCATGGAGAACGGGTTATGGCTGAACTCGACCTTCTTCTCGTCCTCGTCCCATTCGTACATCGGGAAATCGACGATCCAGGCCAGCTCGAAGCGGTTCTGGTCGATGAGGTCCAGCTCCTCGCCGACACGCGTGCGTGCCTTGCCGGCGAAGTCGGCGAACTTCTTCGGGTCGCCGGCGGTGAAGAACACGGCATCGCCCTCGTCGAGGCCGAGTTGGGCACGGATCGCCTCGCTGCGTTCGTGGCCGATGTTCTTGGCGACCGGGCCGGCGCCCTCGAGCACATCGCCCTCTCGCCGCCAGAAGATGTAGCCGAGGCCCGGCTGGCCCTCGCCCTGCGCCCAGGAATTCATCCGGTCGCAGAAGGCGCGGCTGCCGCCCTTGGGCGCGGGGATCGCCCACACCCGGTTCTTCGGATCCTCCAGCATGCGTGCGAAGATCTTGAAGCCGGAGTCCGCGAACTGCGCGCTGACATCCTGCATGACGATCGGGTTGCGCAGGTCGGGCTTGTCGGTGCCGTACTTGGCGATCGCCTCGGCATAGGGAATGCGCGGGAACGCCTGGGTGACCGGCTTGCCCTCGGAGAAGGTCTCGAACAGGCCGCGGATGACCGGCTCCATGGTGGCGAACAGATCGTCCTGGGTGACGAAGCTCATCTCCAGGTCGAGCTGGTAGAACTCGCCCGGCAGGCGGTCGGCGCGCGGATCCTCGTCGCGGAAGCACGGCGCGATCTGGAAATAGCGGTCGAAGCCGGACACCATCAGCAGCTGCTTGAACTGCTGCGGCGCCTGCGGCAGGGCGTAGAACTTGCCTGGATGCAGCCGCGAGGGGACCAGGAAGTCGCGCGCACCCTCCGGCGAGGAGGCGGTCAGGATCGGCGTCTGGAACTCGGCGAAGCCGATCTCGCCCATGCGCCGGCGGATATCGGCGATGACCTTCGTGCGGGTCATGATGTTGCGGTGCAGGGTCTCGCGGCGCAGGTCGAGGAAACGGTAGGTCAGGCGCACGTCTTCCGGATACTCCGGCTCGCCGAACACCGGCAACGGCAGCTCGCGCGCCGGGCCGAGCACTTCCAGATCTCGGATGAACAGCTCGATCTCGCCGGTCGGCAGGTTCGGGTTGACCGTCTCGGCGCTGCGTCGCTTCACCTCGCCGTCGATGCGGATGCACCACTCCGAGCGCACCGTCTCGGCCGCCTTGAAGGCGGCGGAATCAGGATCGACGACGCATTGCGTGATGCCGTAGTGGTCGCGCAGATCGATGAAAAGCAGCCCGCCGTGGTCGCGGACGCGGTGAACCCAGCCCGACAGTCGGGCGGTTTCCCCTGCGTGGCTCGCGCGCAGATCGCCGCAAGTATGGCTACGGTAGCGGTGCATGCAGTCCTCGACAGTCATCTCGAAACAGGATCAGGGCGCCCGGGCGGCGCGCGCTCCGTGCGCGCTGGACAAGCCACGTCGCGCCGGCAAAGTCAAGTCGCGGGCTGGAGCGCGGGCGGACCGCCAATGCGCCGTCGCCACGCGCAACGCCGACTCATTTCGTGGCGACAAGATGGCGAGACTGCGGTATAGCTCGCCCTTGCCATGACTGTGATAACGACCACCGACGCCCTCGCTGACGCCTGTTCCCGTCTCGCCTCCCATGACTATGTCACCGTGGACACCGAGTTCCTGCGGGAAACCACCTTCTGGCCCAAGCTGTGCGTGATCCAGATGGCCGGTCCCGACGACGCGGTCATCGTCGACGCGCTGGCGGATGGCCTGGACCTGGCGCCATTCCTGGACCTGATGCGCAACGAGCGCGTCACCAAGGTCTTTCACGCCGCACGCCAGGACATCGAGATCGTCTACCATCTCGGCGGCCTCATTCCCCATCCGCTGTTCGACACCCAGGTCGCGGCGATGGTCTGCGGTTTCGGCGATTCCATTTCCTACGATCAGCTGGTCCAGCGTATCACCGGCGCGCGGATCGACAAGTCGTCGCGCTTCACCGACTGGGCGCGCCGGCCGCTGACCCAGAAGCAGCTCGACTATGCGCTTGCCGACGTTACCTACCTGCGCGACGTCTACCGCTTCCTGAAGGCCAACCTCGCCGAGCAGGACCGCAGCCACTGGGTCGAGGATGAGATGGAAATCCTCACCTCCGAGGGCACCTACCGCACCGAGCCGGTCAACGCCTGGCAGCGCCTCAAGATGCGCGTGCGCAAGCCGGTCGAACTCGCCGTGCTGATGGAGGTCGCCGCCTGGCGGGAAATCGAGGCGCAGAGCCGCGACGTGCCGCGCTCGCGCGTACTCAAGGACGACGCCATCTACGAGATCGCCGCGCAGCAGCCGCAGACCGCAGAGGCGCTCAGCCGGCTGCGTACGATCCCGCGCGGCTTCGAGCGCTCGCGCTCGGCCGAGGACATCCTCAAGGCGGTGCGCACGGCCGTGGCCCTACCGAAGGACAGGCTGCCGAAGCTGCCCAAGGGCCGCCAGGCGCCGGACGGCTCTGCCGCCGCGGTCGATTTGCTGAAGGTGCTGCTTAAGCTCGTCAGCGAGGCCCACGGCGTCGCCGCCAAGGTGATCGCCACGGTCGAGGATCTGGAGCGGATCGCCGCCGACGACGATGCCGACGTGCCGGCGCTCAAGGGCTGGCGCATGGACCTGTTCGGCGAGGCCGCCCTCAAGCTGAAGCGCGGCGAGATCGCGCTCGCCTTCGACGGCCGCCAGATCGTCGCTCTCGACCAGCCGCCGCGCAAGGCCGGCGACCCGATCGCCGCCGAATAACCGCCGCACCCGCCGTTCCGCTGCGTCCCTGAAGGCCGGCTCAGCGGGCCTTGCGCGGCGCCTCACGGCAGCGGCAGGACGATCCCCTTGGCGCCGATCAGCTTGGCGAATTGCCCCACCCGCTTGCGCAGCCGCTCGCCGTCCATGTGGGCGTGGCGGGCCGGCAGCTTGAGGATCAGCGTGTCCTCGTCGAGCACGAAGGACGTCTCCAGCAGCACGCCGGCCATCGAGGCGCTGACCAGCGAGGCGACGCGCAGCGCCGCACCCAGGATGCGTGCGCGTTCCTTCAGCCGCGTCGGCGCCAGTTCGCGCAGGCGCGGCGACAGGGCGTCGTCGATCAGTCCGGCATGGCGGTAGAACACCGACATGGCCAGATAGGCCCGACCCGGGTGGTCGAGGCCGATGAAGCCGGCGTTGGAGATGATGTTGAGGCTCTGCTCGCCGCGATAGTCCGGGTGCGCGCGCCAGCCGATGTCGGACAGCAGGCAGGCGGCCCGCCGCAGCCGGCGCTCCTCCTCCGTCTCCTCCAGGCCGATGACCGGGAACAGCCGGTCGGTCCACTGCACCAGTTCCTCGGCATGCTCGGGCGAGCGCGCCCGCAGCAGCGAAAGCTCGCGCGCTGCCTCCAGCAGCGGGTCCTGGGCCTTCAGCTCTTCCGGCAACATTTCGTAGAGCAGCCCCTCGCGCACGCCGGTCGCCGACATGACCAGGCGTTCGGCGTTCATGGCCCGCAGCACCCGTTCCAGCACCACTGCGCCATAGGGCAGCAGCGCGCGCCGCTGCTTGGAAATGGCTTCGATGAAGTCGAGGCTGTTGATGTCACGCTGGGCGACGACGCGGCAGAACTCGATCGCCTCGCCCGCCGGGATCGCGTAATGGTGCATGACGTGGAGCGGATAGCCGGCCTGGAACAGGTGCAGGCGCGCCAGCGAGCGCCAGGTGCCGCCGACGGCATAGAAGGTCTGCCGTTCCGCGGCCGATGGCCAGACCGCCTTTTCCATGCAGTCGTCGGCGATCTTCTGCGCGCGAACCATCTTGCCGCCCGACGCCTCCTGCAGGCGCAGGCCGCCGAGCGGGAAGGTCTGGCCGCGCCCGACCCCCTTCGGACCGACGTCGACCAGTTCCAGGCTGCCGCCGCCGAGGTCGCCGACGACGCCCTGCGGCTTCCAGAACCCGGACACGATGCCGAGCGCCGAATAATAGGCCTCCTCGTGGCCGTTGAGGATGCGCACAGGCACGCCGGTCAGCCGCTCGACCTCGGCGACGAACTGGCCACCGTTGGTGGCGTCGCGCGCCGCCGCGGTCGCCAGCACGTGCACGCTCTGAACGCCGATATGGTCGCACAGGCAGCGGAAGCGATGCAGGGCGGCGAGCGCCGCGCCGATCGAGTCCTGCGCCAGCCGGCCGGTCGACACCAGGCCCCGACCGAGGCCCGCCAGCACCTTCTCGTTGAACAGCACCGTCGGCGTCCGCGACTGGCGCTCGTAGACCACGAGACGAACCGAGTTCGATCCGATGTCGATGACCGCGACGGGTCCTGTTCCGTTCAGCCGGCCGCGGGCCGGCGCATGCTTGGCGTGTGCGTCATCCACGCGGTTGTCGCTCCATGAAGGGTCTGGGCCGGTCGCTGTTGAGCGATTTTCCGCGCCCCGAAAGGGAGGGATTGGTCATGAAATAGCGGTGGGCGTTGAACGGCGCCTCACCGGGTCCCGGTACGATGCGCTCGTGGCCGCCGTCCGGCAGGATCCGCCAGCTCTGCTGGTTGTCCTTCAGGTTGGCGACCATGATCTGGTCGAGCACCTGTTCGTGCACGGTCGGTGTCAGCAGCGGCGCCAGAACCTCCACCCGCCGGTCGATGTTGCGTGGCATCATATCGGCCGAGCCGATGTAGACATACGCCTGCGGCGACGGCAGGCCGTGGCCGTTGCCGAAGCAGAAGATGCGGCTGTGCTCGAGGAACCGGCCGACGATCGACTTGGCGCGGATGTTGTCGGACAGGCCGGGAATGCCGGGGCGCAGGCAGCAGATGCCGCGCACCACCAGATCGATCTGCACGCCGGCCTGGCTCGCCCGGTACAGCGCGTCGATCACGCCGGCGTCGACGAGAGAATTCATCTTCATCCAGATCTGCGCCGGCCGGCCCGCCCTGGCGTGCTCGATCTCGGCCTCGGTCAGGTCGAGGATGCGCCGGCGCAGGTTGACCGGCGAGACGGCAAGGCGCTTCAGTTCGGCCGGCTCGGCATAGCCGGTGATGTAGTTGAACACCCGCGCCGCGTCCTGGGCGATGTCCGGATCGTCGGTGAAATAGGACAGGTCGGTATAGATGCGCGCGGTGATCGGATGATAGTTGCCGGTGCCGATATGGACATAGGTCTTCAGCTCGCCATGCTCGCGGCGCACCACCATCGACAGCTTGGCGTGGGTCTTCAGCTCCAGGAAGCCGAACACGACCTGCACGCCGGCGCGCTCCAGGTCGCGCGCCCAGCGGATGTTCGCCTCCTCGTCGAATCGGGCCTTGAGCTCGACCAGCGCGGTCACCGACTTGCCGGCTTCGGCGGCTTCCGCCAGCGCCTTGACGATCGGCGAGTCCTTCGAGGTCCGGTACAGCGTCTGCTTGATCGCGACCACGTCCGGATCCTGCGCCGCCTGGCGCAGGTACTGGACCACGACGTCGAAGGACTCGTAGGGATGGTGGACGACGATGTCCTTCTGCTGGATCGCCGCCAGGCAGTCGCCGCCGTGCTCGCGGATGCGCTCGGGGAAGCGCGCGCTGTAGGGCTCGAACTTGAGGTCTTCGCGGTCGAGCGCGACCAGCTGCGACAGGTTGTCGAGGGCGAGCAATCCGTCGACCAGGAAGGTCTCGTTCTCCGTCACGCCGAGCGCGTCGGCGACGAAGGCGCGCAGCGAGGCCGGCGCGTTGGCGTCGATCTCCAGCCGGATCACCGAACCGCGGCGGCGGCGCTTGAGAGCCGACTCGAACAGGCGGACCAGATCCTCCGCCTCCTCCTCGATTTCCAGGTCGCTGTCGCGGATGACGCGGAAGGTGCCCTTGCCGCGGATCTCGTAGCCGGGGAACAGACGCGCGATGAACAGGCCGATGACCTTCTCGACGGTGATGAAGCGCGCCGAGCCCGGTTCGCTGTCCGGCAGGCGGATGAAGCGCTCGACATGGCCGGGCACGCGCAGCAGCGCCGTCATGCCGCGCCCGCCCTTGACCGGCGCCAGTTCGAACACCAGAGAGAAGCCCAAATTGGGGATGAACGGGAACGGATGCGCCGGGTCGATCGCCAGCGGCGTCAGCACCGGGAAGATGTGGGCGAGGAAATGCTCCTCCAGCCAGGCCCGGTCGGCGTCGCTCAGGTCCTGGCCGACCAGGATCTTGATGCCGCTTTCCGCCAGTTCCGAGCGCAGCTGTCGCCACAGCCGCTGCTGCTCGCTCTGCAGCGTCTGGCAGGCCGCGCCGATGCGTTCCAGCTGCTCGGTCGGCGTCAGGCCGTCGTCGGAGCGCAGGGTGACGTCGGCGCGCTGCTGGCCGCGCAGGCCGGCGACGCGCACCATGAAGAACTCGTCGAGGTTGTTGGCGGAAATGGACAGGAAGCGCAGCCGCTCCAGCAGCGGATGGTCGCGGTTGACCGACTCCTCGAGCACCCGGTGATTGAACTGCAGCCAGGACAGTTCCCGGTTCATGAAGCGCGCCGGAGACGCCATCAGCTCGGCCACCGTATCGGCGCGCACCGGTGTTGCACCGGCCGCAGCGGAACCCTCGTCCTGGCGCAGCACCGGCTCGGCGGCCGCAGGATCCAACGTCTCGTCCATTCTTTCCTCCACCACGCGCCGCACGCGCCGCGACCCTAGCCCTCGCCGGCCTGGATCTGTTCGAGCACCTTGCCGGCAAGCGGCCGCGTGATCCTGCTGCCGTTGGCCAGCGCCTCGCGGTCGATCGCCTCGACCACCCGCCCGGCAACGCCGAGCGAGCGCTCCATGCGTACCACCAGATAGTCGACCACGGCCGGTTCGACCGCGAGCTGGCGGTCGGCGAACAGCTTAACAAGAACGCGGCGCAAAAGATCGTCGTCCGGCTCCAGGATTTCCACAGGTGTCGCGGCCCGAAGCCGCGACACAAGGTCCGCCAGCGCCAGCGGCCAGGCCGCCGGCCAGGTCCGGCTGGTGATCAGCATGCTGGCGCCGGCCTGGCGCGCGGCGTTGAGCAGGTGGAACAGCGCTCGCTCGTCGACGCCCCGATGGGCGTTCTCCACCGCCACCGCGCCGGCCGAGACCAGTTCCTCGACCCGGCCTTCGGTCAGGTCGCCGGCCTCGATCACCGCGGCGCCGGATCGCTCGTGCCAGATCTGTACTAGATGGCTCTTGCCCGAGCCGACCGGGCCGGCGAGGACCACCACGGCAGACGGCCAGTCGGGCCAGCTGTCGATCAACTCGAAGGCGGCCCGGTTGGATGCGCCGACCAGGTAGTCGTCGCGGCCGAGCGCCTGCTCGTGCGGCAGGATCAAGGGAAGCTGGCGCGGTCGCTCCGCCATGGCGCGTGGGCCCTACTCGTCGTCGGCCGCCGGTCGGCCGGTGCCCCTGTACAAGGGACTTGCTAGGTACTGCGTCAGCGCGAAGCGCGCAAGCACGCCGACCATGGCCGCCGCCGGCACGGCGACCAGCATGCCGACGAAGCCGAACAGGGAGCCGAAGGCGAACAGGGCGAACATCAGCCAGACCGGATGCAGGCCGACGCTGTCGCCGACCAGCTTGGGTTGCAGGATGTTGCCCTCCAGAAACTGGCCGACCGCGAACACCGCCGCCACCGCGGCGATCAGCGGCCAGTCGGGCCAGAACTGCACCAGCGCCACGGCCATGGACACGACGAAGCCGAGGATCGCGCCGACGAAGGGAATGAAGCTGACGAGGCCGGCGCCGATGCCGATCAGCAGGCCGAAGTTGAGCCCGACCAGCATCAGGCCGATGGCGTAGAACAGGCCGAGCAGGACGCAGACCGATACCTGTCCGCGCACGAAGCCGGCGACCGCCGCGTCCATCTCGCGCGCCAGCCGGCGGATCGTCTCGACATGCGGGCGCGGCAGCCAGCCGTCGATGCGCGCGACCATCCGGTCCCAGTCGAGCAGCAGGTAGAAGGCGACCACCGGTGTGACCACGAACAGCGACAGGATCGACACCAGCGCCTGGCCGCCGCTCCACACCGACTGCATCAGCCCCCCGAGCCAGGACGCCGCCTTGCTCATGATGTCACCGAGCGAGGACTGCAGGTCCTTGATGTCCAGTCCGGCAAGCGTCGACAGACGGTCGCCGAACGTCTCGGTCACCAGCGTGTGCAGGGCGCGCACGAGGCCGGGCAGCCGGTCGAGGAAGCCGAGCAGCTGGTTTCCGAGCACCGGCACGAGCAGCAGCAGGAACAGCGCGAACAGCAGAACGAACACCAGAAGGATGGTCAGCGTCGCCCACAGCCGGCTCATGCCGACCCGTTCCAGCCGGTCGGCGACCGGATCGAGCAGGTAGGCGAGCGCCATGCCGGCAACGAAGGGCAGCAGCACGGCGCTGAACACTAGCATGAAGACGATGAAGGCGAGCAGCGAGAGCATCCAGAACTGGATCTGGCGGCGCAGGGTCATCCGGTCGTCTCCAAGGTGCGGGGTCCGCTCCAGCAGATAGGTCCCAGATAGGTCCAGGCGCGCGAGCCGGTCAAGACGCTTGTGCGGCGCAGCGGCGCGCCGGCGGGGGCATTTTGCCCGGCCCGATTGCATAGCCGCGCAAAATGAGGCATTGCCCTGCCACAGCATCAGCACCGGCATCGGAGACCCGCCCATGAGCGCTGGCCAACGCGACCGCGACAACGGCCTGACCTATTCCCAATCCGGCGTCGACATCGATGCCGGCAACGCGCTGGTCAAGCGCATCGCGCCGCTGGTCAAGGCGACCGCCCGGCCCGGCGCCGACGGCGCCATCGGCGGCTTCGGCGGCCTGTTCGACCTCAAGGCAGCCGGCTACAGCGACCCGCTGCTGGTCGCCGCCAACGACGGCGTCGGCACCAAGCTCAAGGTCGCCATCGACACCGGCCTGCACAAGACGGTCGGCATCGACCTGGTCGCCATGTGCGTCAACGACCTCGTCGTGCAGGGCGCCGAGCCGCTGTTCTTCCTCGACTACTACGCCTGCGGCGCACTCGACGTCGACGCTGCGACCGACGTCGTCGGCGGCATCGCCGAGGGCTGCCGGATCGCCGGCTGCGCGCTGATCGGCGGCGAGACCGCCGAGATGCCGGGCATGTACGCCAGGGACGACTACGACCTCGCCGGCTTCGCGGTCGGCGCCGTCGACCGCGACCGGCTGCTGCCGCGCGCCGACGTCGCCGCGGGCGACGTTCTGCTGGCGCTCGCCTCTTCCGGCGTCCATTCCAACGGCTTCTCGCTGGTGCGCAAGATCGTCGAGCGCTCCGGCCTCGGCTATGCCGACGCCGCGCCCTTCGCGCCGTCCCTCTCGCTCGGTCAGGCGCTGATGGAGCCGACGCGCATCTACGTCCGCCCGCTGCTCGCCGCGCTCAACGAGACCACCGGCATCAAGGCGCTCGCCCACATCACCGGCGGCGGCCTGCCGGAGAACCTGCCGCGCGTACTGCCCGCGGGCGCGACCGCGCGCATCGACCTCGCCGCCGTCGCCGTGCCCGAGGTGTTCCGCTGGCTCGCCCGCACCGGCGGCGTCGCCGAGCGCGAGATGTTGCGCACCTTCAATTGCGGCGTCGGCATGGTCGTGGTCGTCGCCGCCGCCGAGGCCGGCGCCGTGCGTGCCGCGCTGGAGGCCGCCGGTGAGACGGTCGCCGACATCGGCCGCATCGAGGCCGGCGGCAGCGCCCCGGTCGTCTTCGACAACGCCCTGGACCTGTGACCATGACGGAGCGGCGTAGGGTCGCGGTGCTGATTTCGGGGCGCGGCAGCAACATGGTGTCGCTGATCGAGGCGGCGCGTGCGCCGGACTATCCGGCCGAGATCGTGCTGGTCGTCTCCAACCGTCCGGACGCCGCCGGCTTGGCGCGCGCCGAAGGCTACGGCATCGCCACCGCCGTCATCGACCACAAGGCCTACGGCCGCGACCGCGAGGCGTTCGAGCGCGCGCTCGACGCCCGTCTCGCCGCCGCCGGCGCCGACCTCGTCGCGCTGGCCGGCTTCATGCGCCTGCTGACGCCGTGGTTCGTCGAGCGCTGGTTCGGCCGGCTGGTCAACATCCACCCGGCCCTGCTGCCCGCCTTCAAGGGCCTCGACACGCACGAGCGCGCGCTCGCCGAAGGCGTCAAGCTGCACGGTGCGACGGTCCATTTCGTTTCAAGCGAAATGGATGCCGGTCCGATCATCGCCCAGGGTGCGGTGCCGGTGCTCGATGCCGACACGCCCGACAGCCTCGGCGCCCGGGTGCTGGAGCTGGAGCACCGCCTCTACCCGCATGCGCTCGACCTCGTCGCCTCGGGCCGCGCGCGCCTCGCCGGGCGCACCGTGTCGGTCGCCGACGGCCCGGCCGCGCCGGGCAGCCTGATCGCGCCGGCGTTCTAGAGCGCATTCTTGTCGATCAAGCGGTTCCGCTTGACCGGAAAGAGCTCCGGCAGCCAGCCATTTCGTTTCATCTGAAACGGATTCGCCCGCTCAGGCCGGTCGGATCCACACCGCCGTGTCGTGATAGGCCGCGCCGCCGTAGGGCGCGACCGGGTCCGCGCCGGTCAGCGTGTTGATGCCCTGGCCGTCCTCGAAGGCGTCGTTCGGCCAGATCCCTTCCGAGATCACGGTGCCGGGCGTCGGTCCGTCGACGACGCGGGCGTGTAGCGTCACGGTGCCGCGCCGGTTGCCCATCCTGACCCTGTCGCCGTCGCTGACGCCGGCCCTTGCCGCATCCGCTACCGTCAGCCAGACCTCCGGCCGACCCTCCTTCCGCCGTCCGATCTCCGATTCGGTGAAGGACGAGTTCAGGAACGAGCGCGCCGGCGCCGTCACCAGGCGGAACGGATGCTCGGCATCCGCCGCCTCGACGCTCGGCCAGTAGTCGGGCAGCGACGGCATCGACCGCCACGGTCCCATCGGCTCGCCCTCGGGCTTGTTCGGCGCCGGGTCGCGGCCCCAGTCGACGCGGAAATGATAGCGGCCGTCGCGATGGCCGAAACCGTCGAGGTAATGCGCGGTGCGGAAGTCGGGCTGCAGGTCCTTCCAGCGCCCCGCCTCAAGCTCGGCCAGAGTGCCGTAGCCGGAGTTGCGCAGCATCCAGTCGACATGCTCGCGGGCCGTCATGTGGAAGCCGGGATGGTCGGCAGCGCCCAGCCTGCGCGCCAGTTCGTTGAGCACGAACAGGTTCTCGCGCGCCTCGCCCGGCGCCTCGGTCAGCTTTGGGCCGAACAGGAGGTATTGGTGGCCGCCGCCCTTGTAGATGTCGTCGTGCTCGAGGAACTGCGTCGCCGGCAGCACCAGGTCGGCCATCCGCGCGGTCTCGGTCATGAACTGCTCGTGCACGCAGACGAACAGGTCCTCGCGGCAAAAGCCCCGCTTGACCAGCGCCTGTTCCGGGCAGACCGAGACCGGATTGGTGTTCTGGATCAGCATCGCCTTGACCGGCGGCCCGCCGTTGAGCGCGGCGGCGTCGCCGGTCAGGATGCGACCGATCTGGCTCTGGTCGAGCGCCCGGATGCCAGGCCGGCGCAGCTCCGGCGCCTCGATCATCGTCTTGTCGAGTTCGTAGATGGCGCCGTTGTTGTGGAAGGCGCCGCCGCCCTCGTACTGCCAGCAGCCCGTGACGGCGGCAATCGAGGTGGCCGCGTGCATGGAGACGGCGCCGTTGCGCGAGCGGGTGAAACCGTAGCCGAGCCGGAAATAGGTCCGCTTGACCGTACCGATCTGGCGGGCGACCGCCTCGATTGCGCCCGCGTCGAGTCCCGTGATCGCCGCCGCCCACTCCGGTGTGCGGGTCGAAAGATGCGCATCGAGCTCCGCCGGACAGTCGGTGTACTTGTCCAGATAATCCCTGTCGGCGAGGCCGTCGCGGAACAGCACGTGCATGATCGCGCAGGCGAGCGCGGCGTCACTGCCCGGCTGGATGACGAGGCCGACGTCGGCCTGCCTCATCGTCTCGGTGCGGTAGACGTCGACCACGACGATGCGCGCGCCACGGATCTTGCGTGCCGCCACCGCGTGGGTCATCACGTTGACTTGGGTGGCGACCGGATTGGTGCCCCAGATGACGATCTGGTCGGCATGCGCCATCTCGCGCGGATCCGGCCCGGCGAGGCGACCCGTGCCGGCGACGTAGCCGGTCCAGGCCATGTTGGTGCAGAAGCTGTCGAACTGGCGCGAATAGCCCTTGGCGTGGCGGAAGCGGTGGATGCTGTCGCGCTGCACCAGGCCCATTGTGCCGGCATAGTGGTAGGGCCAGACGCTCTCGGCGCCGCATTCCGCCTCGGCGGCGAGGAACCGCTCCGCCACCAGGTCGAGCGCGGCGTCCCAGGAAATCTCCTCGAACCGCCCCTCGCCCTTGGCACCGACGCGGCGCAGCGGTCTGGTCAGGCGGTCCGGATGATAGAGCCGCTCCGCATAGCGGGCGACCTTGGCGCAGACGACGCCGGCCGTATAGGCGTTGTCGGGCGCGCCCCGCAGCCGCCCGATGCGGCCGTCGGGCAGGATCTCGACATCGAGCGCGCAGGTCGACGGGCAGTCGTGCGGACAGGCGGAAACGGCCTTGGCGGGAAGCGGCTTGGTCATCGGTCGGCTCTGGATCGTCGGCGCGCGGCGCGGCCAGCCCGGCTGGAACGCCGGGCAGAGCAGCAAGCTTTCGGCGCGCGCCCCGCCCCTGTCAAGCCGAGCCGACGCAAAAGACCGTCCGGGCTCATCCCGAGGGAGCGCATGGCACGGCTCTGCCACACCCACAGCGGTCACCCCGGGCGAGCAGCGCGAGGCCCGGGGCCCACTCGTTCGCAGAGCGGTGGTTATTGGTCCGGTCCACGCCGTCGTATTCCTTCGCCCCTGCGGCCGGGAGTCGGCGGCGCGGTAGTCCCCGTCAGAAGTCGGAAGGGCCGCCCCCCTTTCGGAACCGACCCTCAGACTGCTGACAAATCTCTGCTTTCGTCATCCCGCACGCAGCGAAGCGGAGAGGCAGGATCGGCGAGCCGAGGTGTCGCCCGTGCGGGTCTTGTCGAAATGGAAGGGCTGTGACTCTCCGGTTCCGGCTCGCGCTCCGCTTGGCCGGAATGACACCGGAGAGGCTGCGGGTGTGTCAACACGCTGAGGGCCGGCCCCTTTCGGAGCCGGCCCTTCGAAAGTCCGTCGAAGGCTGGTCTCAGCCGACGATCTCGGAGCCGGAGAACCAGAAGGCGATTTCCTCGGCCGCCGTGTCCGCCGCGTCGGAACCGTGCACAGAGTTCTCGCCGATCGACAGGGCATATTTCTTGCGGATCGTGCCCTCCTCGGCATTGGCCGGGTTGGTCGCGCCCATCACCTCGCGGTTCCTGGCGATGGCGTTCTCGCCTTCCAGAACCTGTACGACGGTCGGGCCGGAGCTCATGAACTCGGTCAGTTCGCCGAAGAACGGGCGGTCCTTGTGCACGGCGTAGAAGGCCTCGGCCTGGCGCTGCGACATCCACACGCGCTTGGAGGCGACGACGCGCAGGCCGGCCTCCTCGAGCATGGCGGTGATGGCGCCGGTCAGGTTGCGCTTGGTCGCGTCCGGCTTGATCATGGAGAAGGTGCGTTCGATCGCCATTTGGTCTGCTTTCCCGGTTAGGTGGCCTGGTGGTGCCGGCCTGGTTTGAGGACGCGGCGCCTCCGGCATCCGCATCGTCCGGCGGGCGGCTGCCCGACCGGACCTGAAAAGTCCGCGTTCCTATAGCTTTGCCCAAGGCGTGCCGCAAGGGGCGAGGCGTGCCCCTGCTGCGCCGCAGTTGATTCTGCTCAAGGCCGCCGTGCCGCGAGTTCGCCACACTCGGGTTCCCGAGACTCCTGGAGGGCGTTACCATGAAGGCCTACATGCGGATGATGGCGGGTTACAATCACTGGGCGAACACGCGCCTCCTCGAGGACTGCACCGGCCTCAGCGACGAGGAGTACCACCGCAACCTCGCCGCCTACTACCGCTCGATCCACGGCACCCTCGATCACCTGCTGCTCGCGGACATGATCTGGCTGGTGCGCCTCTACGGCGAGGGCGAGGCCTTCGATACCTTCGACATGACCCTGACCGAGGATCTGGCGTCCCTGAAGGCGGAGCGCGACATCCTCGACGCGCGCCTGATCGCCTACATCGACCAGGTCACCGAGGGTGAGCTGCTGCAGCCGATCCGCTACCGCACGATCCTCAACCCGGTGGTCATCCAGCAGCCGATCGGCGCCGCCCTGGTGCATGTCTTCAACCACCAGACCCACCACCGCGGCCAGGTGCACGCCTTCCTGACCATGCTCGGCAGGAAGCCGCGCGCGCTCGACCTGATCCACTTCCAGCGCGAAAGCGGCCTCGGCATGGCGGCCTGAGCGCGGCGGGCGGCCCGACCGGGTCCGGTCGGACCATCGATCGGGACTTGCATCGCGGCGGACGCTGGCCCAAAGATCCGCCCCATGTTGCAGATCACCGACCTCACCTACCGCATCGGCGGCCGGCTCCTCATCGACCATGCCAGCGTGACCCTGCCCGCGCGCACCAAGACCGGTCTGGTCGGGCGCAACGGCGCCGGAAAGTCGACGCTGTTCAAGCTGATCACCGGCGACCTGTCGCCCGAATCCGGCTCGATCCAGGTGCCGAAAAGCGCGCGTATCGGCCAGGTCGCCCAGGAGGCGCCGGGCACGCAGCAGAGCCTCATGGAGGTCGTGCTGGCCGCCGACACCGAGCGCAGCGCGCTGCTGGCCGAGGCCGAGCGCGCCAGCGACCCGAACCGCATCGCCGAGATTCACACCCGCCTTGCCGACATCGGCAGCCATACGGCCGAGGCGCGCGCCGGCGCCATCCTGTCCGGCCTCGGCTTCGATGCCGAGGCGCAGCAGCGTCCCTGCGCCTCCTTCTCCGGCGGCTGGCGCATGCGCGTCGCGCTCGCCGCCGTGCTGTTCTCCGAGCCGGATTTGCTGTTGCTCGACGAGCCGACCAACTATCTCGACCTCGAAGGCACGCTGTGGCTGGAAAGCTACGTCGCGCGCTATCCCCACCAGGTGCTGCTGATCTCCCACGACCGCGACCTGCTCAACAAGGCGGTCGACAGCATCGTCCACCTCGACCAGGGCAAGCTGACCTTCTACCGCGGCGGCTACGACAGCTTCGACCGCCAGCGCCGCGAGACCATGATCCTGCAGGCCAAGGCCAAGGAGAAGCAGGATGCGCAGCGCAAGCACCTGCAGGCCTTCGTCGACCGCTTCCGGGCCAAGGCGACCAAGGCGCGCCAGGCGCAGTCGCGGCTGAAGATGCTGGAGAAGATGGAGCCGATCGCGGCGCTGACGGAAGAGAGCGCCCGGCCGATCCATTTCCCCGATCCGCAGGGCCGGCTCGCGCCGCCGATCCTCAAGCTGGAGAACGTCTCGGCCGGCTACGACGGCCGGCCGGTGCTGTCGCGGTTGTCGCTCAACATCGACACCGACGACCGCATCGCGCTGCTCGGCGCCAACGGCAACGGCAAGTCGACCTTCGCCAAACTGATCTCCGGGCGCCTCGCCCCTCTGTCGGGCGAGATCGTGCGCGCGCCGAAGCTGAAGATCGCCTTCTTCGCCCAGCACCAGCTCGACGAGTTGCGGCCGGCCGACAGCGCTGTCGCCCATGTCCGCTCCCTCATGCCGCAGGCGCCGGAGGCCCAGGTGCGCGCCCGCGTCGCACGCTTCGGCCTGCCGACCGACCGCATGGACACGCCGGCCAGGGACCTGTCGGGCGGCGAGAAGGCGCGCCTGCTCCTGGGACTTTCCACCTTCGACGGGCCGAACCTGATCATCCTCGACGAGCCGACCAACCATCTCGACATCGATAGCCGCGAGGCGCTGGTGCTGGCGCTCAACGAGTTCCAGGGCGCCGTGGTATTGATCTCCCACGACCGACACCTGGTCGAGGCCTGCGCCGACCGCCTGTGGCTGGTCGGCAACGGCTCCGTCGCGCCCTTCGACGGCGACATGGAGGACTACCGCCGGCTGATCCTGCAGGGCCCGGACGGCGCCCGCAAGGCGCAGGACGACGCCGACAAGGCGGCTTCCTCGCAGGACAAGCGCCGCGAGGCGGCCGAGAAGCGCGCACGCCTCGCCCCCCTGCGCAAGAAGATCGAGGCGGCGGAAAAGGAGATGGCCCGCCTGCAGGACAAGATCGTCATGCTCGACCAGACCATGGCCGACCCCGACTTCTTCCTGCGCGATCCCGAACGCGCCGCCAAGTTCGCCCGCGAACGCGCCTTCATCGAGAAGAAGCTGGCGGCGACGGAAGAGGAATGGCTGCAGCTCGCCGCCGAACTGGAAGAGGCGTAAGCGGTCTTCTCATCCGACGACCATCGGCTTCGACGTCGACGACACGTTCCGCGACCGGGAGCGCGAGATCGCCGTCTCCTGTCTGCCGCAATTTTGAGCAGCGATCGGGATGGTTTCCGACAAGACTTCGGCAGGTATCCGGCGGGTTTCCGGCTGGGCTGACAGGCTCAGCCCGGACGGCGGAATTCCGCCAGAACGTGCGGGATACGCCGTCCCGGCCGCTCGACCGTGTAGGGCGTGGCGCTCACCCGTTCCAGCCCGAGCGCCTCGAAGCGCACCAGTTCGGACGGCATCAGCGGCCAGGGCGGACCGTCCGCCGCACAGCCCTCCGCGCGCGTTCGCGTGATCACCAGCAGCGTTCCGCCGGGGGCGAGCAGCGCCGCGATGGCGGCAAAGGCCTGGGACCGCAGGGGATCGTCAAGCGCTTGAATCGTATAGCATTCGTGGACCAGGCCGAAGTTCCCCACCCAGTCCGTCGGCAGCGCGAACAGGTCGCCGACACGATAGTCGACCGGGCTGTCGGGAAAGCGCTTGCGCGCCCACTCGATCGCCCCCGGCGCCAGGTCGAAGGCGCTGGTGCGGTAGCCTGCCGCAGCGATCGCCTCGGCGTTGTCGCCGAGCCCGCAGCCGATGTCGAGCGCCCGGCGCCCCTCGCCCGGATGCCGTACCAGCCAGTCGACGAGAACGTCCTTGGGTGCCAGGTCCGCCCAGGGCACGGCCGCCGGATCGTCGCCGGCGCTGTCGTAAACGGCCTGGAACCAGGCGCCGCGCTCAGCCGGGTCTCCGTCCCTGGCGCCGGCCAGTCCGTCCAGCCGCGTGCGCGCGGCCTCGCGTCGGCCGAGAAAATCGTCGTCATTCGCCGTCATGCCTTGCGCTCCCAGCCGCCGTTTTCGCCTTGTTGCCAGTAGGTTACCGTAAAGCCTTGCTCCTTCGCCTCCTTCCAGCGCAGCCGCGCCTCCGCGACGGCCTCCGGGTCCCTGCCGTCGAAGACATAGACGACACGCTCGTAGCCGGCCAGCGGCGGCGGTTGCGCCCGGTCGACCAGGAAGCGGACGGTTGCCCGGTTCGGGTTGTCGCCGGCGGCGGTCAGAAAGATCGGCTGGTCCTCGGCATGGCCGTCGGCGGCGGTTCCGTGCGGCAGGAACGCGTCGTCGGCGAAGGTCCACAGATGCGCGTCGAGCGCCGCGCAGCGCTCCGGTGAACCGGTCTGCACAACCACCCGCCAGTCACGGTCGAGGCACTTCATGAGCAGCCCCGGCAACATCGCCTCGAGCGGCTGGTGCTGGAGATGGTAGAAAAGGGCTTCGGCGCTCACCGCTCGCTCCCCGCACCGGTCGCGGTGATGCTGCAGGGCAACACCGCCCGACCGATCGTCCGCTGCGTCAGGTCCGCCGGTGGACAGGCGGCGCGACTCGTATCATTAACCCTTCGCAAATTCCGAGCCCTTACTTCTAACCGTCGGGGCGGACAGGTCGCGACTCGCACCTTGTCCAATAGAATCCGGGCCGCGCGCCCGAAAGCACTTGGGGATCCTGCATGCTGGTTCGCGTTGCGTTATTCTTCACCCTGGTTGCCGGCCTGGCGGGCGCGACCGCGGCTCTCGGCCTCGTCGTCACCGAAACCGCGACTGCCTGCCAGTCCTACAAGGCGTGCTGAGCCATCCTGTCAGGACACCCTGCCCGCCATGAAAACCCGCCGCTTCCGGCGGGTTTTTCTTTTTCCGGCCCTCTACCTCACTTTTCGTAGTGGTTGCGCACCAGCCGGTCGAGCAGCCTTACGCCGTAGCCGGAAGCCCAACCCTGGTTGATCTCGTCCTTCGGCTGGCCGAAGGCGGTGCCGGCGATGTCGAGATGTGCCCAGGGCAGGTCGTTGGTGAAGCGTTGCAGGAACTGCGCGGCGGTGATCGAGCCGGCGAACCGGCCGCCGGTGTTCTTGACGTCCGCGTTGGGCGTGTCGATCAGCTTGTCGTAGTGCTTGCCGAGCGGCATGCGCCAGACCCATTCGCCGGTCTGCTCGCCGGCCTCCGACAGATGCTCGGCGAGGTCGTCATTGTTGCTGTAAAGGCCGGCGTTGTGGTTGCCGAGCGCGACGATGACCGCGCCGGTGAGCGTGGCGAGATCGATCATGAAGGCCGGCTTGTAGCGCTCCTGGGTGTACCAGAGCGCGTCGGCCAGCACGAGTCGGCCCTCGGCGTCCGTGTTCAGGATCTCGATGGTCGTGCCCGACATCGCCCGCACGATGTCGCCCGGCCGTTGCGCGTTGCCGTCCGGCATGTTCTCGACCAGGCCGATGACCCCGACCACGTTGGCCTTGGCCTTACGCGCGGCGAGCGCATGCATGAGGCCGACGACGGCAGCAGCGCCACCCATGTCGCCCTTCATTTCCTCCATGCCGGCGGCCGGCTTGATCGAGATGCCGCCTGTGTCGAACACGACGCCCTTGCCGACGAAGGCGAGCGGCGCGTCGTCCTTCCTGCCGCCGTTCCAGCGCATGATTGCTAGCCGCGGCGGCCGCCGCGAGCCCTGCGCGACGCCGAGCAGGGCTGCCATCTTGAGCTTCTTCATCTCCTTCTCGGTCAGGATTTCGACCTCGACACCCAACTTTTCCAGCTTCGCCGCGCGCTCGGCGAATTCGACCGGACCGAGCGCGTTGGGCGGCTCATTGACGAGGTCTCGGGCAAGGCACACACCGTCGGCAAGCCCTGCGGTCACTGCCCAGGCCTTCTTCGCGGCCTTCGGATCCGGGCCGACGATGTCGAGGTCGAGGTCCGGCGCACCATTGTCATCGTCCTTCTTGGTCTTGTAGACATCGAAGCGATAGGAGCGGAGTCTGACGCCCGTCGCCAGCGTCGCGGCCGCCTCGGGCGACACCTCGCCCCCGTCCGGCAGGTCGAGCACGACGGTCGCCTGCGACGCCTTGGCGGCGGCGAGCGCTGCTTGCGCGGTGCCGCCGAGCTTCAGCCAGTCCTGTTCGCCGAGATCGTCGGGCTTGCCCACGCCGATCACGATCAGCCGGTCGAGTTCGAGCCCGGCCGGGGCAATCAGGTCCAGCTTCGACAGCCGCTTGCCGGCAAAACCACCCGCCTTGGCGACCTTCTCGAAGCCGCTGGTCAGGGCGTCCAGAAGGGGCGAGCCGAGCGGGCCTGCCTTCAGATCCTCTGTCGCGAAGACGACCGCGATGCCGGTCGCGGGTACTGCTGGCTTGGCAAAGGAGATGCTGGCGAGTTTGGACATGAGACCTTCCGGATACTCTTGCGGTCACGGGCGGATCGCACCGCGCGATTTCAATTCGGCTCCAGCATGGCGCGCCTCGCGCGAGCCGGCAAGCCTTGCGGAAATAAATACAAATTAACCAATCTTGTTGTCGTGCCGTTCACCAGGAACCATGCTAATCCGTTGAACGGTTGGGACGTGGAGCAAGGATTCGGCTGGCGCAGGGGTGCCGGCGCGAGGACCCGATGAAGACGCTTGAACGATACATCGTCCGGCGGGCGGGCATCGCCTTCGTCATGACGCTCGCCGCCATGACCGGCGTGGTGTGGGCGACCCAGGCCCTGCGTCAGCTCGATCTCGTCACCTCAAAGGGCCAGACCATCGTCCAGTTCGTCGGCATCACCATGCTGGCGATGCCGTTCCTGGTCCTCGTCGTCGCCCCTTTCGCGCTGATGATCGCGCTCATCCTGGTGCTCAACGCGCTGTCCAGCGACAGCGAACTGATCGTCATCAACGCCAGCGGCGGCTCGCGCTTCCTGGTGCTGCGTCCTGTCGTCCTGTTCAGCGCCGCGATAATGCTGCTCAGCGCGACCTTGTCGCTCTACGTCGCTCCACTCGGACTGGCGCAGCTGCGCGACGAGATCGCCCGCGTGCGCGTCGACCTCGTCGCCAACATCGTCCGGCCGGGGCGCTTCATCACGGTCGAGGACGGCCTGACCTTCCACATCCGCAACCGCAGGGGCGACGGCAGCCTGGACGGGCTGCTGCTGCATGATAGGCGCGATCCGCAGACCGTCTTCACCTACCAGGCCGACGTCGGGCGCATCGTCGAGGCGGCGGACCGCACGCTGCTGTTGATGCAGGACGGAACCATCCAGCGCCGGCCGAAGACCGACGGCGACATCTCCATCGTCCGCTTCCAGTCCTATGCCTTCGACCTGTCGGCTCTGATCCCCGAGACGTCCACTCCGATCTACAAGGCGAGCGAGCGTCCGACGCTCGCCCTCCTGCTCGGCACGCATCAGGATGACTACGCGCGCCAGAACGCCGATCGGCTGCGCGCCGAGTTGCACGACCGACTGAGCCAGCCGCTCTACCCGCTCGCCTTCGGCCTTATCGTCTTCGCCTTCCTGGGCCAGGCCCGTACCACCCGCCAGGGCCGCGGCATGGCCATGCTCGGCGCGCTGGTCGCCTGCATCGGACTGCGCACGGCAGGCTTCGGCGTCAGCACGCTGATCTCCGGCCAGGCCTCGCTGACCCTCGGCTACTATCTCGTACCGCTCATCGGCATCGGCGTCGCCCTCTGGACGATCCTGAACGACAGCGGGCGCGGCGCCCCGGCCTGGCTCGCTCACATGGGCGACCGGCTCGCCGAGGCGGCCGATCGACTGCAGGCCCGCCTTGCCCGGCGCGGCATAGGCGGAGCCGCGTGACCACCATGCTCGGCCCGACGCTCACCCTCTATTTCTCCCGCCGCTTTCTCAAGGCGATCCTTGGCCTGTTCCTGCTGGCGGCGGTTCTGATCTTCCTGTTCGACGTGCTGGAACTGCTACGCCGGGCTGGCGAGCGCGGCGATTTCTCCGTCCTGCGCATCACCCTGATCTCGCTTCTGCGCGTGCCGCTTCTGCTCGAACAGGTCCTTCCCTTCGCCGTCCTGTTCGGCGCGATCTGGGCCTTCGTCACCCTTAGCCGGGCGCTGGAACTGGTCGTCGCGCGCGCGGCAGGCATCTCCGTGTGGCAGTTCGGCGCACCGGCGGTGCTCGTTGCCCTGATCATCGGCCTCGTGTCGGTAACGCTCTACAACCCGATGGCCGTGTGGATGCAGGAACGCTCCAACGAGGTCGCCGCCGGCATCTTCGGCACGGAGGAGACATTCCTGCTGCAAACGACCAACGCCGTCTGGATCCGCCAGGACGGCCTCGACGGCGAATCCGTGCTGAACGCCGAACAGTTGCTCGACCACGGCGAACGCCTGCTCGGCGTGACGATCTTCACCTTCGACCGCGCCGGCTCGTTCCAGGAGCGCATCGAGGCCCGCGAGGCGCGGCTGCGCAACCAGTTCTGGCACCTCAAGGACGTCATCGTCTACACCACCGAGAGCGACCCTCAGCGCTATGGCACCTACGAGGTCAGCACCTACCTGACCCCGACCGAGGTGCGCGAGAGCATTGGCGCGCCCGAATCGATTTCGTTCTGGAACCTGCCGCGCTTCATCGAACTGGCCAGCCGGGCGGGTCTGCCAGCCTACCGATACACCCTTCAATATCATAGTCTTCTGGCCCGGCCGCTGCTTCTGCTGGCGATGGTGCTGATCGCTGCGGCGGTTTCCCTTCGGGTTTCGCGCTTCGGCGGTCTGGGCGGCATGATTCTGGGTGGAATCATCGCCGGCTTCGTGCTTTACGTTCTGTCGGAGCTCGGTCGCGACTTCGGCGGTGCCGGCATCGTGCCGCCACTCGTCGCGGCCTGGGCTCCGGGTGCGTTTGGAGTGCTCATGGGACTGACGATCCTGCTGAACCGGGAAGACGGATGATGGCGGCCAGGCTGCCCTCGCGGTCCCTCTTTCCGGTCGAAGGCGCTGTGCGCCCGGCGCGCGGAGGCTTGCTCCGCGGGCTTGCGCTCGGTTTTGCCTGCAGCCTCGCCGCCGCCGGTCCAGCCGAGGCCCAGCAGTCCCTGCAGGAGGCGCTCGCCACGCGGGTCGATCCCGCCGCCCAGATGATGCTCGAGGCCGACAGCCTCAATTACGATTTCGACCGGGACGTCGTGTCCGCATCCGGCACGGTGCAGATCTATTACGACGGCTACACGCTCGAGGCGCGGCAGGTCAGCTACGATCGCCGCAACGGTCGGCTGACAGCGCGCGGCGCCGTGCGCATGACCGAACCGGACGGCAACGTGCTGAGCGGCGAGGAAATGGAACTGTCGGACGATTTCGCCGACGGCTTCGCGCGCTCGCTACAGCTCGACACGCCCGAACGCACCCGTTTCGTCGCCGAGACCGCGACGCGCAGCGGCGGCAACGTGACCACCTTCGAGAACGGCGTCTACACCGTCTACACCCGCCCGACGACGCCGCCCGGCAAGCCGCCGCTGTGGCGCCTGCGCGCCGCCAGGATCATCCACAACCAGCAGGAACGGGTAATCTACTACGAGGACGCGGCGCTGGAATTCTTCGGCCAGCCGGTCGCGTACCTGCCCTACCTGTCGATGCCGGACCCGACGGTGAAGCGCAAGTCCGGGTTCCTGATGCCGTCGGGCGTCTATTCCGACCGCCTCGGCGTCGGCGTCACGGTTCCCTATTACTGGGCGCTCGACCCGCATTTCGACCTCACCGTCGCCGCGACGCCGATGTCCAAGCAGGGCGCGCTCGGCGAGGTGTCCTGGCGGCACCGGCTGATGTCGGGCTCCTACACCGTGGCCGCAGCGGGCCTGTTCCAGGCGCGCCCGAACGAGTTCGCCGGCTCCAGCGGCGATCGGCGCTGGCGCGGGGCGATCCACACCGACGGCGAGTTCCGCATCTCGCGCAACTGGAAGTGGGGCTGGGACCTGACCTACAAGACGGACCGCGCCTTCCTGGAGGACTACAGCGCCGTCAGCTTCTCGGGCAAGGACGAGATCTCGCAGATCTATCTGTCCGGCGAGACGCGCCGCAACGCGCTCAGCGTCAGGGCCTACGCGTTTTCCATCACGCAGGAGGACTACAATTCGGCGGCCGCCGGTCATGACCCGGTCGGCCCGTTCTCGCCGGTCGGCAGCGACCTGCAGGACAAGCAGCCCTTCGTCCTGCCGGTGGTCGACTACGACTACGTGTTCGACGACCCGGTCGCCGGCGGCGAGCTGTCGCTGACCAGCAACTTCACCAGCCTGACCCGCGCCAAGACCGACGCCTTCGCCGTCGGCGGCGTCAACCGCTACCGCGGCGTCGACGGCACCTTCTCACGCTGGAGCGTCATGAGCGAGTGGCGGCGCACCCTGATCGATCCGCTCGGCCAGGTGTTCACGCCCTTCGCCTATGTCCGTGGCGACCTGTTCTTCCTCGCCTCGGCCGACAAGAACGTCACGACGCTGACCGACGACGCTTTCGTCGGCCGCGCCGTCCCGGCCGCAGGTCTGGAATACCGCTATCCCTTCGTCGCCACCTTCGACGGCGGCAACCAGATCATCGAGCCCATCGCCCAGGTCATCGTCCGTCCCGACGAGCAGCGCATCGGACAGTTGCCGAACGACGACGCGCAGAGCATCGTGTTCGACGCAACGACCCTTTTCGACTACGACAAGTTCTCCGGCTTCGACCGTGCCGAAGGCGGCACGCGCGCCAACGTCGGGCTGAACTACAAGCTCCAGTTCGACAGCGGCCAATACATGAGCGTGCTGTTCGGCCGCTCGTTCCACCTCGCCGGCCGCAATTCTTACGCCTACACGGACGTGCTCGGCGCAACGCGGGATTCGGGCCTGGAGACGGCGCGTTCCGACTATGTCAGCAGCCTCTATTTCGATACGCGCTACGGCGTCAAGGTCGGCGCGCAGACACGCTTCGACGGCACCGACTTCTCGGTCCGACGCGTCCAGGCTCAGGCGACCGCCACCTATGGACCCGTGGTCAGCAGCCTCGCCTATGCGTTCCTGAGCGAGCAGCCCGATCTCGGCATCGACCGGCCGCGCGAGGAGATCCTCGGCTCCGCCAGCCTGCGGCTGATCCAGAACTGGCGTGTTTTCGGCTCGCTGCGCTACGACCTGGAAAACGAAAACATCGTCCAGGACGGCGTCGGCATCGGCTACGACGACGAGGGCTTCTCCGTCTCGCTGTCCTACCAGGAGGATCGCAGCCGCAACAACGGCGATCCGGTCGACCGCATGGTCTATCTGCGCGTCGGGCTGCGCACCATCGGCAACACGCAGGTGTCGAGCGGCGTCAACCGCTAGGTCTAGACGCTACAGGCATTAGGATCGCACCCAAATTTGGCCACTGTTACCGGCCATTCGGACTGTAGACTTTGAAATCTGCGCCGGACTGTGCGACATCGTGATCCATGACAGTAGGCCAATGTGGGGGGCGCCGGGCGAAAGGCTCCGGACAAGACGGATGATGAGACAGCCTATTCAGATCCTATTCCTGTCGCTGTTGCTGCTGGCGGGTCTCGGCGCGGGCGCGATGGCGCAGACCTCCATCAAGGTCGTCGTCAACGAGCAGGCCATCACCAGCTACGACATCGCCCAGAGGGCGCGGCTGATCACGCTCACCCAGCGCAAGTCAGGCGAAACGGCCCGGCGCATGGCGCAGGAGGAACTGGTCGACGACGTGCTCAAGCTCAAGGAAGCGCAGCGCATCGGCATCTCGGTGTCCAAGGGCGACGTCGACGACGCCTTCGCCAGCATCGCGCAGCGCGTCAAGATGTCCCCGGCAAACCTCGCCGCCGCCCTGCGCCAGAGCGGCGTCGATCCGGATACGTTGCGTGCCCGCCTGCGTGCGGAAGTCGCGTGGTCGCGCGCGGTCGGCCAACGCTTCCGCGCCCAGGTCAAGGTGTCCGATTCCGACGTCATCGCCGCCCTTCAGAAATCCGAGGACAAGAACAAGAACCTCAGCATCGAGTTCGAACTGCGCCAGGTGATCTTCGTCGTGCCGCAGAAGGCGTCCAGTGGCTTGAAGGCGCAGCGCAAGCGTGAGGCAGACCAGTTCCGCAAGGAGTTCACCTCCTGCGAGACCGGGGCCGCCCAGGCAAGGACCCTGAACGAGGTGGTCGTCCGGGCCATCGGGCACCGGCTTGAGACCGAACTGCCGCCGGCCCTGCGCGATACCATCGTCAAGACCGAGGTTGGCCGCCTGACGCCACCCGAGCAGACCAGCCGCGGCCTCGAGATGATCGCCGTTTGCGGCAAGCGGGAAATCCAGTCGGACATCGCCGCGCGCACCGCCATCGAGGACGAACTGCGCCAGAAGGAAGGCGAACAGATGTCGCGCCGCTACCTTCAGGAGCTTCGCCGCCGCGCCACCATCGAATACCGCTAGCGTATCGGCAATGCGTTCGGCTCACCATCCCCTGGTCGTGACCTGCGGAGAACCGGCGGGTATCGGTCCCGACATAGCGCTGATGGCCTGGAGCCGGCGCGATGAACTCGGTTTGCCAGCGTTCTACATGCGCGCCGATCCGCAATTCCTTGCAGACCGCGCGGCGCGTCTTGGCCTGTCCGTGCCGATCCGCACCGTCGAACCCGGCCAGACGCTCGATGCCTTCGCCGAGGCCCTCCCGGTGGTGCCGACCGGCGCGCCGGTTGCGGACCGGCCGGGCGAAGCCCAGGCCGATACCGGCGCGGCCGTCATTTCGTCGATCGAGGCCGCCGTCGCCGACGTGCGCCAGGGTGTGGCGACCGCCGTCGTCACCAACCCGATCCACAAGAAGGTTCTCTACGACGCCGGCTTCCGCCATCCCGGCCACACCGAATTCCTCGGCGTCCTCGCCGAACAGTGGGGGCCTGGTCCGTGGCGGCCGGTGATGATGCTCGCCGGGCCGAGCCTGATGGTGGTCCCGGTCACCACCCACATCGCCCTGCGCCGCGTCCCCGACGTGCTCACCACCGATCTCATCGTCGAGACCGGGCACATCGTGGCGCGCGACCTGAAGGTCCGCTTCGGCATCGCCGCCCCGCGCCTGTCCGTGGCCGGCCTCAATCCGCATGCCGGCGAAGGCGGCACCATGGGCATCGAGGACGAGACGGTCGTCGCCCCGGCCGTCGCCCGGTTGCGCGCCGAGGGCATCGACGCGCGCGGTCCCTTCCCGGCCGACACGCTCTTCCATCCGGCTGCGCGCAGGGAATACGACTGCGTGCTCGGCATGTATCACGACCAGGCCCTGATCCCGGTCAAGACGATTGCCTTCGACGAGACCGTCAACGTCACGCTCGGGCTGCCCTTCGTGCGCACCTCGCCCGATCACGGCACCGCCTTCCCGATCGCCGGAACCGGCACCGCCCGTCCGGACAGTTTCGCGGCCAGCGTCCGGCTTGCCGCCGCGCTTGGCGATCCCAGCGTCCTGACATGAGCCGGATCGACGATCTGCCGCCGCTGCGCGAGGTGATCCGCGCGCATGGCCTCGACGCGCGCAAGTCGCTCGGCCAGAACTTCCTGCTCGACCTCAACCTGACCTCGCGCATCGCGCGCGCGGCCGCGCCGCTCGACGCCTGCACGGTGGTCGAGATCGGCCCCGGTCCGGGCGGGCTGACGCGTGCCCTGCTCGCCGCCGGCGCCGGGCGGGTGATCGCGATCGAGAAGGACCGCCGCTGCCTGCCGGCGCTGGCGGAGATCGCAGACCGCTATCCGGGAAGGCTGACGGTGGTCGAGGGCGACGCGCTGGAGATCGACGCGGCCACGCTCGCCGCCGGCGAGCCGGTCAAGATCGTCGCCAACCTGCCCTACAACGTCGGCACCCAGCTTCTGATCAACTGGATCACCACTCCCGGCTGGCCGCCGTTCTGGTCCTCGCTGACGCTGATGTTCCAGCGCGAGGTCGCCGAGCGCATCGTGGCGGCGCCCGGCGACAAGGCCTATGGCCGGCTCGGCGTGCTCGCCGGCTGGCGCACGCAGGCGAGGATCCTGTTCGATATCTCCCCCCAGGCCTTCACGCCGCCGCCGAAGGTGACCTCTGCCGTGGTCCAGTTGGTGCCACGCGTCGAGCCCCTGCCCTGCAGCCTGAAGGCGCTGGAACGGGTCACCGCGGCCGCCTTCGGTCAGCGCCGCAAGATGCTGCGCGCCAGCCTCAAGACGCTCGATCCGCAGGCCGAGCGTCTGATCGAGGAAGCCGGTCTCATCCCGACTGCACGGGCGGAGGAAATCGATATCGCGGGCTTCGTCGCCCTCGCCGAGCGATTCGCCGGCGGTCGCTTGATGTGAACTTTCCGTCAAGCGGAACCGCTTGATCGACAAGAAATCGCTCCAGCTTGTTCACCGGAGCATAGTCTTATCGACCGGGTCGATTCGATCCGGTCGGAATATGCTCTCGCGCCCTCAGACCTCGCCGAGTTCCTGGCGCAGGTCGGCCAGCATGCCGTCGATGAAGCCCCCGATCGCCGGCGACCGGGACTGCTTCAGGCGCTCGGCCCTGAGGATCGCCCGCACGCCCTCGTAGGCCCGGCCGAGATCGTCGTTGACGACGACGTAATCGTACTCGGCCCAGTGGCGCATCTCGCCGACCGCGGTCTTCAGGCGGCGCAGGATCACCTCTTCGGTATCCTCTGCCCGCCGGTGCAGGCGCGACTTCATCTCGGCGATCGACGGCGGCAGGATGAACACCGAGACGACGTCCTCGCGCATGCGCTCATAAAGCTGGAACGTGCCCTGAATGTCGATGTCGAACAGCACGTCGCGGCCCGCCTTCAGCGCCGTTTCGACCGGATCGCGCGGCGTGGCGTAGAAATTACCGTGCACCTCGGCCCATTCCAGCAGTTCGCCGCGCTCGCGCATCTGGTCGAAGCGCTCGGGCGAGACGAAATGATAGTGGACGCCGTCGATCTCGCTCGACCGGCGCGGCCGCGTCGTCACCGAGATCGACAATTCGATGGTGTCTTCCTTCTCGAGCAGAAGGCGGGCGATGGTCGACTTGCCGGCACCCGACGGCGAGGACAGCACGAGCATGAGGCCGCGCCGCTGCGCCTCCGCACTCGCCGATGTCATCATGGCTCCCTTGGTCGCGTCCGGCATGGCGTTACTCCAGATTCTGGATCTGCTCGCGCATCTGGTCGATGATGGCTTTCAGCTCCAGACCGATGGCGGTGAGCTCCACATCGTTCGACTTCGAACACAGCGTGTTGGTCTCGCGGTTGAATTCCTGCGCCAGGAAATCCAGCTTGCGTCCGACCGCACCGCCCGTCGAAAGCAGGTCGCGCGCGGCCGCGACATGGGCGGCAAGCCGGTCCAGTTCCTCGCGGATGTCGGCGCGGGTCGCCAGCAGCGCCGCCTCCTGATGCAGCCGCTGCGGGTCCAGGGCCCCGACCGAGGCGTCCAGAAGCTCCGCGACCTGGGCGGCAAGGCGGGCCTTGATCGTCGCCAGGCTGCGTCCGGGCAGGGCCTCCGCCCGCCCCGTCAGCGCGGCGACGGTGTCGATCTGGCGGCCGAGGATCCGGCCGATCGCCTCGCCCTCGCGGCGGCGCATGGCGAGGAGCCCGTCGAGCGCCTCGTCGAGACTGCGCACCAGTTCGGCGACCAGTGCGGCGCGTGTCGCCTCGTCATCCTCGGGTTCCTTGAGTTCCAGCACGCCCTTGTGAGCCAGGATGCCGTCCAGCGTCGGCGGCGCGGCGTCCGGCAGGCGCCGATGCAGCACCTGGATCGCCTTCAGCACCGCTTCCAACGCATGCTCGTTGACGGTCAGCGAGGCCTCGCCCTGGTCGCGCTGCATCGACAGGCCGATGGACACGTTTCCGCGCCGCAGCGCGGCGGCGCATTTTTCCCGGATCAGCGGTTCGAGCTCTTCCAGGCCGGTCGGAATGCGCATGCGCACATCGAGGTTCTTGCCGTTCACCGAACGCAGTTCCCACGTCCAGCGCACCGGTCCGGAACTTCCCTCCACCCGGGCGAACCCGGTCATGCTGGCCAGAGCCATGTCGTTCTCCGCTGTTGCCGGCGCGCCGGCCGGCACCGGCCCGCCCGCCCGGAACCCTCAGTTGGCGGTGGCCGCGGCGCCGTTGCCGTTCGCCCTCTCCGCCTCACGCAGGGTCCGCTCGATCTCGCGCCACTTGCGCACATTGGCCTGATGCTGCTCGTAGGTCTCGGCGAACACGTGCCCGCCGGTGCCGTCGGCGACGAAATAGAGGTCCTTGGTGCGCGAGGGATTGGCCACCGCCTCCATCGCCGCGCGCCCCGGGTTGCCGATCGGCCCGGGCGGCAGGCCGCGGATCTGGTAGGTGTTGTAAGGCGTCTGGCGGTCGAGTTCGGAGCGGGTGATCGCCGAACGGTCGCGCGTCCAAGCCTCGCCGCCGTAGAGACCGTAAAGGATGGTCGGGTCCGACTGCAGCGGCATGTTGCGGTTCAGCCGATTGACGAACACGCCCGCGACGCGGGTGCGCTCGTCGGCACGCGCGGTTTCCTTCTCGACGATCGAGGCGAGGATGACCAGTTGCTCGGGCGTCTCGATCGGCAGGCCTTCGCTGCGCCGTTGCCAGATCTCGCCCAGAAGCTTCTCCTGCGCCGCCTTCATCTGGTCGAGGATCTGCTGGCGCGACGTGCCGCGCGTGAACGTGTAGGTCTCGGGCAGGATCGCGCCCTCCGGCGGGATGTCGGTGAGGTCGCCGACGAGGATCGGGTTCTCGCGCAGCCGCGCCACCGTCTGGGCGACGGTCCAGCCTTCGGGGACCGTCACCGCATGGGTGACGGCGTTGCCTTCGACCAGGTCGGTCATCACCTGGCGCATGCTGGTGCCGGCCGTGAAGGCATATTCGCCGGCCTTGAGCCGTCCGGCGTTCTTGTAGGCGCGCACACCGAGCGAGAACACCCAGGCGTTGTCGATGACGTCGTTTGCCTCGAGCGTGTCGGAAATGATCGACAGGCCGGAGCCGGAGGCGATGATCACCGTCGTGTCGGTCTTGAGCGGTCCGGGGGCCTCGAATTCGGCCTTGCCCCAGTACAGGCCGGCACCGATCGCCAGCACGGCGAGCACGGCCGAGGACAGCACCAGATTGATCAGGATGACGATCGGGTTGCGGGCATGGCGCGAGCGCGCGGGAGGCTCGGGCGCCCGGTCCGGCTGAATCGCTTCGCGCGGGCTCTTCGGCTTAATACGCATGACTGGGCGCACCTCCGGCAATCTCGGCGTCACTCGGGTCCGGGCCGCGAACCGCGGCGGCGCCCTCCAGGCGCCGTCCGGCCGTTCCGCCCGCCGTCTCCGTTAAACGCGACGAATCGGGCGAAATCAGCGACGGCCCGGTCAGGCCGCGACCTTGCGGAACACCAGCGAGGCATTCGTGCCGCCGAATCCGAACGAATTCGACAGGGCGATGTCGATGGTCATCGGCTTGGCCGCCTTGGCGACCAGGTCGATCTCGGTCTCGACCGACGGATCGTCGAGGTTGATCGTCGGCGGCGCGACGCCGTCGCGGATCGCCAGCACGGAGAAGATCGCCTCGACCGCGCCGGCGGCACCAAGCAGGTGGCCGGTCGACGACTTGGTCGACGACATGGTCAGCCGGTTGGCGGCGTTGCCGGCGAGCCGGGTGACGGCGCCGAGCTCGATCTCGTCGCCGAGCGGCGTCGAGGTGCCGTGGGCGTTGACGTAGTCGACCTCGGAGGCGGTGACGCCGGCGCGGCGCAGCGCGGCGTCCATGCAGCGATAGGCCCCGTCCCCATCGGCGGACGGCGCCGTGATGTGATAGGCGTCGCCCGACAGGCCGTAGCCGATGATCTCGGCATAGATGCGGGCGCCGCGGCGCACGGCATGCTCGTATTCCTCGAGCACGACAATGCCGGCGCCTTCGCCCATGACAAAGCCGTCGCGGCCCTTGTCATAGGGACGCGAGGCCTTTTCCGGCGTGTCGTTGTAGGCAGTCGACAGCGCGCGGCAGGCGGCGAAGCCGGCCAGCGCCAGCCGGCAGACCGGCGATTCGGTGCCGCCGGCGACCATCACGTCGGCATCGCCGAGCGCGATCAGCCGCGACGCGTCGCCGATGGCATGGGCACCGGTCGAACAGGCGGTGACCACCGCGTGGTTCGGACCCTTGAGGCCGTGGCGGATCGAGACATAGCCGCCGGCAAGGTTGATCAGGCGACCGGGGATGAAGAACGGGCTGACGCGGCGCGGGCCCTTCTCCTTCAGGATGAGGGCGCCTTCCTCGATGCCCTGCAGGCCGCCGATGCCGGAGCCGATGAGCACGCCGGAGCGGATCTGCTCCTCGTAGCTCGCCGGCTTCCAGTTGGCGTCGGCCAGCGCCTGGTCGGCGGCGGCCATCGCATAGATGATGAAGTCGTCGACCTTGCGCTGTTCCTTGGCGTCCATCCAGTCGTCCGGATTGAAAGCCCCTTCTTCCGAAGGATCGCGCGGGATCTGGCAGGCAATCTGGCAGGCCAGATCGTCAACCTGGAAGTTCGTGACCCGCCGGGCCCCGCTCTTTCCGTCGAGAATCTTCTTCCACGACACGTCGACTCCGCATCCGAGCGGAGACACCATGCCCAATCCGGTAACGACGACTCGTCTCATCATCCTGCACATACTCCGGGCCGCAGGTACTCCCCTGGACCCGTCGGGTCGAGAGGGACCGGCGGTCAGCCGGCGTTCTTTTCCAGGAACTTGACGGCGTCGCCGACGGTCAGGATCGTCTCGGCCGCATCGTCCGGGATCTCGACGCCGAACTCTTCCTCGAACGCCATGACCAGTTCGACGGTGTCCAGGCTGTCCGCGCCCAGATCGTCGATGAAGGACGCGCCCTCGACGACCTTGTCGGCGTCGACGCCCAGGTGTTCGACGACGATTTTCTTAACCCGATCCGCGATATCGCTCATTTTCTACTACCTCGATGGTTTTGGTATGTTCCGGACGCCCGAGAGCGAACACTTTGAAGAAAACCTCGGTTTTCACAAGTGCCTTGCGCGCGAGTGCTCCAGTCGGACCGACGCTTAGACCGGATAACCGATCTTCACGCTGACCATTTCTCAATAATCGGCGGCTAGGTATCATACTTTATTGGGAATGGCCAGCCGCCGGGAAACCGCTTGGAAGCGCCTGCGGACAGTTGTGTCCGCGTTCTGATTCTTGCTTTTAAATCATGGCCATGCCGCCATTCACATGCAGCGTCTGGCCGGTGATGTAGGCCGCCTCGTCGCTGGCAAGATAGACTGCCGCCGCAGCGATTTCCATGGCCGATCCGAGCCGCCCGGCAGGAACGGTCTGCAGGATCGATTCCTTCTGCTTGTCGTTCAGCACGTCGGTCATGGCGGTCTCGATGAAGCCGGGCGCCACCGTGTTGACTGTGATGTTGCGGCTGGCGATCTCGCGGGCCAGCGACTTGTACATGCCGATCATGCCGGCCTTGGCGGCGGCGTAGTTCGCCTGACCCGGATTGCCGGTCACGCCGACGACCGAAGTGATGCCGATGATGCGGCCGTGGCGGCGCTTCATCATGCCCTTGATGGCCGCGCGGCAGATATGGAAGCCGGAGGTCAGGTTCACTTCCAGAACCTGGTCCCACTCCTCGTCCTTCATGCGCATGAACAGGTTGTCGCGGGTGATGCCGGCGTTGTTGACCAGGATGTCGATACGGCCCATGGCCGCCTCGGCAGCCGGCACCAGCGCGTCGACCGCGGCGCGGTCGGACAGGTTTGCCGGCACCACGTGGACGCGGTCGCCGAGGTCGACGGCCAGTTCCTCCAGCTTGCCGGCACGCGTGCCGGACAGCGCGACGGTCGCGCCCTGCGCGTGCAGCGCGCGCGCGATCGCCTCGCCGATCCCGCCGGTGGCGCCGGTCACCAGCGCCGTCCTGTCGTTCAGGCTGAACATGGGTCTTTCCTTCCTGGTCTGGATCTTGGTCTCGGGCCTTCGCTATCAGCCGTTCAGGCGCTCGAGCAGCGCATCGACGTCCGCCGGTGCGTTGACGGCAAGGCCGGTGCCATCTGCGGCGATGCGCTTGACCATGCCGGTCAGCACCTTGCCGGCGCCGATCTCGACGAAGGTGTCTACGCCCTGGCCGGCGAGCCAGCCGACGGATTCACGCCAGCGCACGGTTCCGGTGACCTGTTCGACCAGACGCTTGCGGATCTCGTCCGGATCGGTGATCGGCGCGGCCAGCACGTTGCAGACCAGCGGCACCGCCGGCGGAACGATCTCGACCTTCGCCAGCGCCTCGGCCATGGCGTCGGCCGCCGGCGCCATCAGGGAACAATGGAACGGTGCGCTCACCGGCAGCAGCACAGCGCGGCGGGCGCCCCTGCCCTTGGCGATTTCTACCGCCCGCTCGACTGCGGCGCGATGGCCGGAGACGACGACCTGGCCCGGCGCGTTGTCGTTGGCCGCTTCGCAGACCTCGCCCTGCGCCGCTTCGGCGGCGACGTCGCGGGCCGCTTCGAAGTCCAGACCGAGCAGTGCCGCCATGGCGCCCTGCCCGACCGGCACGGCGGCCTGCATGGCCTCGCCGCGGATGCGCAGCAGGCGCGCCGCATCGGCGATCTTCAGACTGCCGGCGGCCGCGAGCGCAGAATATTCGCCGAGCGAATGGCCAGCGACGAAGGATGCTGACGCCTTCAGTTCGACGCCGCGCGCCTCAAGCACGCGCATGGAGGCCAGGCTCACCGCCATCAGCGCCGGCTGGGCGTTGGCCGTCAGCGTCAGGCTGTCCTCCGGACCGTTCCACATGATCTCGCTGAGGGATTCGCCGAGCGCCTCGTCCACCTCTGCGAACACCGCCCGCGCTTCTGGGCAGGTTTCGGCGAACACCTTGCCCATGCCGACCACCTGGCTGCCCTGACCGGGGAAAAGGAATGCGACGCTCATTGTGCGCAAGGCCTCCGCTGCCTCGTGTACTTCCGCTGTTGTCCCTGCCGGATCGCAGGCCGGATCCATGGTCCGCCGCAATCCCGACGCGCCGCTATGGTCCGATGCGCATCATCGTGTCAAGGCCCGGACAGGGTCGCGCAGCCGCCGACGCCGGCACCATCCGCCTCGACGACGTCGACCTGCGCCGCGATACCCTACAGAATACCCCGCGCCGCCGCCATCGGCGGCTTGGCGGAATTGGCCGGCTTTCATCGCTTGCATTTTCGAAACAGTCGGCTATACAGCGCACTTCCATCCGGGACTTGGCCGGGGGCTGAACGGAAGGGTGCCGGTCGAGCGATCGTCCGCCACCAGGGTCGGCAAGAGACCTGACTTCCCGTGTCTCCGCTCTCGTAGGACTTTGCGTAACCTTTCCCAAGGGCACGTTGAGGCTTTGCGCCGGTTCCCGATTGTAGAAGCAGTGAAAGGCACTCGCACATGCCGCTTTATGAGCACGTGTTCCTGGCGCGCCAGGACGTTTCGACCCAGCAGGTCGAACAACTCGTCGACCAGTTCAAGGGCCTGATCGAGTCCGGCGGTGGCACCGTCGGCAAGATCGAGAACTGGGGACTTCGCTCCCTGGCCTATCGCATCAAGAAGAACCGCAAGGCTCACTACACGCTGATGAACATCGATGCGCCGCACGCTGCGATCGCCGAGATGGAGCGCCAGATGGGCCTCAACGAAGACATCCTGCGCTTCATGACCATCAAGGTCGAGGCACACGACGACGAACCCTCCGCGATGATGCAGAAGCGCGATCGCGACGATCGCCGGCGTCGCGACGACCGCTTCGGCGGCGGCGAACGCAGCGAGCGTGGGGATCGGGGCGACCGGGGCGATCGCGGTGGCCGGGGTGAGCGGGGCGAACGCGCTCCGCGTCGTGCAGAAGCGGAGTAAGTGACAATGGTTGATATCGCCCAGATCCCGAGCCGCCGTCCGTTCTTCCGCCGGCGCAAGACCTGCCCGTTCTCCGGCGCCGGCGCCCCGGCGATCGACTACAAGGACATCCGCCTGCTGCAGCGCTACATCTCGGAGCGCGGCAAGATCGTGCCGAGCCGCATCACCGCGGTCTCCGCGAAGAAGCAGCGCGAGCTCGCCCGCGCCATCAAGCGTGCCCGCCTGCTCGGCCTGCTGCCCTTCGTGATCAAGTAAGCCGCAGCACGCGACCAGTTCCGGTCCGGGGCCCCGCCCCGGATCGTCGCCGGGCCGGCCCGGCATCCCGGATTGGGGCCGACGGGTTCCGAAGTGGATCGGCCTCTAACCGCCGCCTGCTGGCTGCGGGACAGACCGTTTGGAGACAGACATGGAAGTCATTCTTCTCGAGCGCATCGCCAAGCTTGGCCAGATGGGCGACAAGGTGCGCGTGCGCGACGGCTACGCGCGCAATTTCCTGCTGCCGCAGGGCAAGGCGCTGCGCGCCAACAAGGCGAACCTCGCCCGTTTCGAGGCCGAGCGCGCCCAGCTTGAGGCCCGCAATCTCGAGCGCCGCCAGGAAGCCCAGGGCGTTGCCGCCAAGCTGGACGGCCAGTCCTTCGTCGTCATCCGCTCCGCAGGCGAGACCGGCCAGCTCTACGGCTCCGTGTCGACCCGCGACATCGCGGAAGTGGCGACCGCCGGCGGCTTCACCGTTGCCCGCAATCAGGTCCGCCTCAACACGCCGATCAAGACCATCGGCCTGCACAGCGTCCTGATCGCCCTGCATCCGGAAGTCGAGGTCGCGGTGGCCGTCAACGTCGCCCGCTCGGCCGACGAGGCCGAACGCCAGGCCGCCGGCGAGGATCTGACGACTCGCGACCAGGACGTCTTCGAATTCGAGGAAGAAGAAGAAGAAGGCGAGGAAGAGGAAGTCGAGGGCGAGCAGGAAGCCGAGTAAGGCGACTGCCCCTGATCCCGACCCGGACGGCGCCCCTCGTGGCGCCGTTTTCTTTTGGCCGTCCGGATGGTCGCGGAAGGCTGCCGGCCATGGGGCCGTCAAGCGCGTTCGATGGTTTGTCCCCGATGATTTTTTTCTTTGCCGGCACGCGGCGATCTCGACCATTGTCGCCTTTTCCTCGCCACCTCCTGCCGGTAAACGAAACCTTGCAGGGCCAACGGGGGACGGCATGAAAGGGACGATTCAGAAGATCGAGGCGGCGGCCGAAACGCTGCGCATCGCCCCGCATAACGCGGAGGCCGAGCGCCAGTTGCTCGGCGCGATCCTGGTCAACAACGAGACCTACTATCGGGTCTCCGACTTCCTCGAGCCGCACCACTTCTTCGTCCCGCCGCACCAGGACATCTACGAGAAGATCGGCCAGCTGATCCGCGCCGGCAAGACCGCCTCGCCGATCACGCTGAAGACCTTCTATCCCGCGGACACCCGGATCGCCGACCTGTCCGCTACCCAGTACCTGCTCCGGCTGGCCGCCGATGCGGCCTCGATCATCAATGCCGAGGACTACGGCCGCGCGATCTACGACCTCGCCCTGCGGCGCAACCTGATCCGCATCGGCGAGGACATGGTCAACATCGCCTATGACGCACCGATCGACATGCCACCGTCGCAGCAGATCGACGACGCCGAGCGGCGCCTGTTCGATCTGGCCGAGACCGGGCGCGGCGACGGCGGCTTCGTCTCCTTCGGCGACGCCCTGACCCAGACGATCCAGATGGCTCACGCCGCCTACAACCGCGAAGGCGCGCTGTCGGGCATCTCCACCGGCCTGCACGACCTCGACCGGGTCATGGGTGGCCTGCAGTCGTCCGACCTGATCGTGCTTGCCGGCCGTCCGGGCATGGGCAAGACCTCGCTGGCGACCAACATCGCCTACAACATCGCCCAGGCCTACCAGGCCGAGGAACAGCCGGACGGCACGCTGAAGACCGTCAATGGCGGCGTCGTCGGCTTCTTCTCGCTGGAAATGTCGGCCGAACAACTCGCCACCCGCATCATTTCCGAACAGACCGAGATCTCCTCCTCCAAGATCCGGCGCGGCGACATCTCCGAGGCCGACTTCGAGAAGCTCGCGGCCGCCGCCCAGCACATGCAGACGGTGCCGCTGCACGTCGACCAGACCGGCGGCATCTCGATCGCTGCCCTCGTCGCCCGCGCCCGTCGGCTCAAGCGCCAGCGCGGCCTCGACCTCCTGATCGTCGACTACATCCAGCTGTTGTCGGGCTCGCAGAAGACCAACGCCAATCGCGTCCAGGAGATCACCGAGATCACCACCGGCCTGAAGGCTCTGGCCAAGGAGCTGCACGTTCCGATCATCGCGCTGTCCCAGCTCTCGCGCCAGGTCGAAAGCCGCGACGACAAGCGCCCGCAGCTCTCCGACCTGCGCGAATCGGGCTCGATCGAGCAGGACGCCGACGTCGTTCTGTTCGTGTTCCGCGAGGAGTACTACCTGTCCAAGACCGAGCCCGAGGAAGGCACCAGCGAATACGAGGTCTGGCGCGACAAGTTCGACCGGGTCAGGGGCAAGGCGGAAGTCATCATCGCCAAGCAGCGTCACGGCCCGACCGGTACCGTCAACCTGCACTTCCAGGGCGAGTTCACCCGCTTCTCCGATCTCGCCCAGGACGAATACCTGCCCGAACGGCACGACTGACGCGCATGCCTGCCCCGCGCGGTGCGAGCATGTCTCGGCCACAGCGGCTTCGCATCGGCTATGATTGGATTTGTCTCGCGACTGCGCGCGATTCGCCTCGATTTCGAACCAATGCCGGGGCATGGGTCCTGCCGATGAGTTCCGTATCCCCAGAAGCCCTCGCCGGCGGCGTGCTGACCGTCGACACTGCGGCGATCGCCGACAACTGGCGCGCACTCGCCGGCCAACTCGGGCCGGGCGCGCGCTGCGCCGCGACCGTCAAGGCCGACGCCTACGGTTGCGGCATTCCGGCGACCGTGCGCGCGCTTGCCGCCAGCGGCTGCGACACGTTCTTCGTCGCCCTTCCCGCCGAGGGAATCGCCGTTCGCGAGGCCGCTCCGGGAGCGACGATCTACGTTCTCGACGGTCTGTTTCCCGGCACGGCACCGGCCTATGCCGAGGCGCGCCTGCGCCCGGTGCTCGGCTCGCTCCCCGAGCTGGAGGAATGGGCGCTGTTCTGCCGCAGCCGCAAGGTCCGGCTCGAGGCGGCGGTGCATGTCGACACCGGCATGAACCGGCTCGGCCTGACCGAGCAGGAAGCCGAGCGGCTCGCCGGCGACCGCGACCTGCTCGACTCCTTCGCTCTGGCTCTGGTCATCAGCCACCTCGCCTGCGGCGCCGAGCCCGGACATCCGCTCAACAGGCAGCAGTTGGAGCGGTTCAGGACACTTTCAGGACACTTTCCGGACGCCGTCAGGTCGCTGGCCAATTCCGCCGGTATCTTCCTCGGCGCCGACTACCATTTCGACCTGGTCCGCCCGGGGATCGCGCTCTACGGCGGCAAGGCCTTGGATTCCTTTGACAATCCGATGCGGCCCGTGGCCAGGGTGGAGGCGCGGATCCTGCAGCTGCGCACCGTGCGGGCCGGCGAGGGCGTCGGCTACGGCCTCGCCCAGACGGTGCGCCGCGACACCCGTCTGGCCGTCGTCGCGGCCGGCTATGCCGATGGACTGCTGCGCCGCGCCGGCGGCAGCGACGACCGTCCTGGCGGCCACGGCTGGATCGTCGGGCACCGGGTGCCGGTTTTCGGGCGCATCTCGATGGACATGCAAGCCCTTGATGTGACTGATGTTCCCGCCGCCCTGCTGCGCCGGGGCGCGATGGTCGAACTGATCGGTCCGCATGTCGCGGCGAGCGAACTGGCGGCCGTGGCCGACACCATCGACTATGAATATCTCACCGCGCTCGGCCGCCGCTTCCACCGCCGCTACGCGCCCCTGGCAGAGGTTGCCGGCTGATGGCCCGCCGTTCGTCCTCCTTCGTCTGCCAGTCCTGCGGCGCCGTCAGCTCGAAATGGGCCGGCCGCTGCGATTCCTGCGGCGAGTGGAACTCGATCGTCGAGGAGCAGACCGGCAGCGGCATCGGCGGCGGCCCGGGTCGCGCCAAGCCGGGGCGCGGGCGGGTCGTGCCGCTGGTCGGCCTGTCCGGCGAGACCCGGGAGGCGCCCAGATTCCTGAGCGGCATCAAGGAACTGGATCGCGTGACCGGCGGCGGTTTCGTGCGCGGCTCGGCGCTACTGGTCGGCGGCGATCCGGGCATCGGCAAGTCGACGCTGCTGATCCAGGCTGCAGCCGCCCTCGCCCGCGGCGGGCTGAAATCGGTCTATATCTCGGGCGAGGAAGCGATCGATCAGGTGCGCCTGCGCGCCGAACGGCTCGGCCTTGCCGACGCACCCGTGGCGCTCGCTGCGGAAACCAGCGTCGAGGACATCCTCGCCACCCTGGACGCCAGTCCGCCCCCAGCGCTGCTGATCCTGGATTCGGTGCAGACGCTGTGGACCGACGTGGTCGATTCTCCGCCCGGCACGGTCACCCAGGTGCGCGCCTCGGCCCAGGCGATGGTGCGCTACGCCAAGAAGTCCGGCACCGCGATGGTGCTCGTCGGCCATGTCACCAAGGACGGCCAGATCGCCGGCCCGCGGGTGGTCGAGCACATGGTCGACGCGGTGCTGTATTTCGAGGGCGACGGCGCCCACCAGTACCGGATCCTGCGCTCGGTCAAGAACCGCTTCGGCGCCACCGACGAGATCGGCGTGTTCGAGATGACCGGCGCCGGCCTGCAGGAGGTCGCCAATCCGTCGGCGCTGTTCCTCGGCGAGCGGTCGATGAATGCGCCCGGATCGGCCGTGTTCGCCGGTCTGGAGGGCTCCCGTCCGCTGCTGATCGAGATCCAGGCGCTGGTCGCACCGTCGCCGCTCGGCACGCCCCGGCGCGCCGTGATCGGCTGGGACAGCGCGCGCCTGTCGATGATCCTCGCCGTGCTGGAGGCCCGGTGCGGCGTGCGTTTCTCCCAGCACGACGTCTATCTCAACGTCGCTGGCGGCCTACGCATCAACGAACCGGGCGCAGACCTTGCGGTCGCCGCCGCGCTCGTGTCCTCGCTCAGCGGGCTTGCCCTTCCGGCGAATTGCGTCTATTTCGGCGAAGTCAGCCTGTCGGGCGCCATCCGGCCCGTGGCCCAGGGTCAGGCACGGCTGAAGGAAGCGCAGAAACTGGGCTTCGACCGGGCCATTTGCCCGCAGGGCAACGTGAAGGACGGCGCCGGACCGGATATCGCGGCCGAGGGGCTCCAGGAACTTGGAGAATTCATCGCCAGGATTTCGGCCCGAACCGGCGTCCAGACCCGCGATTGACGCAGGATCTTCGCCTGCACCGGCAACACGACAGGTGCAACGGAAGCGGCCGACGCGGGACAAGAGGGTAAAACCGAGCAATGCCGATCACGCTACTGGACGGAATCCTTCTCGTCATCATGCTCATCTCGGCCGTACTGGCGATGATCCGCGGCTTCGTCCGCGAGGTGCTGTCGATCGCCTCGTGGGTCGCCGCCGCCGTCGCGGCCTATCTGCTCTATGGTGAGGTTCTGCCCTTCGCCAGGCAGTACATCTCGAACGAATACGTCGCCCTCGGCGCCGCGGTCGCCGGCGTGTTCCTGATCACGCTGATCATCGTCAGCTACATCACCATGCGCATCTCCGACTTCGTACTCGACAGCCGCATCGGCGCGCTCGACCGCACGCTCGGGTTCGTGTTCGGCGCCGCGCGCGGGCTGCTGCTCGTCGTGGTCGCGATGCTGTTCTTCAACTGGTTCGTGCCGGCCGAACGCCAGCCGCAGTGGGTCGCCGGGGCCAAGTCCCGTCCGGTGCTGGTTTCCATCGGCGACAGGCTGATCGCCGCATTGCCGGAAGATCCGGAGCAGGCAATCATGGACCGTATCCGCTCTGGCCGCGCCGGCGCAGGCGCTGTCACGGACGACCAGGACGGAGAGGACACAGGCTACAGCCCGTCCGAGCGCCAGGGACTGGACCAGCTGACACGTGGCGGCAGCGGCAACTGAACGACAGCCGGAGCTTCGATCCGGTTACAGGACAATGAGGAGTATCGCCATGAACGGCGAGACCGATTTCGAGTTCGACCTGGACCTGGACGGCGACACCTTGCGGGAAGAATGCGGCGTCTTCGGTGTGCTCGGTCACGAGGATGCCGCGGCCCTGACAGCCCTTGGTCTTCATGCCCTGCAGCACCGCGGCCAGGAGGCCGCCGGGATCGTGACGCTGGACAACGATCAGTTCCGGGCCGAGCGGCACCTCGGGCTGGTCGGCGATCATTTCTCCGACGCCGACACGATTGCCCGCCTGTCCGGCTCTGCCGCCATCGGCCATGTGCGCTATTCGACTACCGGCGAGACCATCCTGCGCAACGTGCAGCCGCTGTTTGCCGAACTCGACGGCGGCGGCATCGCGATCTGCCACAACGGCAACTTCACCAACGCCCTGACGCTGCGCCGCCAGCTCATTCGCGACGGCGCGATCTGCCAGTCGACCTCCGATTCCGAGGTCGTCCTGCAGCTCCTCGCCCGCAGCCGCCAGCCCAAGATCGTCGACCGCTTCATCGAGGCGATCAAGCAGATGGAAGGCGCCTATTCGCTGGTCGCCCTCACCGGCAAGAAGCTGATCGGCGCGCGCGATCCTCTCGGCATCCGCCCGCTCGTCCTCGGCGACCTCAACGGCGCGCCGATCCTGGCGTCGGAGACCTGTGCCCTCGACATCATCGGCGCCCGGTTCATCCGCGAGATCGAGAACGGCGAGGTCATCGTCTGCAGCACCGGCGGTATCGAATCGTTCTTCCCCTTCGGTAGGCGCAAGGCGCGTCCCTGCATCTTCGAATACATCTACTTCTCGCGACCGGATTCCATCCTCGGCGGCCGCAGCGTCTACGACGTGCGGCGCGAGATGGGCCGCCAGCTCGCGATCGAATCTCAGGTCGAAGCGGATGTCGTCGTGCCGGTGCCCGACAGCGGCGTGCCGGCCGCCATCGGCTACAGTCAGGAATCGGGCATTCCCTTCGAGCTCGGCATCATCCGCAACCACTATGTCGGGCGCACCTTCATCGAGCCGACCCAGTCGATCCGCACCCTCGGCGTCAAGCTGAAGCATTCGGCCAACCGCAGCCAGATCGCCGGCAAGCGCGTCACGCTGATCGACGACAGCCTCGTGCGCGGCACGACCTCGGTCAAGATCGTCCAGATGATCCGCGACGCGGGCGCTCGGGAAGTCCACTTCCGCCTCGCCAGCCCGCCGATCCGCTACTCGGATTATTACGGCATCGATACGCCGGTGCGCGAGAAGCTGCTCGCCGCCCGCTATAGCCTGGAGGAGATGCGGGCCTATATCGGCGCCGACACGCTCGCCTTCCTGTCGGTCGAGGGCATCTACCGCGCCATGGGCTACGACGGGCGCGACGACGAGAACCCGCAGTTCACCGATCACTGCTTCACCGGCGATTACCCGACCCCGCTCACCGACCTGTCCGGAGACGCGGAGTTCCGTCACCCCCCGCGTCTGGTCGAGGTACGATAGTCCGGCATGTCCGATCCCGCTTTCGAAAACCGCATCGCCGTCGTCACCGGAGCCTCCCGCGGCATCGGCTATTTCGTCGCCAGGGCGCTCGGCGCCGCCGGCGCCCATGTCGTCGCGCTCGCGCGCACGGTCGGCGGCCTGGAGGAACTCGACGACGAGATCCGCGCCGCGGGCGGTCCGGCGCCGACACTGGTGCCGCTCGACCTGACCGATTACGATGGGATCGACAGACTCGGCGCGGCGCTCTACGAGCGCTTCGGCAGGCTCGACGTCCTGATCGGCAACGCCGGCATCCTCGGCACGTTGTCGCCGCTCGGCCACGTCGACATCAAGACCTGGGACCAGGTGATGGCGATCAACGTCACCGCCAACTGGCGCCTGATCCGCTCGCTCGATCCGCTGCTGCGCCGGTCGGACGCCGGCCGCGCCGTGTTCCTGTCCTCGGGCGCGGCGCAGAAGTGCAAGGCCTACTGGGGCCCCTACTCCGTTTCCAAGGCCGCGGTGGAAGCCCTCGTGCGCACCTATGCCGCCGAGACGCTGCAGACGCCGATCAAGGCCAACCTGGTCAATCCGGGTCCGATGCGCACCGCCATGCGTGCCAAGGCCATGCCGGGCGAGGATCCCGAGACGCTGCCGCATCCCTCCGAGATCGCCTCAGCAATCCTCGATCTGTCGGCCCCCGCCTGCACCGTCACGGGCAAGCTCTACGACCATCCGTCGCGCGAGATCCGCGAGTTCCTCCCGATCTGCTCCTGAGCCCATCCGGTCCGGCTTCCTATCAAAAAGGCCTCCGGAGGATCCTCCGGAGGCCTTTTTCTTCTCCGAGCCTGCGCCGCGCCTCCGGGGCGTAGCCTCAGCGTTTCTTGGCCTTGCCGGCGTAGGGGTTTTCGCCCTTGCGGTAGCTAAGGCGGATCGGCGTGCCGGGCATGTCGAACTTGTCGCGCAGGGTGTTGACCAGATAGCGGGTGTAGCTTTCCGGCAGTTCCTCCGGCCGCGAGCAGAACACCACGAAATGCGGCGGCCGGGTCTTGGCCTGGGTCATGTAACGCAGCCGCACCCGCCGGCCCTGGACCGCGGGGGGCGGATGATGCGCCAGCACGCCGTCGAGCCAGCGGTTGAGCCGGGCCGTGGAAATACGCGTGTTCCAGACGTCGTAGGCGGTGAACACCGCTTCCATCAGCCGGTCGATCCCCTGGCCCTGGATACCGGAAATGGTGGCAATCTGCACACCCCGGATCTGGTTTAGATAGCGGTCCTGGGCGTCGCGGATCGCCTGCCAGGCCGCCTCGCGGTCCTCGACCAGATCCCACTTGTTGATGGCGATGACCAGGGCGCGGCCTTCGCGCGCCACCAGGTCGATGATCTGAAGATCCTGCTTCTCGAAGGCGTTTGTCGCATCCAGCGTGACCACCACCACCTCGGCGAACTTGATCGCGCGCAACGCGTCGGCGACCGACAGCTTTTCCAGCTTCTCCTGTACCCGCGCCTTGCGGCGGATGCCGGCGGTGTCGAACAGCTTGACGTGATGGTCGCGCCAGAGCCAGTCGACCGAGATGGAATCGCGGGTGATACCGGCCTCCGGACCGGTCAGCATGCGTTCCTCGCCGATCATGCGGTTGATCAGCGTCGATTTGCCGGCGTTCGGCCGGCCGACGATCGCCACCCTGAGCGGCCGCTCGCGCGTGCCGGCCGGCGTCTCGGGTTCGATCGCCTCGCCGCTCTCGTCGAGGTCGATGCCGATGCGTGCCTCATCCCGGGCCGCTTCCTCCTCCTCGACGCGTTCCACATAGGGCAGCAGCGCCTCGTAGAGGTCGGCCAGGCCCTCGCCGTGCTCGGCCGAGATGGCGACCGGATCGCCGAGGCCGAGGGCGAAGGCGTCATAGAGACCGCCTTCTCCGGCCCGCCCTTCCGCCTTGTTGGCGAGCAGGATGACCGGCCGGTCGCTGCGCCGGGCGACCTCGGCGAAATGGCTGTCGAGCGGCGTCACGCCAGAGCGCGCATCGATGACGAACAGCACCACGTCGGCTTCAGCGATCGCCTCCTCGGTCTGGGCGCGCATGCGCCCTTCCAGGCTGGTGGCGTCCGCGTCCTCCAGGCCGGCGGTGTCGATCACCGTGAAGCGCAGGTCGCCAAGACGCGCCTCGCCGGGGCGACGATCGCGGGTCACGCCGGGCGTGTCGTCGACCAGCGCCAGCCGCTTGCCGACCAGACGGTTGAACAGAGTCGACTTGCCGACGTTCGGCCGGCCGATGATGGCGACGGTTGCGCCCACCTCAGGTACTCCTTGCCGCGCGGCGGTCTTGTCAGTTGAACGCCGCGATGCCGCTGTCGCCCTCGAGCACGATCACGCGCCCGCCGGCGATGATCGGCGTCACGAACACCTTGGTCTGCACGTCGCGCGCCGACAGCACCTTGCCGGACACCGCATCGACCTGCGCAAGGCGTCCGTCGTTGGAAAATGCGACCAGGGTACCATTGGCCAGAGCGGGGCCGGCCCAATTGCGGCGCTGCTTTCGGCTCTCAATCTGCGGCAGGTCGGCCGACCACAGCGGCCTGCCGGTCTTGCGGTCGAGCGCCACCATGCGGTCGTCGAGGGTGACCATGAACAGGGCGTTGCCGGACACGACCGGCGTGTGGACGCTACCGATGTCCTGCTCCCACAGCCGCTCGCCGCTGGACAGCGAGGCGGCGATGGTGCGGCCGGCGACGCCGGTCGCATAGACGGTACCGCCGGAAACCACCGGGCTCGCCGCAACGTCGGCAAGCCCGGACACCGCAAGGGTGCGGAACGAGCGCGCGACCGCATCGACCCACTTCGGCTCGCCGGTCTTAATGTCGAGCGCCATGATCTCTCCGGAGGAGAACGGAACGACCACCGTGTTGCCCGAAACCGCAGGGCTCGCCGCCGACAGCAGACCGGCGGATTCCGAAATGCCGGAATAGGTCCAGGCGACGGTGCCGTCGTCCTGCTTGACGGCATAGACCTCGTTGGTCTGCGTCACCACGAAGACGTGACCCGCGCCGACCGCTGGCGCACCGCGCGCCGGCGCACCCAGATCCGCTGTCCACAGCACCTGGCCGGAGCCGGCGTCGAGGGCTGCCAGCTGGCGATAGCCGGTGGCGGCGAACACGCGTCCTCCCGACACCGCCACACCACCGCCAGCTGCGGAATCCCGCTCGCCCTCGGGACGCAGCGACCGCGTCCAGCCGCGTGCGCCGCCCGTGCTCAGCGACACGACCTCGCCGGTCGGCTTGTAGACATAGAGCCGGCCGCCCTGGGAGACGGGACGGGCTGCCGTGCGCAGGGCCGAGGTAGTCAGGCCGCCGCCACTGCTGCCGATCGACGCGCGCCAGACCCGCGCGCCGGCGACCGACACGGCTACGTTGCCCGGGTCGTTGGTCTCCGGGCCGCCCGACTGCGGCCAGTCCTGGCCGCCGCTGGCCGGACCGAGACTGGCGGCCTGCCCGCTCGCCTGCGCCAGAGGATCGGCGCCCGCGAACAGCGGCTGGCGCTCTCCGGGCAGGATCTTCTCCTTCTTCGAGAAAGGATTGATCGGGTCGGTGAACTCGGACACGGCGCTGCATCCGGCTACGAGAGCCGAGACGAGCGCCAGGGATGCGGCCGTCCGCATCGTCTTTCGCGCGGTACGCATCACTGGCTGGCCCCTTCGTTGCCGGCTGCTGATCCGGCCGCGCCTTCGGCGGCCCGGATCAACTCGTTGAGGATGCCGACCCGGCCCGACACGTCTGCGGGCGCCGCTGCATCGTCGACGATACGGTCGATCCAGTCGCGGGCGGCAGCGGTGTCGCCAGCCTTCCAGGCGCTGAAGGCCAGAATCTCGCGGGCGGCGAAGCGCCACGGGTTGGCGTCCCCGGCGACACCCTCGAGGCGATCCTGCACGGCCGCATGGTCCAGACTGTCCAGCGCCAGATAGCCGGCGCGCAGGCTGGCCAGGTCGCGCATCAGCGAATCGACGGAACGGTCGGCGGCGATGGCGTCGAAGCGCGCAATCGCCTCCTCCGGATTGCCGGCAACGGCAAGGTCGGTGGCGCCGCGCAGGCGGGCCAGCACCGGATAGCCGCCGGTGGCAGTCTCCAGCCGACCGAACAGCTCCTGAGCTTCGAGATGCTGCCCGCTCTCGGCGAGGGCGACCGCGCGCAGGAACATGTCGCCCGCCTCGCGCGCCTTGGTCTGCTGCCAGTAGCTCCAGCCGCGGTAGCCGCCGGTACCGGCGACGATCACAACCGCCAGAACGATGATCCAGAGACCGAACCGGTCCCACAAGCGACGGTATTTCTCCTGGCGGATATCTTCGTCGACTTCACGAAAAATGTCGGACATTCGTACCTGGTTCCTGCGGTCTTCCCGGGCTTGGCAGCCCCTGCGGGCCTGGCGCCCCGTTCTGCGCCGTGCCGAAGCGGCGCCACAATAAACTGTCGCATCCGTCGTGGCAAACGCCCGTCCCGGCTGTTTTCAATGGCTTGATGGCGCAAGTGAGGCAGAGGCCGCGATCAGATCGGCGGCACACCGATCAGCACCTCGTGCAGCTTGACGACGAAGGCGGCGTAGAGCGCGAGGCCGCCGATGATCGCGATGGTCTCGTTGCGTCCGGCGCGCTCGGAAAGCGGGCCCTGGCCGTTCAGGCCGCGCCGCTTGACGGAGATCCGGTCGGCGACCGCCCAGGCGAGAAAGCTGCCGAACAGCAGCACCGAGGCGAGGTCGCCGTTGGAAAGAAGGTGGGAAAACGCCCAGATCTTGATTGCAAGCAGCATCGGATGGCGCAGCATCCGCTTCAGCCGCCCCGGCAGATAGGCTGCGATCAGCAGGATGAACACCGGCACCATCAACAGCAGTGCCAGATGGCGCGTCCACAGCGGCGGATCGTAGAGCTGCGGCGGGCCGGCCATGCGGGCGGCGCCGTAGCCGTGGATGATCAGTACCAGCCCGACGAGGGCGACGACGCTGAAGACGAGCCGGTAGGGCCCGTCGCCGAACCGTGCCATCAGAGCGCGCCTGAATGCCGGCAGCATCGGAATACTGTGCACGCCCAGGAACACCACGAGACCTGCCAGAAGCTGGATCATTGCGCCTCTCCCCTTGCCTGACCGCCTCTTCCATAGCCCATCGCGCAGGCAAGATCAGCCCGCAATCGGCGCGCAACGCGATGGCCTTGCGCCGCCCGCGGCTTCGGGTCTTGCCGGCCCACCCGGCCTGGGGCAGAATTCGATCATGACCGTGGATCTTGATCTGGCCCGCACGCGGCTTGCCGCCCGCAAGGCCGAACTTGAAGCCCTGAGCGCCCTGTCCGCGGCCAACCGGGCGCCGGTCGAGCTCGACCAGCAGGCCGTCGGACGGCTGTCGCGCATGGACGCGCTGCAGATGCAGGCCATGGCGCAGGCCGCCGAGCGCCAACGCCGGGCCGAACGCGCCAGGCTCGACTCGGCGCTGCGCCGCCTGACGGACGGCGACTACGGCTATTGCCTCGAGTGTGGCGAGGAGATCCCCGACCGGCGCCTCGCCATCGATCCGGCCGCGGCGCTGTGCGTACGGTGCGCGACATAGGCGGCAGCGCCGCCGGGTTCGCGATCACGGCAAGCAATCCTTCACCTGCACGCCTTAACCTCGCCGCACATGGTCCTGCACCGGGAGTTCTTGTCATGGACGAGCAAAGGGACGAGCGAAGGAAACTGCCGCGTCATCGCACGCTGAAGTCAGCGCGGATCGTGTTCGGCAATCTCTCGCAGGTCTTTGACTGCATCATCCGCAACGCCAGCGACGAGGGCGTGCTGCTCAAGGTGTCCGATACGCTGGCGATTCCCGAAGAATTCCTGCTCTATATCGACGCCGACCACATCCGCCGCCCGGCCCGCGCCGTCTGGCGCACGGAAGACCAGATCGGCGTCAGGTTCACCGGCCCGGCCGAGAGCACGCTGAAGAAGGGCGGCTGATCAGGTCCGAAGGTCGCCGGTCGTCCCTTCCCTCACTTCAGTCCGGCCTTCACGAAGCTGTCGATCACCTGCCTCTGCAGCACGGCGTATAGGGCCAGCACGGGCAGGCAGGCGAGCGACGAGATCGCCATCAGCGGTCCCCACTGGTTGCCTTCCTCGGTCAGGAACATCTGGATACCGATCTGGATCACCGTTGATCGTTCGGAACGCGTCAGCAGCAGCGGCCAGAAATAATCGTTCCACGACGAGATGAACAGCAGGATGGCAAGCGCGGCCAGCGGCGCGCGCAGGTTCGGCACCAGGATCCGCCACAGGATGCGCCAGTGGCCGGCACCGTCCATGTGCGCGGCCTCGATCACCTCGGAGGGAAACGAGCGCATGGACTGGACAAGTAGCAGGATGGCGAAGGCGGAGGCGAGGTTCGGGACGACCAGGGCGGCGATCGTGTCGATCAGCCCCATCTGCGAGACCAGCACGTAGTTGGGGATCATCACCACCTGGAACGGCACCAGCCAGGTCAGGGCGATCAGCGCGAACAGCGCCCTGTCGAACAGGAATCGCCAGCGGGCGAAGGCATAGGCGGCCAGGATCGCCGTCAGCAGCTGCGCGGCCGTGGCCAGCGCCGAGTAGACCAGCGTGTTCCAGAGCATCGCCCAGACGGGAATGGCCTGGATCGCATAGGCATAGTTGTCGAGCGTTGGCGCGGACGGCCACGGCAGTCTGCTGTAGATGTCGTTCTCCGGCCGCAGCGACGTCACGAACATCCACCAGACAGGAAAGATCGAGACGAAGGCCAGCGGCATCATCACCGCATGGGCGAGCCAGCCTGCGGCCGGACGATGCGCCGCGACATCAGTTGTCATGGAACGTCACCTTGTTCATGAGCCAGAGAAGCGCGACGGCGACCAGTCCGAATCCGGCGAAGAGGATGATCCCGGCGGCGGACGCCCAGCCCGCAGCCAGGCCGCCGAAGCCGAACTGCCAGAGCAGGTAGTAGATGTTGTTCGAGGTGCCGAGCGGTCCGCCCTGGGTGAGCACGTGGATGTAGGTGAAGCTCCACTGCGCTCCGAGCAGGATGGTCAGCAGGATCAGAAGGAAGATGACCGGCGACAGCAGCGGCAGGCGGATGCGGCGCGTCACCTGCCATTCGCTGGCGCCGTCCATCCGCGCCGCCTCGATCAGGGACGGGTTGATGTTGGCAAGGCTTGCCGAGACGATCAGGGTGGAGAAGCCGATCAGTTTCCATCCGGTGATCCAGATGATCGACCAGATCGTCAGATCCGGATCCTGGAGGAAGCGCAAGGGCTCCAGCCCGAGCGCCTTCAGGCCGGTGTTGAGCAGCCCGAAGTCCGGATCGAGGATCCAGCGCCACACCGCCGCGGCCGCGACCGGCGCGATGATCAGCGGCACGAAGATCAGCCCGCGATAGATGTTGCGCCAGCGCCCCTTCAACTCGTGCGTCAGGATCGCGGCGGCGACAGGCAGGACCACCGTCAGAGGCAGCAGGCCGACCAGATAGACCAGCGTGTTGCGGAGCGCCTGGCCCATCTCCGGAAGCTCCAGCAGACGCTCGTAGTTCTGTGTCCCGACGGAGCGGATGGACGCGAACGGAAGCATGTTCCATTCGTGGAAGCTGAGCCACAGGGCATAGCCGAGCGGGGCATAGATCCAGACGATCAGGGCGGCGGCGGCCGGTGCGAGATAGAGCCAGGGCGCCAGCGGCTGACGCCGCAGCCAGTGCGACAGGACGCCTCGCAGCGGCGGTGCGATTGTGGCGGTCTCGGTCATGGCTGCATGATCCCTGCAAAACCCCTGTTGGTCGGTGTCGCGGGCGCGGTGCCGTCCGGTCACCGCGCCGCTTGACGTCGTTCAGCGCGGCATCAGCGCCTGGGCCCGCTTCTGCGCCTCGGCCAGGATCGTGGCCGGATCGCCCTCGCCGAACACCGCCTGCTCGGCGGCATTCATCATGGTCGTGACGATCTGCCGGTAGTTCGGACCCGGATGCGGCACCCACGGCTCCATTCGCGACAGCTGCTGGATGTTCGGCAGCGCCAACGGGTTTTCCCGCAGCCAGGGCGCCAGATGAGCCTCGCCGTCGATGGTCGACTGGCGCAGCGGCAGGTAGCCGATCTTCGAGGTGATGATCGTGTAGGCATAGTCAGAGGTCAGGTGCTTCATCAATTCCCAGGCGGCGCGCTGCTTGAGCGGATCCTGCGTGAACACCACCAGCGCCGAACCGGAATTGGTCGGCACGGCGGGGCGGTCGCCGAACGCCGGCATGGCCGCCGCACGCAGTTCCCACTTGCCGGCAGCGCCCTTGAGCAGGGACGCCTGCACCACGCTGGTGGTGAGATACATGCCGACCTGACCCGACGACATCGCCTCGATACCGTTGGCGGTCGTCGCATTCTCCATGGCGCCGCTCTTGGCCATGTCGCGCAGGATGGCGAGCGCCTCGACCGCTTCCGGCTCGGCGAACATCAGCTGCTTGCGGTCTTCCGAGAGCACGCGGCCGCCGTTCGAGCGGATCAGGCCCTGGAACATCCAGTCGAAGGGCGAGAAGATGCCGGCGATCAGGCCGGTCTTGCCGGTGCTGGACCTGATCGCAAGCGCGGCCGACTTCACCTCGTCCCAGGTGCGCGGCGGCGCATCCGGATTCAGTCCGGCGGCGCGGAAGACATCCGCGTTGTAGAACAGCACGGGTGTCGAGAAAACATAGGCCAGCCCATAGGTCTTGCCGTCGAGCCGGCCGAGTTCGACCCCATTGGGGAAGATGCCGGCGAGATGCGCCTCAAGTTCCCCGGCCGGGACGATGTCCTCGAGCGCTGGCGCGCCGAAATTGGTCACCACGTAGTCGAGGTCGGAAAAGACGATCTGGGCGATGTCCGGGCCCTGCCCCGCGACGACGTCGGCCTGGACCCGGCTCATGACATCGGCGGATGGCACCGCGACCCCCTCGACCTTGATCGTCGGATGTGCCTCGGCAAAGCTATCCAGCATCTCCACCGTCGCATCCCGTCCGATCCCGGCGGAGGCGAGGTTGTAGTTGTAGAAACGGATGGTGACGGGCGCGTCGGAGGCCGGGGCCATGCTCTGTGCGAGCGCGGCAAGCGGTGCGGACAGGATGGCGACGGCCGTCGCCATGCCCAGGAAAGTGCGGTGCAGCATCGGTATCACTCCATGAAGGTTGGCGACGGGACCGCGGCGGCGCCGCGGTCCTTCGATCGATTCAGCGCGGCACCAAGGCCTGCGCGCGCGCCTGTGCGTCCGCCATGATCGCGGCGATGTCGTCCTGCGCTCCGAATACGGCCTGCTCGGAGGCGTTCATCATGACGGTCAGGATCTGGCGGTAGTTCGGGCCCGGCAGCGGCACCCAGGGAACCAGGGACTGCAACTGGTCGATATTCGGCTGCACGACCGGGTTCTCGCGCAGGAAGCCGGCGAGATGCTCCTCGCTCCTGACCGCGTTCTCGCGCAGGGGCACGTAGCCGATCTTGGACGTGATAATCGTGTAGCCGTAATCAGAGGTAAGGTGCTTCATCAGCTCCCAGGCGGCGCGCTGCTTGAGCGGATCGCGCGTCATGATCACCAGGGCCGAGCCGGAGTTCGTCGGCGTCGCGGGCTTGTCGCCGAAGGTCGGCATGGGCGCGGCGCGCAGCTCGAAAGTGCCTTCTGCTCCCTTCAGCATCCGGCCCTGGACGGCGCTGGTCTGCAGGTACATGCCGGCATTGCCGCTCGACATGGTCTCGATGGCCGAGGTCGAGGGCAGGTTGGGCATCGCGCCGGCCTTGGCGATGTCGCGCAGCACGCCGAGCGCCTCGACCGCCTCGGGGGCGCCGAACATCATGGTCGTGCGGTCCTCGGACATGACCCTACCGCCGTTCGAGCGGATGAAGCCCTGGTAGAGCCAGTCGTAGGCAGACGGACCGAAGATGCCGGTCAGGAGGCCGGCCTGGCCGGTGCTGGCCGTGATCGCCTTGGCGGCGGCGGCGACCTCCTCCCATGTGCGCGGCGGCGCATCGGGATCGAGCCCGGCCTTGCGGAACAGGTCCGCGTTGTAGAACAGCACCGGTGTGGAGAAGACATAGGCCAGCCCGTAGGTCCTGCCGTCGAGCCGGCCGAGTTCGACGCCGCGCGGGAACAGGCCGTCGAGATGCTGGGACAGGTCCGCCGCCGGCACGACGTCCTCGAGCGCCGGAACGCCGAAGTTGTCGACCACGTAGCCGAGGTCGGCGAAGATGATCTGGGCGATGTCGGGCCCCTGCCCGGCGATCACGTCCGCCTGGACGCGGCTCATCACCTCCGCGGAGGACACCGCCACGCCCTCGACGGTGATCATGGGATTGGCCGCCTGGAACGCGTCGATCATCTCCAGCGTGGCCTCGCGGCCGATGCCGGCCGAGCCGAGATTGTAATTGTAGAACTTGATCGTCACCGGCGTATCGATGCTGGCGGACATGCTCTGGGCAACAGCGCCGCCGCTCACGGCCGCGAGCGCCAGGGCGACGCCGGCCGAACGGGCGAGACTTCTCAGGATCTGCATGGGTGGGGTCCTTGTAAAAGAAGAGATGGCGTGCCCCGGTCAGGCCGCGGTCGCGCGGTTGGCGAGCGAGTCCTCGTAGGCACGGAGCTGGTCCAGGGTGGTACGGGCGAGTTCGACGCGGTCGGACGGCAGCGGTGCGCAGGTAACCGTCAAACCGCTGTCGCGCAGCACGCACACCGAGAAGGACGCGCCGCTGACCGAGCGGATGCTGTCGCCGGAATGGAGCGGGTCGAGGGCGCAGTGCTGCCCCATGCCGACGACCAGCGGGATGCCGTGCCAGTGCGAGAAGCGATCCTGATGGATATGGCCCGAGAAGATGCCCGCGATGCGGTGTCCGTCGAGGGCCGCGGCGAGCCGGTCGGTGGCCGCAAAGGACAGCCCCTCCCACTCCCAGTCGGGATCCCGGTCCAGCGCCGGAGCGTGGTGCATGACGAGGACCTTGGGCAGCTCCGTGTGGCTGCGGAGCGCCGCCTCGAGAAAGGCGAACTGCGCGTCCTCCAGATCGCCGCCGATCTTGCCCGGCACGGACGTGTCCAGGGTGACCAGGTGGACGCCGTCGATGACCCGGTGTTCGTCATGGGGTGCGTCGAGATCGTCGGTCCGGCCGAGCAGGCCGCGATAGAAGCCCGCGCGCGTGTCGTGGTTGCCCAGGGCCCAGACCACCGGCACGTCGAAGCCGTGCATCAGGTCGGCGAGCGCGCGGTAGGAGGCCTCGTCGCCGTGGTTGGTCAGGTCGCCGCTGGCGATGACGAAGGCCGGCCGGCTGGCCAGGCCCTCGATCATGGCGCGCACGGCCTTCAGCGTCGCGGTCGTGTCCGAACGCAGCCGGGTGTCCTCCAGCTCCGGAGCGCTGATGTGCAGGTCGGTGATGTGCACGAAACTGGTCTTTCCGGTCATGTCGTGTTCCCTTGCATGTCGTCAAATCAGATGTCCGGATCGGCTCAGACGAGGCTGCGTTCCACCCATCGGCGGAACCGCTCCTCGCCGCCCATCGCGGCTGTCGCGAAGGCCACGGCCCCGCCATGGACCGCGTCGAGTTCGTCGAGCGCAGCGTTCAGGTAATCGGGCTGCACGCCGAACACCGCCGCCCGCGCCGGCTCCGGAATGCGTTCAGCCAGGGCCGGGTCGGGCGCCCACAGGCCGCCGGTCGCCAGGAAGTCGTGCATCACCTGGTCGCGGCCAACCCCGAGCGCGAGCTGGATCAGCGCGGCTGCGAAGCCGGTCCTGTCCTTGCCGGCGGTGCAGTGAAAGAACACCGGGCCGCGTTCGATCCGCTCCACGGCCGACAGAAAGGCGGCGAAGACGGCGCCGTTGACGCGCACGAAGTCGCGGTAGGCGGCAGTCATCGCCGCGCACGCCCGGTCATGGTCGACCGGCACCGATCCCGCGTCCGACACGAGCGTCGCCGTCGCCCCGGTGCAGATCGGCAGTGCCAGCATGCGGTCGCGCAGGGCGGCCGGCAGCCGGTTCGGGCGGTGCGTGCTTTCCTCGTGGCGCCGGAAGTCGACGATCAGGTCGAGGCCCGACAGAGGCGCCGCCAGCCAGTCGGTCTCGGCCAGATCGTGAAGCGCGGGACCGCGCAGGAAGGCCGCTGGGCGGACGCGCCGGCCGTCCGCTGCCACCCCGTCCAGGGCGCGGAAATTCGGGTGGGCGGCCAGAAGTGGCGACTGCACTGGCGACTGCAGCGGCGGCAATGCGTTGCCGACCGTCCTCTTGGTTGCCGCGATGTCCTGTTGCATCCCTGTCTCCTGCCTGCCCCGCTCGGCGGCGACCTTGGCAGGCGGACATGAAGCTTTTTTGCCCGAGCGTTGTCGCCGGGATGAAATCTGTCGAACGGCGTTCGACAACCGCCACGAAAAGTTTTCGCCACGGTCGTCGAACTGTGTCCTTCGGTCCGCACTCTGCGAGGCAGGGACAATGGCGCAAGAAAGAAGGCCTGCCGACATGCACGGACTTGCATTCGAGACTGTCACCAAGCGATTTGACGATGTTGTCGCGGTCGACCGGTTCGACCTCACCGTAGCCGAGGGCGAATTCGTCGCCCTGGTCGGCCCGTCCGGGTGCGGCAAGACCACCACGCTGCGCATGCTGGCAGGGCTCGAGGAAGTGACGGACGGCCGGATCCGGGTCGGCGGCAGGGACGTCACGCAGCTCGCCTCGCGCGACCGCAACCTCGCCATGGTGTTCCAGTCCTACGCGCTCTATCCGCACATGACGGCGGCCGAGAACATCGGCTTCGCGCTCAGCCTGAAGGGCCTGCCCAAGGCGGAGATCGAGGTCAGGGTGCGCGAAGCGGCCGAGCGCATGAGCATCGCGCATCTGCTGCACCGCCGTCCCAGGGAGCTGTCGGGCGGCCAGCGCCAGCGCGTCGCCGTCGCCCGCTGCATCGTGCGCGAGCCGGCCGCCTTCCTGTTCGACGAGCCGCTGTCGAACCTGGACGCCAAGCTGCGCGGCTCCGCACGGGTCGAGATCGCCCGGCTGCAGAAGGGGCTCGGCATCACCACGCTGTATGTCACCCATGACCAGGTCGAGGCGATGACCATGGCCGACCGGGTCGTGCTCATGGACGGCGGACGGATCCGCCAGACCGGCACACCGATGGAGCTCTACCAGCGGCCGCGCGACCTGTTCGTGGCCGCGTTCCTCGGCGCGCCGGCGATGAACCTCGTCCCCGGCGTGCTGCAGCGGAGCGAAGCCGGGGCGGAGTTCGTCGCCGACGGGCTGCGGCTTGCGCTGCCGCGCGACGCTGCCTGCGCGGGCGGCCCGGCAACCCTCGGCATCCGCCCGGAGAGCATCCGGGCAGCACCGGACGGCGCCGGCGAGGACGCGACCCTGCAGGCCACCGCCCTGCACGTCGAGTGCCTCGGCGCCGAAACCCTGGTCCGCTTCGAGTTTGCCGGCCTGACCGGTGCCGAGTTCGTCGCGCGCCTGCCGGGCACCCATGCCTTCGAGCGCGGTCGCCCGGTCACGCTGTCCGTGGCGCGCGACGCCTTCCATCTGTTCGACGAGGCCGGCCTTGCCGTCGACCTGCCTTGGCCGGCCCGGTGCGAGCGACCGCTCAGAGCGGCGGGAGCCTGACGGCTTCCCTCAGAAGCGGTGCCGCGGTGCGCTGGCCGCATCGGGGGCCGCGAACATCGGCACCGCCAGGTCGAGGATCGCTTCGATGACGGCTTCCGGGTCGTCGAGGTCGAGACGGCCGCCGGTGAAGGCGTCGCAGCGGTAGCGCCTGCGCAGCACCTGCGAGCGGATCCCCAGGATGGCGCTCACCCGCCAGCCGATCTCGGCCTCGCTGAGCCAAGGGGCGTGCGCCCGCAGCTGCGCCATGATGACGCGATGCGGCTGCATGCTTGCCTCCAGCGCCCGGAACCGCCCCGGATCGCGGCAGGTCGACAGCAGCGTGCTGATGTGCATGAGGACGCCGTAGGCCCCGTCCCCGCGCAGATGCCAGAGCACGGGCGGGCGGATCAGCGCATCGAGCACGCTGCGCACGGGCGGCGGCTCGGGACGGTGTGCAAAGATCGCGGTCTGCAGAATCTGCAACCTCTCCCTGTTGAGGCGGTTGTAGGCGCCCATGCCCACGGCGGCGATCAGCTCGTCCAGCGAGCCGAAATGGAACGCGACCGCCGAGACGCTGGTTCCCGCCCGATCCGCGACCATGCGCGTGGTGATCTGCGCGGCCGCCACCCCCTCCTCGACCAACTGGCAATAGGCGCCGACGAGGCGATCGGCGGTCGGATGCGGGACGCCAATCATGTGACCCACGTCATCTGACCCCTGTCATGCGACCCATGTCGTCTGACCCATGTCGTCTGACCCATATCCTCTGACCCATGCCCTCTGTCCTCTGGGGAGACCAGGGCCCGCCGGGGGAACCAGATACTTGCCGGGCTAAGGATTTGTGCCATTGTCCCGGCCGTCGATGACACGGTGATGAAGGCCGCAGTTGCGCTTCCTGCGGGCAATTCGGCGTCAGCCGACCATGAAACAGGGTGTTGAGGCATGGTGATGAGACATGACGGTCCAACCATAGCCGACGCTCATGAACCTTCGAACGACCCGGGGCATCGCAGCAAGGTCCGTCGCCTGCGTAGGCGCCGCCCGTTGAAGCGATGACCGGATGGAGCGGCAGGGGCAGAACCGATCACGCTGCGCACGCTGCTGACGCGACCTGCGTCTCGCCGATGCTTGTTTGTCGGGGCGCCAGCACTGCGCGAGGGAGCCGCTGCCGGCCGCTCGGGGCGGCCCCATGGCGTCGGTTCGCTCGGAAAGCCCCTGCTGGCGGACGGGGGACGACGGGCATGGCCGCAACGGGCAGCGATCGGCGCGGCGATGGCCCGCGACGCACCGGGCAAGCCCGAGCAGTCGCGTAACCAGGCGACGGCGCAGGCTGCCCCTTGCGGCGTCCCGGCCGCTTTATGCGCGGTTTCGGGGCAGCGGAAGGACGAGCGAAGGCCGGTACGCCCTCTCCACCGCCACAGGAAAAGGTCGTGCACGGCATCACAATGCCGCTGATCGACGCCGCCATGCCGGACCAGGTGCCGCAGGCGGGACGGTACCCTGATCGACCCGGGCCTGGGTTGCCATGGCGGGACTTTCGGCGACCGCAGAGACCAGAAGGCGGATGACAGGGAGACGAGCCGCAGACCGTCGCTTTTCCGACGAAAAACGACGTACCGACACGCGAGGGCTAGCTAGTCCCCGTCATTCCCACTCGATCGTCCCCGGCGGCTTGGAGGTGACGTCGTAGACGACGCGGTTGACGCCCTTGACCTCGTTGATGATGCGGGTCGCGGCGCGGCCGAGGAACTCCATGTCGAAGTGGTAGAAGTCGGCGGTCATGCCGTCGACCGAGGTGACGGCGCGCAGCGCCAGCACGTATTCGTAGGTGCGCCCGTCGCCCATGACGCCGACGGTCTGCACCGGCAGCAGCACCGAGAAGGCCTGCCAGATGGCGTCGTAGAGCCCGGCCTTGCGGATCTCGTCGAGATAGATCGCGTCGGCCTCGCGCAGGATCTTCAGCTTGTCGCGCGTCACGCCGCCGGGGCAGCGGATGGCGAGGCCCGGGCCCGGGAACGGATGGCGGCCGACGAAGGCGTCGGGCAGGCCGAGCTCGCGCCCGAGCGCGCGCACCTCGTCCTTGAACAGCTCGCGCAGCGGCTCTACCAGCTTCATCTTCATGCGCTCGGGCAGGCCGCCGACATTGTGGTGCGACTTGATGGTCACCGACGGGCCGCCGGTGAAGGAGACGCTCTCGATCACGTCGGGATAGAGCGTGCCCTGGGCGAGGAAGTCGGCGCCGCCGAGCTTCGTCGCCTCGGCCTCGAACACCTCGATGAACAGCCGGCCGATGGTCTTGCGCTTGACCTCCGGATCGCTCTCGCCCTCGAGCGCGTCGATGAAGGTATCGGCCGCGTCGACATGGACGAGCGGGATGTTGTAGTGGCCGCGGAACAGCGACACCACCTCCTTCGCCTCGCCCTTGCGCATCAGGCCGTGGTCGACAAAGATGCAGGTCAGCTGGTCGCCGATCGCCTCGTGGATGAGCACGGCGGCGACCGAACTGTCGACGCCGCCGGACAGGCCGCAGATCACCCTGCCGCTGCCGACCTGCGCGCGGATGCGCGCGATCGCGTCGGTGCGGAAATGCGCCATGGTCCAGTCGCCGGCGCAGCCGGCGATCTTGTGGACGAAATTGGACAGAAGCTTCGCCCCGTCGGGCGTGTGCACCACCTCCATGTGGAACTGGGTGGCGTAGAAGCGGCGCGCCTCGTCGGCGATCATGGCATAGGGCGCGTTCTCGGAGACGGCGACGACCTCGAAGCCGTCGGGCAGCGCCGTGACGCGGTCGCCGTGGCTCATCCACACCTGATGGCGGCTGCCGGCCTCCCACACGCCCTCGGTCAGCGCGCAGGGCCTGGTCACCTCGACGAAGGCGCGACCGAACTCGCGGTGGTGCTCGCCCTCGACCCGCCCGCCCAACTGGTGGGCCATGACCTGTTCGCCGTAGCAGATGCCGAGCACCGGCACGCCCGCCGCAAACACCGACATCGGCGCCAGCGGCGCGCTCTGGTCGAGCACCGAGGCCGGGCCGCCGGACAGGATTACGCCCTTCGGCCGCATCCGCTCGAAGGCGGCCTCTGCCGACTGGAACGGCACGATTTCCGAGTAGACGCCAGCCTCGCGCACGCGCCGGGCGATCAGCTGGGTGACCTGGGAACCGAAGTCGATAATGAGAATGCTGTCTGTCATGACGTGCTTCTAGCCTGTCGCCGGCCGGATTTGAACTTCAATTTGCGCTGCGCGGCCGCGCCTGCACGACCGGCTCGCGGAGCTGGAGCGCGCCGAGCAGGTTCGACAGCCGGATCCGGTCGGAGACGCCAACGCCCCGCAGGATCTCCGCCTCCAGCGGCGCGAGCCGCGCGGCGATGCCGGCACCGAGCTGTCGGCCGGCGCGCGTCGGCCTGAGCACGACCAGCCGCCGGTCCTTGCGGTTCTCGGCCTTCTTCACCAGCTTGCGGTCGGTCAGGCGCATCGCCGCCCGGCTGATGGCGACGGCGTCGAGGCCGGTCCGCGGCCCGAGGTCGCGCACCGACAGGTCCTCCACCTCGATCAGGGCGGCCAGCACCTGCCATTCGGCGAGCGCCAGACCGTGGTCGGCCTGCAGGGCGCGCGCCAGGCGGCGCTCCACCAGCCGCGCGGCGGCGATAAGCTTCAGGGGCAGGAAATTGTCGAGGCCGACGGGCGGCTCGGCGTCGAAGAGGCCGGCCTGATGGATCGGGCCGTCCGGTACGGATTTCATCGGATCTCGCCTCCGGGCGTCGACGGCAGCGCCTTCTGGCAACGCCGCCGGCGTGGGCTGTTCTGGTCGATTTTGCCGCCTGTTACAGCAGTTTCGTTGCCGACGACACGATCTTTGCGGGGATATCCACGACCCTTTTTGTTGCCACCGAAACGAGGCCGCGCGGCGCCGGCCGATATCGCGTCATCAGCAACGAAACAGCCGATCACAGGACCGGCGCCCAATCTTTTCGTTTCGCTTGAAAGGACCTTGTCAACACCCCCTGCCTTCATTTTGACCCGGCCGCGCGGGTATGCGTAAGCTTCAGGTTGCGGGCCGATGCCGATTCGAAACCGGCGAGGCCGGGCACTCGGGGATCATCAAGGACAACGGGCCGGCGACGTCGCTTCGCACCGGACCCGGACTGCGGAAGCGATCACAGGCCATGAGCAACCCGGAAGACGCCCGGCCCTCCCCCCAGCAGACCCCGGCAGCGGCGGCGGACGCGCGCCCGGCCAGCGCCTACGCGGATGGCGCCTCCCCGGTCGGTTCCATCCCGGTTGGGTCGGGGCCGGATGTCACCGCCTATCTGGACGCCCATGCGCGGGCGCCGGAGGACGTCGACGCCGCCTACCGGGCCGCCACCGCGCTGCTGCGCTCGGGGCGCCTCGACGAGGCGGCGGCGTTGCTGCGCAAGATCGTGTTCGCCCGGCCCGACCATCTGCGCGCCCGCGCCAATCTCGGCAACTGCCAGTTGCTGCTCGGCGACCTCGCCAACGCGGAAGCCTCGTTCCGCGCCGTTCTGGACGCCATGCCCGACAACCACAACGCGCTTTACGGCCTGGCGACGATCCTGATCCGCCAGGGCCGGCCTGAAGCGGCGCTGGAGGCCGCGCAGCGCCTCGTCGGGCTCCTGCCCGACAACGCCCCGGCGCTGACCCTTCTCGCCGACGCCTGCGCGGGCGATCCGCGCCCGGGCACGGCGATCGCCGCCTATCGCGCCGCCCTGCGCCTCGACCCGGTCTACCAGCCGGCCTTGCTCGGCCTCGCCCGGGCGCTGCTCAGGCGCCAGCGGCTCGACGAAGCGAAGGAGCTGGCGGAGCGGGCGGTCGGCATCGGCTCCGGCTCGACGGCAGCCTATGCCATGCTCGGCGACGTGCTCGCCGCACAGGACGCGCTCGGGCCTGCGCGCGACGCCTACGAGGCGGCGCTCGACCGGGACCCGGCGGATCCAGACGTCAAGGTCAAGCTGAGCACGGTCGCCCGGCGCGCCGGCGACCTCAAGGCGGCGCTGCGCCACGCCGACGATGCCTGGAGCGAGCGGCCCGACCACCGCGACGCCGGCAATGCCGTCGGCGCCGCCCTCGCCGCCTTAGGCGAGCGTACGGCAGCGCGCACCGTGCTCACGGCGGTTGCAGCCGGCCAGCCGGCGCCCGACCGCATTCGCGACGTGATCGAGGCCCTGCGCGCGGTCGCCCTGCCCGCGACCGGCGAGCCGGCACCTGTTGAACCGGACCCGGAAGCAGCGCGCGAAACCGGCGCTCCGGCGCCAGCCGCAGACGACCCAACCGCAGACGACGATGGCAATGCGGCGCAAGGGTCGGCCACCAAGGCGCCCGGGGATCCGCCAAAGCAGAATCCCGCCTGACCCCGTTCCCCGCCAGGGGCCGTCAGTCGGGCCGTCAGGCGGGCTTGCGGCGCAGCAGCGCGATGAAGAAGCCGTCGGTGCCGGTCGTCGCCGGGGTCAGGGTCAGATGCCCCTCCGGCGAGACATGAGCGGGCAGAGGCGCGCCCGGCAGAGCGGCGGTCCAGGCCTCGGCCGCGGACAGTGTCTCGAAATCGCAATGGGTCGACAGGAATCCGGCGACTTGCTGGCGGTTTTCCGGCACCAGAACGGAGCAGGTCACATAGGCAAGCAAGCCGCCCGGACGCACGAAGCGGGCGGCGGCTTCAAGCACGCGCGCCTGGTCCTCGACCCGCTCGGCCAGCGCCCGTTCGGTCAGCCGCCACTTGGAATCCGGCCGCCGGCGCCACACGCCGGTGCCGGTGCACGGCGCGTCGACGAAGACGAGGTCCATGTGGCCGGCAAGGTCGTCGAGAGCGCCCTCATGCGGCGGGCGGACCTGGACGTTGCGGGCGCCGGCGCGGGCCAGCCGCTCGTGGATCGGCGCGAGCCTTATCCTATCGGAATCAAAGGCATAGATCTGGCCGCGGTTTTCCATGCGGGCCGCCAGAGCCAGGGTCTTGCCGCCGCCGCCGGCACAGAAGTCGAGCACCTGCCGGCCCGGCTGAGCGCCTGCGACCAGGGCGACCAGCTGGCTCGCCTCGTCCTGCAGCTCGAACCAGCCCTTGCGATAGCCCTCCTCGGCCTGCACATGCGGCAGGCGCGCCGGCCCCGGCCTCGGCTCGACCCTGAGGCCGACCGGCGACAGCGGCGTCTCGCGCACGCCGATGTGCTGCAGCCGCCTCGCGACCTTTTCCCGCGTCGCCTTCAAGGTGTTGACGCGCATATCGATCGGCGCGCGCGCCGCCAATTCCTGCCCTTCCCGCACAGCACCGGCACCGAGCGAGCCGGCGAAGACCGGCCACAGCCAGTCCGGCACATCCGCCGCCACCGCATCGGGAGCTCGCTCCGCCGGTTCCATCTGCAGTGCCGCAGCCTCGTCCGCCGAGACTGCCTCCGGCGCATGGCGGTCCTCGGCAAGGACGGCCTGAAGGCGATCGGGGCCGAGGGCCCAGGACAGCGCATAGGTGGCAAGAACGATCGCCCGCGGCGTGTCCGAACGCATCCGCCAGCCGAGGCTGCGCTTGTGGCGGAGGGCATCGAAGACGAGGTTGCCGATGATCGTCCGGTCGCCGGAACCGGCGAAGCGGTGGGCGTTGCCCCAGTCCTTCAGCGCCTCCTGGACCGGCCGGTGGCGCTCGTCCACCTCGGTCAGAATCTCGATTGCCGCGGCAAGACGCCCGCCGTCCTTCATCGTATCACTCCAGGCCCGTTCCCGGCCGGCGTCGGCTGACGCCGGCCCGACGGCTCAAATGTTCGTCGGGTAGTTCGGGCTCTCGCGCGTGATGGTCACGTCGTGGGCATGACTTTCGCGCAGGCCCGCGCCGGAAATGCGCACGAAGCGGGCCCTTTCCTGCAGTTCCGTGATGGTGCTGGCGCCGACGTAGCCCATCGCAGCCCTGAGGCCGCCAGCGAGTTGGTGCAGCACGCTGGACAAGGGCCCCTTGTAGGGCACCTGACCTTCGATGCCTTCCGGAACCAGCTTCAGCGTGTCGCGAACCTCGGCCTGGAAGTAGCGGTCGGCGGAGCCGCGCGCCATGGCGCCGACGGAACCCATGCCGCGGTAGGCCTTGTAGGAGCGGCCCTGATGCAGATAGACCTCGCCGGGGCTTTCCTCGGTGCCGGCCAGCAGCGAGCCGATCATCGCCGCCGAGGCACCGGCGGCCAGCGCCTTGGCCAGATCGCCCGAATACTTGATGCCGCCGTCGGCGATGATCGGGATGCCCTGCTTGGCGGCCTCGTCGCAGCTTTCCATGATGGCGGTCAGTTGCGGCACGCCGACGCCGGCGACGATGCGCGTGGTGCAGATCGATCCGGGGCCGATGCCGACCTTGACCGCGTCGGCGCCGGCATCGATCAGCGCCTTGGTCGCCTCGCGCGTCGCGACGTTGCCGGCCAGCACCTGCACGGAATTGGACATCGCCTTGACGCTGGCGACCATTTCGAGCACCCGGGCGGAATGGCCGTGCGCCGTATCGACCACCAAGAGATCGACACCGGCGTCGATCAGGCGTTCCGCCCGCTCAAGCCCCTCGTTGCCGACGCTGGTCGCCGCGGCGACGCGCAGGCGGCCCTGGTCGTCCTTGGACGCGTTGGGATTGAGTTGCGCCTTCTCGATGTCCTTGACCGTGACGAGGCCGACGCAGTTATACTTCTCGTCGACCACCAGCAGCTTCTCGATGCGGTGCTGGTGCAGCAGGCGCTTGGCCTCCTCCTGGCTGACCGTGTCGCGTACGGTGACCAGGTTTTCCCGCGTCATCAGTTCATAGACGCGCTGCTCGGGATTGGAGGCGAAGCGGACGTCGCGGTTGGTCAGCACGCCGACCAGGCGCCCGGTATGTTGGCCGCCGGTGCCGCCGTTCTCGACCACCGGAATGCCGGAAATGCCGTACTGGCCCATGAGGTCGAGCGCGTCCTTCAGCGTCGCGTCGGGCCCGATCACGACCGGGTTCACCACCATGCCGGATTCGAACTTCTTCACCTGGCGGACCTGTTCGGCCTGCTGGTCGAGGCCGAGGTTGCGGTGGACGACGCCCATGCCCCCCGCCTGGGCCATGGCGATGGCGAGACGCGATTCGGTGACCGTATCCATGGCCGAGGACAGGATCGGCAGGTTGAGCTCGATGCCCTTGGTCACCCTTGTGCGCAGGTCGGTCTGGGCCGGCATGACCTCCGAATGACCCGGCATCAAAAGGACGTCGTCGAAGGTCAGCGCCTCGGCGCCGGTTGCCGGTACGAAAAATGAGGCCATGGCCAAATCCCCTGTTCAAATAGGCGGTCGACCCGCGAGCACCGAGACGGGCTGCGGCAGCATGAGCGCTTCGGCATTGCCGGAGAAGTTGGCGCGGGTGAATACCATGCGGGTGACGATATGAAAAGGCGAAAGCGGCGTCCGGTCGCGCTTCTCCATCAGGCTTCGACGTCCGAATCCCTGTCCCGCCCTTGTCCCCGGAAGCCCTTGGCGACCACGTAGAGCTCGGGGCTCTCCTTGCGGCTTGCCGGCGGCTTGACGTGGACGACCGTCTCGAAGTCGCGCTTGAGGTCGGCGAGCAGTGCGTTCTCCGTTCCGCCGCGGAAGACCTTGGCCAGAAACGAACCGCCCGGCGCCAGGTTCTCGCGGGCGAACAGGATCGCCACCTCGAACAGATGCGTCGTGCGAAGGTGGTCGGTCTGGCGGTGGCCCGTGGTCGGCGCGGCCATATCGGACAGCACGACGTCGGGCCTGTGTCCACCGAGGGCGGCCATCAGCGCGGCCGGCGCGTCGTCGTCAAGGAAGTCCTTCCTGAGAAAGACGACGCCGGGAATGTGGTCCATGTCGAGATAGTCGATGCCGACGACGAGCGGATTTTCCGGGGTCGAGCCGACCCGCTCGACCGCGACCTGGCACCAGCCGCCGGGTGCGGCGCCGAGGTCGACGACGCGCTGTCCGGGCTTGAGCAGCCTATGCTTGTCGTCGATCTCGATCAGCTTGTAGGCCGCGCGCGAGCGGTAGCCTTCCATCTTGGCGCGGCGGACGTAGGGATCGTTCAGCTGGCGCTCGAGCCAGCGGGTCGAGGATTCCTTGCGCTTGGCCGCGGTCTTGACCCGCACATGCAGGCCGCGGTCGCCGGAGCCGCGTTTCGAGCCGCTCATTTGGTTCCTTTCTGGCGTGTGCCGCCGCGACGGGCCGGGCCGGTCTTCCAGACGCCGTCGGCGGACATCAGTTCGGTGAGGATGCCCTCGCGCAAGCCCCGGTCGGCGACGCGCAGGCGGCTGCAGCTCCAGCGCCGGCGGATCGCCTCGAGGATCGCGCAGCCGGCGAGCACGAGATCCGCACGGTCGGCGCCGATGCAGGGATTACCGACGCGCTCCTCATAGGGCATCGACCGCAGTTTTTCGATCATCGCCGAGACGTCCTCGTCCGCCAACCAGGCCCCGTCGACCCGGCGCCGGTCGTAGCGCCTGAGTCCGAAGTGGACGCCGGCCAGGGTCGTCACGGTGCCGGAGGTGCCGAGCATGTGCACCGCGCCGGACGAAATCGCCTCGCTGAGCGCGGATCCGAACGCGAATTGCTGGAGGTGGTCGGAAACATCCTCGACCATAGCCTCGAAGGTTGCGTGGGTGACATGCATGCCGCCATGGCGCTCGGCCAGGTTGACGACGCCGACCGGCAGGGAGATCCACGCCCGGATGAAGCGGGTGAGCGCATAGCCGCGTGCGCCGCAGCGGTTGCGCAGGTCGAGCCACACGATCTCCGACGATCCGCCGCCGATGTCGAACAGCAGCACTCCGTCGGCATCGCGGTCGACCAGCGAGGCGCAGCCGGCGACGGCGAGCCGCGCCTCGGTTTCCCGGTTGACGATCTCCAGCGCCAGTCCGGTCTCGCGCTGCACGCGCTCGATGAAGTCGGGACCGTTTTCCGCTGCCCTGCATGCCTCCGTGGCGATCAGGCGCGAGCGCTGGACACCCCGTTCGGACAGCTTGCGGCGGCAGCTCTCCAGCGCCTCTATGGCCCGCTCCATGGCCGGCACGCTGAGTCGGCGGTTCAGACCGACGCCTTCGCCGAGCCGGACGATGCGAGAATAGGCGTCAACGACGCGGAACCCGCGCCCCTCCGGACGGGCGACGAGCAGACGGCAATTGTTGGTGCCGAGGTCGAGGGCGGCATAGAGCGGTGCGGCCTGCTCCCGGCCGATTACGGCCGGAGCCGCCAGCCCCGATTCGGTCCGTGCAGTTGCGGCGGCCGCTCGGGGCAGAGCCTGCCGGAGCGTCGCCTGGCCGGCGACCGACTTGGCGGGAGTCCCCTGTCCGGGGACGATCCGGGCCGGTCCTGGTTGTACCGAGGACGGCTTCTGTGCGCTGTCGCGCGCATGGAGCCCCGCCCGGCGCTCGGCCCGGTTCGGCCGCCCGCCGCGGCCACGCTTGTTGCGTTTGCCCTGGTCCGGACGCGGCTCCGAAGACGTTTCCGCCTGCGGCCGGGGTGCCGGAGCACCTGTCTGGGTCCCCTTGGAGCCGGGCGCCTTGCGCCGCCGGCGCTTGCGTTTCGCCCGCGTCTGCAGGCGCTGCTCCGAAGAGACCGGGGACCTTGCCGCGTCAGGGACACTCCGCCCGGCCCTGGGCGGCTCCTGACCCGAGTTTTCCACTTCAATGCCTCTCTGCGCTGGCACGCCGGTGCGGCGCGCGCGCAACAGAATATCGTTGGGCGAACTGTAACAGGTTGTTCGGTGGGCGCAAAGCGGACAGATTGCCGGTGCCGCAGGGCCGCGCAAACATGTGCCCTGCTCACCATCCACAGGCGGGCGCAAAGAAATCGCCCCGCCCCTGTTGCATCCTTTGTCCGCTTGGCTGTATAAGGCAGCCCACGTCGAGGCGGCCCGTTCCGCCGGCGGGCTCTACTGGGGAATAGGTTAACGGTAGACCCACGGACTCTGACTCCGTTAGTCCTGGTTCGAATCCAGGTTCCCCAGCCACTTTCCTCCTAACTAGCTGAAATCGTTAAAGTGCCTCGCGCCACCCCAGGCGGGATGAAGCGTTTTGCTACAAACCGCTGCTACAAAGAGCGAGCAAAGCGAAGTGGCAGCTCCTTCCAATATCGTTCGACGCGGACGCATATTTCATTTCCGACGAGCGGTTCCGGCAGATTTGCGCGAAAGGCTGAAGCGGCGCGAACTGGTTCGCAGCCTTGGTGCTTGCGGACCGAAGGTCGCGCGGCTACGAGCGGATGAGCTATACTGGCTCTCCGAACAACTTTTCGAAACGGCCCGCGCAAACCCCATGCTTACTCAGGATCAACTCGCCCTTCTCGCCCAGAGTTTCTACAACCACGTCCTGGAGCGAGAACGCACTGTGCGAGCATCTGGCATGTATCTCACCGAAGACGGTCGAGCCGCCCGCGCGAGGTACTGGGGTGGCGTCGCCCAGGAGACGAAGAAGTCGCTTGGTGGCAATATGCTGGATCACGGCATCACCACCGCGCAGATGACGGCGCGGATGGTCGGGCTGACCTGGAGGGATCTTGACGAAGCAGAACGGCATCAATGTAAGGAAGTCGTTCACCGGGCCGGTATTGACCTCGCAGAAGCGCTGAAAGCCCGATATGAAGGCGACTTCGAGTTCGAGCCCAAGAGCAAGCTGCTTCACCAAGCCTTGTTAGAGGTTGCCCCTGCTGTCGCTCCCGTTCAGCAACAGCAACCGGAGGCACAGACAGAGCCGCTATTTTCCAAGGTCTATCCGAGCTACATCGAAGGCCAGATTCGGCGCGGCGAATGGCGTCAGCAGACGGGCAACCAGGCACATGAGAGCGGCGGTGCAAAATTCGGCCACGGTAGCGGCGGGATAGTCCTGCCGCGGGCGGCGTAAAAGTCGTCCACCTATTTTCCTTCTGCAACATGTGCAGGAGGGTCAGGGGATCTACACCGTGGACTTATATCTGAAGGTGCGTCTGGCGGTCTCGGAGGGGATGAGCCGACGTCAGGCAGCGAAGCATTTCAATATCTCACGCGACAGCGTTTCCAAGATGCTGTCGTATTCGACGCCTCCGGGCTATCGCCGTCAGGCCCCGGTGCGTCGGCCGAAGCTGGACGCCTTTGTTTCGACCATTGATCATTGGCTGGACGAAGACCTGAAGGTACCGCGCAAGCAGCGCCACACGGCCAAGCGTGTGTTCGACCGGTTGCGGGCTGAGTGCGGGTTCACCGGCGGCTATACGATCATCAAGGACTACATGCGCGAGCGGGAGCAGCGCCGGCAGGAAGTGTTCGTGCCGTTATCGCATCCGCCGGGCCACGCGCAGGCTGACTTTGGCGAGGCTGTGGTTGTCATCGGCGGCGTGGAGCAGAAGGCGCACTTCTTTGTGCTCGACCTGCCGCACAGCGACGCCTGCTATGTGCGGGCCTATCCGGCGGCGGTGTCAGAGGCCTGGATTGATGGCCACGTCCATGCGTTCGCCTTCTTCGGGGCGGTGCCACAATCGATCGTCTATGACAACGACCGCTGCCTGGTGTCGAAGATCCTGGCCGATGGCACGCGCAAGCGGACAGTGCTGTTCAGCGGCTTCCTGTCCCACTACCTGATCCGGGATCGCTATGGCCGCCCCGGCAAGGGTAATGACAAGGGAAGCGTCGAAGGCCTCGTCGGCTATGCCCGTCGCAACTTCATGGTGCCGATCCCGCGCTTTGCGACGTGGGATGAGTTCAACGCCTGGCTGGAAGAGCAATGCCGCAAGCGCCAGCGCGACAGGCTGCGCGGCGAGAGCGAGACGATCGCAGAACGGCTGCAGCGCGATCTTGCGGCGATGCGGCCGCTGCCAGCTTCGCCTTTTGAGGCCTGCGATCAGGCCAGCGGTCGGGTCTCTTCCCAGGCGCTGGTGCGCTACAGGACCAACGACTACTCCGTCCCGGTCGCCTTCGGCCATCAGGATGTATGGATCCGGGGCTATGTCGACGAGGTGGTGATCGGCTGCCGTGGCGAGATCATCGCTCGTCATCCTCGAAGCTGGGAACGGGAAGACGTTGTGTTCGACCCGCTGCATTACCTGCCGCTGATCGAACAGAAGATCAACGCGCTGGATCAGGCCGCTCCTCTTCAGGGCTGGGATCTGCCCGAGGCGTTCGCCACGCTGCGCCGCCTGATGGAAGCGCGCATGGCAAAGCATGGCCGGCGCGAGTATGTGCAGGTGCTGCGGCTGCTGGAAAGCTTCGAGCTTGCCGATCTGCATGTGGCGGTGAAGCAGGCCCTCCAGATCGGGGCCATCGGCTTCGATGCCGTCAAGCATCTTCTCCTGTGCCAGGTGGAGCGGCGGCCGCCGAGACTGGACCTGTCCATCTACCCGTACCTGCCAAGAGCCACCGTCGAGAAGACATCGGCAAAGGCCTATATGCGGCTTCTGTCGACGCATGCGGGAGATGCCGCATGAGCACCCAAGCGTCAGACAATCCCCCTGCGATCCTGCTCTCCCACACGCTCAAGACCCTCAAGCTGCCGACCTTCCAGCGCGAGTATCAGAAGCTGGCCCGGCTCTGCGCCACACAGGGCGTGGACCATGTCGGATACCTCACTCGGCTTGCTGAGCAGGAGATGATCGAACGGGATCGCCGCAAGGTCGAACGCCGCATCAAGGCGGCGAGGTTCCCGGTCGTCAAAAGCCTCGACAGCTTCGACTTCGCCGCTATCCCGAAGCTCAACAAGATGCAGGTGCTGGAGCTGGCCCGCTGCGAATGGGTCGAGCGGCGCGAGAACGTCATCGCGCTTGGCCCCAGCGGCACGGGCAAGACCCATGTGGCGCTCGGTCTCGGTCTGGCCGCCTGCCAGAAGGGCTTGTCCGTCGGCTTCACGACCGCCGCTGCCCTGGTCAGCGAGATGATGGAGGCGCGCGACGAGCGACGTCTGCTGCGTTTCCAGAAGCAGATGGCAGCCTACAAGCTCCTGATCATCGACGAACTGGGCTTCGTGCCATTGTCAAAGACCGGGGCGGAATTGCTGTTCGAGCTGATCGCGCAACGCTACGAACGCGGTGCCACCCTGATCACCAGCAATCTGCCATTCGACGAATGGACCGAGACGCTGGGATCGGAACGGCTGACCGGCGCACTGCTCGACCGGCTGACCCACCACGTCAACATCCTCGAGATGAACGGCGACAGCTATCGTCTCGCTCAAAGCCGCGCCCGAAGGGCAGGCTGAAGCCCCTCAAAAAGTCGCCAACGCCGCACGCGGGAAACTCTGGTCGGGCTACGCCCTCCCGACGTTCCCCGCGTGCGGCGTCAGGTGGCCTACTTTTACGCCGCCCAATGGACGACTTTTGCTCCGCCGTTGACAGGTCGTCCAGCTCATGGAACGCCAGCGGATCCGCTGCCTCGACCGCGGCTTTCTGGCGCTCCAGCAGCGCGTCGAGCGCTTCGTGGTCCGGCGCAGTCAACGTCTCGCAAGCCGTGCGGACCGTTTCCGCCTCGATCGCGCTGCGGATGAAGCGGGCCTGCATCACCGCGGTTTCGGAAATTCGCGCGACGGTGGTCGACCGCTGCGGCCGGATCAAAAGAAAGCCGAGCTTGGACAAGCGGTAGAAGGCGTCGCGCACTGGCTGGCGGGACACGCCGAGTGCCCTGGCGACGTCGGCTTCCGACACCCTTGTTCCCGGCGGCAGGTCGAGCGACAGAATCTGCCTGTGCAGTTCGTCGAATACGGCGTCCGCCACCGAAGGCCTGTTCGGCGGCTCCAGGAGCCGCAGAGGGCTCGATCCGGCCATGGTTCGGCTCCGTTGACTTAAATCGTATGCTAGAATATTACGCGGGCGCGGCAATTGGAAGACCAATCGCCAATCGACATTTGGGGAGGTTCGTCGTGGCTTTGCTGACCCCTGACAGGCTGTTTCCCACTGATCCGCGGACGCGCGACATTGCCCGCGCGCTGTATCAGACCGTTGCGGGCCTGCCGATCGTCAGCCCGCACGGTCACACCGATCCGCGCTGGTACGCGGAGAACGAGCCGTTCTCCGACCCTGCCCAGCTCTTCATCACCCCGGACCATTACGTGTTCCGGATGCTGTTTTCCCAGGGAATCACCCTGGAAAGCCTCGGCGTGACGCGCGCCGACGGCGGCCGTGTCGAGACCGACGGCCGCACGATCTGGCGCCTGTTTGCGGAGAACTACCACCTCTTCCGCGCCACTCCGTCCCGCCTGTGGCTCGATCATGCCTTCGAGACCGTGTTCGGCCTGACGACCCGGATTTCGGCGGCGACTGCGGATGACACCTACGACCACATCGCCGACTGCCTGACGAAACCGGACTTCACCCCGCGTGCGCTGTTCGAGCGCTTCAACATCGAGGTCATCGCCACGACGGAAAGCCCGCTCGACGACCTGCGCTGGCATCGCATGATCCGCGACAGCGGCTGGCACGGCCGCGTGATCACGGCCTATCGCCCGGATGCCGTGATCGATCCTGAGGTTGCCGGATTCGCTCAGAACGTCGAACGGCTCGGTGCCCTGACCGGCGAAGACGCCACCACCTGGGAAGGCTATCTCCTGGCCCACCGCATCCGGCGCGCCTATTTCAAAGAATTCGGGGCGACCTCCAGCGATCACGGCCATGCCACCGCCCGCACGGAGAATCTGCCGCAGGGCGAGGCCGCCGCTCTCTTCCACAAAGCCCTGCGAGGAACCTGCTCTGCGGAGGAAGCCGACGCCTTCCGGGGACACATGCTGACCGAGATGGCGCGCATGAGCCTCGAGGACGGCCTCGTGCTGCAGATCCACCCGGGCAGCTTCCGCAACCACTCCGACCCGATCATGGCCACCTTCGGGCGAGACAAGGGCTTCGACATCCCGACGCGCACCGACTATGTCCGCGCCCTGAAGCCGCTGCTCGACGCCGTCGGCCTGGAACGCGAGTTGACGATCATCGTCTTCACGCTCGACGAAACAACATACGCCCGCGAACTCGCCCCGCTCGCCGGCGTCTATCCAGCCCTGAAACTCGGTCCGGCCTGGTGGTTCCACGACAGCCCCGAGGGCATGCGCCGGTTCCGGGAGATGACCACGGAGACCGCCGGCTTCTACAACACCGTCGGCTTCAACGACGACACCCGCGCCTTCTGTTCCATCCCGGCCCGCCACGACGTGGCGCGGCGGGTGGACTGCGCCTATCTCGCCACGCTGGTCGACACCGGACGGCTTCATGAAGACGAGGCCTTTGACGTCGCCGAAGACCTCGCCTACCGGCTTGCGAAACAGGCCTACAGGCTCTGAGGCGCGGCCCTGCTCAAGCGTCCGTTGCGTTCACGCCGGTTCGGCGTGCAGGTCTTCCAGTTGGAAGCAGGCCGCCCGGCCGATCGGAGTGCGGATCTCCGGCGGCATCTCGAGCCTGCACCGCTCCACCGCGATCGGACAGCGCGGATGGAAGGCGCAGCCCGGCGGCGGATTGATCGGATTGGGGATCTCCCCCTCGACGGGCTTGCGTCGGCGCCCGGACATCGCCAGATCGGGCACCGCTTCCAGCAGCATGCGCGTGTAGGGATGCTGCGGAGTACGGAACAGGGCCTTGCCCTCCGACACCTCGACCAGGCGCCCGAGATAGAGGACGCCGATCCGGTTGGCCATGTGGCGCACCACCGACAGGTCATGGCTGATGAAGAGATAGGTCAGCCCCAGTTCGTCCTGAAGGTCGCGCATCAGATTGAGGATCTGCGCCTGGACCGAAACGTCGAGAGCCGAGGTCGGCTCGTCGCAGACGATGAATTCCGGCCTTGACGACAGCGCCCGGGCGATGGCAATGCGCTGGCGCTGGCCGCCGGAGAATTCGTGCGGGAACTTCTCCGCATCCCTTGCCGACAGGCCGACCGTGTCGAGAAGGTCGCCGACCCGCTTCGTGACCTCCGCCCCCGATGCCAGGCCGAAGGTCCGGATCGGTTCGGCGATGATGTCGCCAACCCGCCAGCGCGGATTGAGACTGGCGAACGGATCCTGGAAGATCATCTGGAAGCGTCGGCGCAGCGCCCGCATGGCGGCGCCGCTGGTGCCGACCATCTCGTGACCCTCGCAGTAGATGTGTCCCTCCGAGGCCGGGATCAGGCCGACCACCATCTTGGCGATGGTCGACTTGCCCGATCCGGATTCGCCCACCAAGGCGAAGGTCTCGCCGCGGTTGATCTCGAAGGTCACACCTGCGACGGCAGTGAGATGCTGGCGTGGCTCACCCTCGATCACACGGTTCAGCCAGGGCTTCGACACGTCGAAGCGGCGCCACAGGTTTTCCACCCGCACGAGCGGCTCAGCCATCGACTGTCTCCTTGTCGTAGAGCCAGCAGGCGACCTGCCGGCCGTGGCCGCGCTCGATCGGATCGGGTCGGTCCACTCGGCAGCGCTCGAATGCCTCGACGCATCGGGGATTGAAGGCACAGCCGGGCGGAATCGCGGTCAGCCGGGGCATGGCGCCGGGGATCTGGACCAGGCGCTCGGCATCCTGCGTCAGGGTCGGGATGGATCCCATCAGGCCGCGGGTATAGGGATGCTCGGCCCGCATGATCACGTCATGGACTGGCCCGATCTCGGCCAGGCGCCCGGCATAGAGGACCGCGACCCGGTCAGCGGTCTCGGCGATCACGCCCATGTCGTGGGTGATCAACATGACCGCAGCGCCCCGCTCCGCGCATATCTCCTTGATGAGGTCGATGATCTGGGCCTGCACGGAGACGTCGAGCGCCGTTGTCGGCTCGTCGGCGATGACCAGCTCGGGTTCGGCTGCGAGCGCAAGCGCGATCACCACGCGCTGGCGCATGCCGCCGGAGAAGTGATGCGGATAATCGTCGATGCGCCGGGCCGCTGCAGGAATGCCGACCCTTTCGAGCAGCACGATGGCCCGGCTTCGGGCCTCCGCCTTGCTGACATCGAGATGCGCCAGGATGGTCTCGGTCAGTTGCCGGGAAATCGTGTAGAGCGGATTGAGGCTAGTAAGTGGATCCTGGAACACCATGCCGATGCGCCGGCCGCGAATACGCCGCATCGCCTCGGGCGACAGCGTGTCGATGCGTTCGCCGCGCAGGCGGACCTCGCCGCCGGCGATGCGCCCGGGAGGCTCCAGCAGGCCGATGATGGCCGCGCCGGTCAGGGACTTGCCCGCGCCCGATTCACCAACTACGCCGAGTACTTCGCCGGCATGGATGTCGAACGAAACCCGATCGATGGCGGTCAGAGTGCCCCGCCGGGTGGGAAACTCCACCACGAGGTCGCGGACGGACAGCAGCACCTCGGCCATGGCTTACCTCAGACGCGGGTTGAGGGCGTCGCGCAGCCAGTCGCCCAAGAGGTTGACCGACAGCGCCAGCGCCAGCAGGGCGATGGCGGGAAACAGCAGGATCCACCACTCGCCGGAGAACAGGAAGCCCTGCCCGATGCGAATCAGGGTGCCGAGAGAGGGCTGCGTCGGCGGCACGCCGACGCCGAGGAAGGACAGCGTCGCCTCGGCAATGATGGCCAGCGCCAGGCCGATGGTGGCGATCACCAAGACCGGCCCCAGCACGTTCGGCAGGATATGGGTCAGCACGATCCGGCCGGGATGAACGCCGATGACGCGCGCCGCCTGGACGTATTCCTTGTTCTTCTCCACCATTGCCGCGCCGCGCACGACACGAGCGTACTGGACCCAGTCGGACAGGCCTATGGAAACGATGAGAACCCAGATCGCCACTTCCTCCCGCATGCTCGGCGGGATGAAGCCGCGGGCGACACCGAAGATCAGCAGCGCGATCAGGATGGAGGGAAACGACAGCTGTACGTCGGCGATGCGCATCAGCAGGCTGTCGACCCAGCCGCCGCGCCATCCGGCGGCCAGGCCGAAACCGATGCCGAGGACCATGGCGAACAGCACCGAGGCAAAGCCGACGAACAGCGAGATCCGCGCTCCGTAGAGGATGGTCGACAGGATGTCGCGGCCCTGGTTGTCGGTGCCGAGTAGATAGATGTTGCCGGTAAACTGGTTGGGCTGTCCCGGCGGCGTGAAACCGTCCATCAGGTTCAGGCTGGCGGGATCGAAGGGGTTGTAGGGCGCGATCCAGGGCGCCAGGGCTGCGGCCAGAATGATCACTATTGCTACCAGCGCGGCGACGACGGCGACCGGCGAATGGCGGAAGGAATAGGCGATGTCGCTGTCCCACAGGCGGGCAAGGCGCGTCATGGTCTGTCTCCAGTCAGCGGCCGTGCCCGACCCGACGCGCGACGCGCGGCGAACGGCAGACGGCGGCAACGGGCGGCGGCGGCCGGCATCGGCTCAGTGCCTCGCGCCGGCACGGTCGACGCGCAGGCGCGGGTCGACGGCGTAATAAAGCAGGTCGACGATCAGGTTGATCAGCACGAAGATCAGCGCGATCAACATCAGGTAGGCGGCCATCACCGGCACGTCGACGAACTGGACCGAATTGATGAACAGCGCCCCGACGCCCGGCCACTGGAACACCGTCTCGGTGATGATGGCGAACGCAATGATCGAGCCGAGCTGCAGACCGGTGATGGTGATCACCGGAACCAGGGTGTTCTTCAGGGCATGCCCGAAATTCACCATGCGGTTGGGCAGCCCACGCGCCCGGGCGAACTTGATGTAATCGGTGCGAAGGACCTCCAGCATCTCGGCGCGGACCAGACGCATGATCAGCGTCATCTGGTAAAGGCCGAGCGTGATTGCCGGCAACACCAGCGATGCGCGCCCGGAGGCCGTCAGCAAGCCCGTCCGCCAAGGCCCGATATCGACAGTCTCGCCCCTGCCGAAACTCGGCAGCCACTGCAGCTCGACCGCGAAGATCCAGATCAGCAGCACGCCGATCAGGAACGTTGGCAGGGAGACGCCGATCAGGGAGGTGGTCATGATCACGTTCGACAGCCAGCCGCGTCGGTTGAGGGCCGTGTAGACGCCGAGTGCGACGCCGAACACGAAGGCGATCCCACCTGAAATCAAAGCCAGTTCCAGCGTTGCCGGCAGGCGCGACAGGATCAGTTCCAGGACCGGCTGCTGCAGCCGATAGGAGACGCCGAAATTGCCCTGGGCGGCGCGCACGATGAATGTGCCGAACTGGACGATCACCGGGTCGTTCAGACCCAGTCGCTCGCGCAACGCCTCGCGGTCGGCAACGCTGGCCTCCTGGCCCATCATGGTCGCGACCGGGTCGCCGACGTAGCGGAATAGTGAGAAAGACACGAGCGCGACGACCAGCATGACCAGCACGGACTGGGCCAGCCGCCGAAGGATGTAGGCAATCATGCAGGCATATCCGGCAAGGCCGGAGGCCCCTCGTCAGGGCCTCCGGCGATCGATCTGGACGGGCTCAGTCGAAGGTGACCGTGGTCATCTTCGGCTGGTTCTCCGGATGGACGTCCAGGCTGATGCCGTCCTTCACCGCATAGGCCAGCAACTGGTTGTGCACGGCCAGCAGGACGCGGTCCGCCTGAACCTTGTCCCAGATCGCCGCAATCGTGGCATTGCGCTTCTCGAGATCGGTCTCGGTCGCCAGCGACTTGATCATCGCATCGACCTCCGGGTTGTTGTAGCGCGACCCGTTCCAGCCGCCGCGCGCGTCTTCCTGCGAATGCACCAAGAAGTCGAACACATAGGCCGAATCGAAGGTCGGCACGCCCCAACCGAGCAGGTAGAAGTCCACTTCGCGGTTCTGGATCGCCGGGAAGTGGATGGTACGCGACTGCGACACCAGGTTGGCCTTCACGCCGATGCGGCCGAGCATGCCGACATAGGCCTGGCAGATCGCCTCGTCGTTGAGATAGCGGTCGTTCGGGCAGTGAAAATCGACCGAGAAGCCGTCCGGATAGCCGGCTTCGGCCAGCAGGCCCTTGGCCTTGTCGTAGTCCGGATCTCCATAGGCATGGAGCGCCTCGGTCCAGCCGTTGACGAACGGCGGCATGGCCACGCCCGAGGGCTGGGACTGGCCGCGCATGACGACCTTCATGATCGCGTCACGATCGAGCGCCAGGGCGAAGGCCTCGCGGACCTCGGCCTTCTTGAACGGGTTGTCGCCGGTGCTGACCGATTTCAGCGTGTCCGATCCCATGTCATAGGCGAAGAAGATCGAGCGGTTTTCGGGCCCTGTGGTGACCTTCACGCCGGCGGTCTGCTCCAGGCGGGAGATGTCCTGAACGGGCACGTCCTGGACGAAGTCGACCTCGCCCGACAGCAGCGCGGCAACGCGCGTCGCGGCTTCCTTGATCGGGGTATAGATGATCTCCGTCACCTGCGGCGGCTGGGCCCAGTGGTTCGGGTTGAGCGCCAGCACCGTGCGCACTTCCGGGTCGCGCGACACGAGCGTATAGGGGCCCGTGCCGTTGGTGTTACGGACGGTATATTTTTCCTCGCCGGCCTTGAAGTCCTGCGGGGTCTCCACACCGTTGGCCTCTGCCCAGCCCTTGTCCATGATGAAGAAGTTGGTGAGGTTCTGGACGTAAAGCGGCGACGGCCCGCTCATCTTGATGTGGACAGTATAATTGTCGACGACCTCGGCTCCGACGACGGCCGAATGCAGGCCCTTGAAGTCGGAGCTTTCCTTGCGCACGCGTTCCATCGAGAAGACCACGTCCTCGGCGGTAAAGTCGGCGCCGTCGTGGAACTTCACGCCCTCGCGCAGCTTGAACACCCAGACGCTCGGATCGTCCGGATGGATCGACCACTCGGTCGCCAAGCCGGGCTCCAGACTGCCGTCGTTGGCGCGGGTCACCAGCGTTTCATAGATATGGTGCAGCAGGGTGGACGTCGGGCCCTCGTTGGCGGAATGCGGGTCAAGGGTGAGTGCGTCGCCCACGCGCGCCCAACGCAAAGTTTTGGCTTCCGCCGGAACAAGGGTCAGAGCAAGAGCAGCGCTGGCCAGCAGAGCAGCTGTGGTACGACGCAGTCGGCCGGACCGCATGAAGCCAAGGGTCATCGAAAAACTCCTTCGTTTACTGTTGGAGCCGGCCATTTCGACCGGCTTGCCTTGATTTTTTGTTCCCCAAAATGGCTATGGAGGAATTATTATTCCTCTCATGCCGACCTGAATCTTCAATCTGTCCTAAGATCCGACCAGGCGAGTGAAATATTACTTATGTATCTGGTGCGTGCAAGCTTCAAAGCGACCCGCAGACGCGTTTCCTAGGACCCATGCACGTGTCGAGACACTTGATAAAGCGGGCGAATTGCTGCTCCGCAAGCCTGCCTCCGGCGTCGTCGGATGCGGGATCGCCCCGCAGCTGGGCTCACGTTCAAGCATGCCGTCGTTTCGCGGCGCCCGTCTTGCTGCTCCCCGGAGGGGACGATCAAATCGGCGTGATCGACAAGCGCTTCAGGTGCCAGGTCAAGCCCTTGCGCCGATTGGCTGAGATTCCGATTCGTCCTGCCGACCGATGGTCTCCCGCGGTGGTGGTTGCGGTAGTGATGGTGGTGGTGGTTGTCGTTGTGGTGATGAAGCTAGGTTACGCGGTGGTCATCGGTGCTTTCTGGCAGGGTCCGGCTGCCGAGACCAACTCCTCATTCGAAGGATCACCGATAGCCGAAACATGATGAACCTGCGCGCTCGTGGGGGAGACGCCCGAGGCTGATCTTCTGCGCGAGAGGATCGGCTTTGCCGTCGAGCGGCCGATGGAGATGGAGATGGGTGTGGCCACCAGCGGCTCCTGTGACGAGAAGAGCCCACTCCGGACGGCGCCGCGCAATAGCACCGCGACAGGGATTTGCGATGCAAACGAACACGGCCGTGCCGTACCGGCTTTCCTCCTGGCTCTGACGTCGATAAACGAGAGACCGCGAGTGTCTCATTGCGGCTGAAATCGGCGCACCGTCAGCGCTAACGGTGCGCGTCTGTTCCGTCGGACAGTTCACGCTCTGCGCCACGTTCGACCGCTTGGTCCGGCGGCTGAATGGTGCCCTCGACCGGAGCGAGATCGACACTGGCAGCGTCGGCGCGGCTCCGGGCGGCGGCGAGCATGACGGGCGAGACGTCCAGCCCCGTAACCAAGCGCGCCTTCGCAGGCGAGACGCGTCGCCAGGGCGCCATCCCCGCAGCCGATCTCGAGAAGGTTCGCGCCCTTGGCGACCACGAAGACCGGTATCAACGTCCACATCAGCGCGTCGACGAATTTCTCCACGCGGCCTACGCGTCTCGGCAGGCGGTATGGAGGGTTACGGAAGCGGTCTATTGTGCGTGGCTGGCGATCAGGTGCTGGGCCATGACATAGTGGTGGTGCAGGACGGCGATGCGCCCGGCCTCCTCGTTGCGCTCCTTGAACGCCTGGAGAATGGGCTCATGCAGGGCGGTCACGGCGGCGGCCTCGGTCTTGCGGAGCCATTTCGGCACCGTGCCCTTGTCGACCCAGGCCCGGTACTCGTACTCGATCAGCGTTGCGTGCACGCTTTCGAAGATCGACGCCAGATAGGGGTTGTGCGACGCGCGTACGAGGGTCGCGTGGAAATGGGTGTCCGCGCTCATCCAGGCCGAAATGTCGCCAATGCTGTCCTTGAGGACCTCCAGCGCCGCCTCGCCTTCGGCGATTTCCGCGTCCGTACCCCGTTCGATGGCCTGGACGATCCCCATCGTCTCCAGCCACAGACGCAGGTCGTTCAGGTGGTGAACGGAGTCCCGGTCAAGATCGAGCATCAGGTTCACGGAAGCGGCGAGGCTTTCCTGCGGCCGCCGGGTCACATAACTCCCCGACCCGCGCCGGGACTGGATCAGGCCCTTGACCACGAGGATTCGGATCGCCTGGCTGACGGTCGGCCGACTGGTGCTAAGTATCTTAGCCAGATCGCGTTCGGACGGCAGACGGCTGCCCTCCGACAGGTTCTGGGCGATGATGAAGTCCTGGATCTGGGAAGCGACGTCCTCGGCTACGAGCGGCACACTCCCGGTCCGTTCCAACGGGATTTCGGCCAGGGAGTTCCAGACACACGTATCTGACAGCAACTTGGAGCGTGCCATGTAAAACCTCGACGTAACTTTCTCCGCAATGATCGTGCCTACAGTCCTGTCCCGAACCCTGTCAATCCGGCTTCCGGCGCAGGAAACGGCGCCGAAACGCATCATCCCTCCCAGATGAGCCGACCGCTCGTCCTTTCGGATCTTCGCGCGACACCCAGAACACCGTCTCGCCGGTACATTTTGAAATCAGATCTTCGGCCGGATGCACCTCTCCACTCAGGTGCCCCTGTATTTTCACCAAACAGCCAACTAATCAAAATTAATTATTGGCATTATTCGTATCCGCTTCACACGATTACCGCCAATACGGACAAACTACCCTCACCTGACTGGTTTGAATGTTACTGCTCTGCTTCATAAAATCAAAAGTTTCGAAAATATATCGCAGGTAGCGCGAGAAACAGGGGGCGCCACGCCGATACGGTCCTCCCGACAGGGCCCTATACCGATTGAATTGGATTGACAGACGTGGGTGCTACCGGTATCAAATTCCAAAGTGGCTAGTCCACTTTGTCTGGGAGGACATCATGATTCCGAATACGACCCTCGGCCGCCTCGCGGACCGGTTGCGGCTGCGCGCCGTCAGGATGGTCGCTCCGCACGGCTTCGGCTATCTCGGCCAGGTCCTGTCCTCGGCGGAACTGTTCGCTGCTCTCTATGCCAGCCATTATCGGCCCGGAACCGACAGGATCGTCATCTCCCCAGGCCATTATATCATCGCAGCTTTCGCAGCGGCCGCAGAAGTCGGCCTACTCGACGAAGCGGCCCTTGAAACCTACGGCCACGACGGCTCAGTCCTGGAGGCAATCGGCACCGAAAAGTCGCCTGCGGTCGATCTGACCGGCGGATCGCTCGGCATGGGCCTGTCCGGTGCGCTCGGTTTCGCCCTGTCGCAGCGGCTTCGCAACGAGCCGAAAGCCAATGTGTTCGTGCTCGTCAGCGACGGCGAGCTGCAGGAAGGCCAGCTTTGGGAGGCGGCCATGTTTGCCGCGCACAACCGGCTCGACAATATCGTCGTGCTGCTGGACGCCAACGATTCCCAGGTTGACGGACCGGTATCCTCGATCACCACCATCGAGCCGATCGCGGCAAAGTGGGAAAGTTTCGGCTGGGCGGCGTTCGACGTCGACGGCCATGACGCGGAAGCCGTCGACGCGGCCCTCGCCCAGGCGATCGCGGCAGACAGGCCCGCTGTCGTGATCGGCCGAACCTCCACCGTCCACGGCCTGTCGGTGCTACCCGAAGCCGCCGACGGCCATTTCATCAAGCTGCCCGCCGACCTCGCCGAAGCGGCCATTGCGGAACTGGAGGCTCGCCTTGCGTAACCGCCCCTATCCGACCGTTCTCAAGCCCTACGGCCAGGCGCTGGTCGATCTCGCTGCCGAGCGCAGGGAGATCGTCTGCATCACCGGCGACCTGACGCGCCAGTGCGAGATCGACCTGTTCCAGGACACCTTCCCCGACCGCTTCATCCATGCCGGCATGGCCGAGGCCAACATGGTCTCGATGGCCGGCGCGCTGGCGCGCTGCGGCCACATCCCCTTCGTGCATTCGTTCGGCGTGTTCTCGACCCGTCGGCCGCTCGACCAGATCGTAAATTCCGTCGCCTATCCCAACCTGCCGGTGCGCATCGTCGGCTTCATGCCGGGCGTCTCCAGCCCGGGCGGCCCCAGCCATCAGGCGATCGAGGATGTTGCCCTGATGCGGGCGATTCCGAACATGACGGTGATCGATGTCGCGGATGCGGTCGAGATCCGCAAGGCTCTGCCGGTCCTCGTGGATATCCCCGGCCCCGTCTATCTCCGGCTCAAGCGGGGCGAGATTCCGGTCATCTTCGACGAGGACCACACCTTCTCGCTGGACAAGGCGCAGGTGCTGACCGGCGGCCGGGACGTCGCGCTGATCGCCAATGGCATGATGCTGTCGTCCGCGCTCGCCGCCGCCGAGGTGCTCGAGGCCTGCGGGATCGGGACCAGGGTGGTCAACGTCCCGGTGATCAAGCCGCTCGACCAGGCGACCGTCCTTGAGGCCGCACGCGCAGCGCGGCTGGTCGTGACCGCTGAGAACCATTCGATCATCGGCGGCCTGGGGTCGGCGGTGGCCGAAGCGATGGCCGAGGCGGGCGTCGGTTGTCCGCTGCGCCGCATCGGGCTGCGCGACACCTTCGCCGAAGGCGCGCGGACCGCGCCGCCGCTGTTCCGCAAGTACGGGCTCAGCACGCAGCACATCATCGACGCCGTCTGGTCCGGTCTCGGCCAGGCGGATCCGGCCCCACAGGCCCCTTCCCTCGAGGTCGCGCCCGGCGAATATGCGCCCGTCTGACCCTTGGCTGACAGATCAACAGCGACAAAGGATACCTGAGATGACCTCGACGCTTTCCCTCGGCTGGCTCGGCACCGGACGGATGGGCTCCGCGATGGCGCGCCGCCTGATCGATGCCGGCCATCCGGTCACTGTCTGGAACCGCACCCGCTCCAAGACGGACGACCTGGCTGCGGCCGGCGCCAGGGTCGCCGACACCATCCACGGCCTCGCCGCAGTCGACATCGTCTTCATCATGGTGTCGACGCCGAAGGATCTGGAGCAGGTCGTCACCGGCGACGGCGGGCTGCTATCCGCGTCGACGCTGCCGCGAATCATCGTCGATTGCTCCTCGGTCAGCGCCGAAGCCTCGGCCAAGGTCCGTCAGGCGGTCGAGGCGAAGGGCGTCGGCTTCCTCGCCTCGCCGATCAGCGGCAACCCGCACGTCGTCGCCGAGGGCCTGTCGATCCTGATGGCTTCGGGTCCGAAGGCGACCTACGACACGGTCCGGCCCTATCTCGACACCATCGGCAAGACCTCCGTCTGGGTCGGCGAGGCCGAGCAGGCGCGCGTGGTCAAGATCTGCCACAATCTCTATCTCGGCATGCTCGTGCAGTCCCTGAGCGAAGTGACAGCACTTGCCGAAAAATCCGGCGTGCCGCGCGCGGCGTTCCTCGACTTCCTCAACAACACGGTGCTGGCAACCGACTGGGTGCGCAAGCGTACCCCGGACATGCTCTCGCTCGACTGGACGCCGACGTTCACGACGGAACTGTTGCGCAAGGATTTCGACCTCGGCCTGGCGATCGCCCGCCAGCAGGAGATGCCCATGCCGCTCGGTGCCAGCGTAATGCAGCTCATCCAGAACGCCATCGGCCGCGGCCACCGCGACGACGACTTCCTGTCCCTGTTCCAGGTTCAGGCGGAGTCTGCCGGGATGGAGATCAAACCGCAGTAAACGGGCCGGTTCGGCCAGGAATCCGGCAGCCCTATCGACAACAGGAGGAAACAGTGTCCCTTCAGAAGTTCGTCCCCACTCCCAAGTTCGAAGACTACAAGGAGACCTTCCAGGACTTCTTCAAGATGACCCGGCGCGACGACGGCGTGCTGCTCGTCGAGGCCCATACGCTCGGCGGCCCGATCCAGCTCAGCGTCGAGAACCACCGGGCGCTCGGCCAGATGCTCAAGGTCATCGGCGCGGACCCGGAAAACGAGATCCTGATCCTGACCGGCTCCGGCGAGGAGTTCATGATGGATTCCGACCCCGATGGCTTTGCCCTCGAGGAAGAGGACATGGAGTACTGGGCGTACGAATATGCCTACAAGGACGGGCGGATCAACGTCAGCTCACTGATCAACGATCTGGAGATTCCGACGATCGGCATCATGAACGGTCCCGGCTTCCATTCCGAGATCGTGCTGATGTGCGACATCTCGCTGGCGGCCGACGACGCGACCATCTTCGACCTGCACTACGACATCGGCTCGTGCCCCGCCGACGGCATTCACAACTGCTTCCAGGAACTGCTCGGCGTGAAGCGCGCCGCCTATGCGCTGCTGACCGGCCAGGCCATCACGCCGCAGCAGGCTCTGGAATGGGGCATGGTCAACGAGGTTCTGCCGCGCGATCAACTCATCGCCCGGGCCTACAAGATCGCCGATCACATCATGACCCAGCCGCGCACGACGCGCCGCCTCACCACCCAGATCGTCCGTCGCCCGTGGAAGCAGCGGATCGTCAACGACCTCGACGGCGGCTTCGGAATCCAGATGTTCGGCCACGTCGCCAAGAAGAAGGCGATCCACACCCGTAAGGGCATCGCCTCAGTCGTGGACTATGTGCGCAAAGGCAGGCCGAACAATTTCGATTGACCCGGTCTCGGTCCGCCTCATCCGCGCCGCTGCCGCGGCGCGGATGAGGCGGCCATGATCGCCGCACGAAGCGGAACGAGCGAACTTGACGGAGTTGCTAGACACCCTCATAGTGGATTAGCCAATTCAGGGCGAGGAGCATTGGCACATCTGCGGAGGAAGATGAAACTACACCTTCTGGGAGGAACTTCACATGATGATTAGCCGGAGAACCGCTGTCTCAGCGATCATATCCGCGACCGCGCTTCCCATCCTGGGCGCCGGGCGGGCATTCGCACAGAAGACCATACCCCTGACGATTGCATCGAGCCACCCCCTGACCATTCCCTGGGTGTCGCCGCTGAAGACCGTGATCGTCGACAAGTCCAATGCGCTGCTGGAGCAACGCGGCTCGGAATTCCGCATCGACTGGACCGAGGCGTTCGGCGGAACGCTCTACAACTTCAATGAAACGCTGGAAGCCGTGACCAGCCAGCTTACCGACATGGGCTGGATCGGTTCGCTGTTCGAGCCGGCGTCCCTGCCGCTGCAGAACATCATGTACATGACGCCCTTTGCGACCCAGACGGTCGCGCAAGCGATCAACACGATGAACAAGCTGAACGCAGAACAGCCCGCCATGAAGGAGGAATGGTCGCGTTACAACATCACCTTCTTCGGCTCCTGCGTATCAGACGGCTACAGCCTGTTCACGAAGAAACCGATCGAGTCGCTTGCCGACCTGCAGGGCCTGAAGATTCTCGGCGGCGCGACCCTGGCTCCGTGGATCGAACCGCTTGGTGCCTCGCTGGTCGCCACCGGCATCCCGCAGATGTACAGCCAGACCCAGACCGGCGTCGGCGACGGTGTCCTGCTGATCGCGACCGGCGCCTATCCGCTCAAACTTCATGAGGTAGCGCCCTACGTCACGCGCGTCGACACCGGCCCCCTCACCTTCGGCGGCTTCGGCATCAACACCACCACCTTCGAGTCGCTTCCGGAGGACGTGCAGCAGGTGATCGCCGAACTGGGCGCCGAATACTCGACGGAAAACGCCCGCCTCATCGTCGAGCGGGAGAAGCAGGTGTTCGAGGCCTTCGCCAAGGAGGGCGCGACGGTCACCGACATGCCCCAGGCGCAGAAGCAGGAATGGGTGGACCGCCTGCCCGACCTCGGCGCCATCTGGGCCGAGGCGACCGAAGCGACGGGCGCACCCGCTCGCGAGATCATGAAGGCGTTCATGGAAACGGTTCGGGCCGAAGGCGCCGAGCCGCTGCGCGACTGGGCTGCCAACCTCTAGGGCCGGATACCATCCGTCGTGCCCCCGGACAAAGCGCCGGGGGCACGACGTCTTACTGAACTCAGGCCCCCGGACCCATGCGCACCTTCCATGACGACCAATGCTGAGACCCCCGCCGTTTCGGGCGCACGCCGCTTCTGGAACGGGACCGACCGCATCCTTGCGGCCTGTTCCTTCGGCCTGACGGCCGCCGCGTCGACGGTGGTGGCAAGCTTCATGCTGCTCATCTTCGCCGACGTCATGCTGCGCAAGTTCTTCTCACTGCCGCTCAACGGCGTTTCGGAGTTCGTCGCCTATTCGATCGTGGCCTGCATCTTCTGCCAGCTTGGCGCGGCAATCCGCAAAGGCAAGATGATCGCCACCGACTTCGTCATGGGCGGATGGGAGCGCGAGCGTCCCATCCTGGCCGAAGGGGCCAAGGTGTTCTTCTTCGCTTTGGCCGTGCTGCTGCTGCTCGGCATCCTGAACTGGCTCTCAAGGGATGCGATGAAGGCATGGACCGGGTCAGAATACACGGGCGCAGTCGGGGCGTTCCAGATGCCGCTGTGGCCGTTCAAGGTGGTGACTGCCGTAGGCGCGCTTGTGGCCCTTGCGGAAGCCCTCCGGGTCCTGGCCCTGCATGCCGCGACCCTGGTGCGGGTGCTTTCGAGGGGAGCCCTGCGCCGGAACGGCCTGATAGGCCTGGCGCTGTTCCTGCTCGTCGCCATCGCCTTCGCGCTCGTTCTCACCCATGGCGAGTTGACCCGCGTCCAGATCGGCTTCCTTGCCTTTGCTGGCCTCTTCACGCTGGTTGCCTGCGGCATGCCGGTCGCCTTCGCGCTGATTGGCATGTCCTTCGTGGCGATCTGGGCCATCCGCAGCAACTTCTCCATCGCCGACAACGCGATGGGTCTGGCCGCCTCCGGCACGGTGCGATCGTTCGAATTCGGGGTCGTGCCGCTGTTCGTCATGATGGGGCTGATCCTCGACCGCGCCGACGTGGGCCGCGATTCCTTCCGGGTCGCCGTCCACCTGCTGCAGCGGGTGCGCGGCGGCCTTGCCAACGCGACCGTCGCGGCCAACGCCATCTTCGCCGCTATCACCGGATCCTCGATCGCCTCGGCGGCCGTGTTCAGCCGCATCGCCGTGCCGCCGATGGTGGACGCCGGCTACAGCCGCCGTTTCGCCGTCGGCGTCGTCGCGGGCTCGTCGGTTCTCGGAATGCTCATACCGCCGAGCCTCCTGCTGATCATCTACGGGCTCATCGCCGAGACATCGGTTGGAGCGCTGTTCATCGCCGCCATCGTGCCGGGCGTGCTACTGGCAGTCTGCTTCGGAATCCTGAACGCAACCCTGGTCACCTTTGCGAAGGATTTCGTCGGCAACCCGCAGCCCGACCTGGCGGGCGAGAGGATGACGGGACGCGAGATTGCTCGCAGTTTGACACCCGTCGCTTTCCTGATCCTGCTCGTCATGGGCGGCATCTACGGCGGCGTCTTCAGCCCGACGGAAGCCGGGGCCATCGGCGCCCTCGGCGCCTTCGCTATCGCCGCTGCGCGGCGCAAGCTGAACTGGGCCATGACGAAGACCGTCGTGCTGGAGACAGGCTACATAACCGCCAGCATCCTGTTCCTGATTGTCGCGGCAAGCCTCTACTCGCGCATGCTGGCGTTGTCGTCGATCCCCAATCATATGACCCTGTTCATCGGCTCGCTCGACCTGTCGCTGATCGGCTTCTGCCTCGCGTACATGCTGCTGGTCATTCTGCTCGGGATGATCCTCGATTCCGTCTCGATCCTGCTGATCGTCATCCCGATCGCCTTGCCGGTCGTCACCGCGTTCGGCGGCGATCCGGTCTGGTTCGGCATCGTCACCATCATCGCCGTCGAGATCGGCCTCTTAACGCCGCCCTTTGGCCTTTCGGTGTTCGTCGTCAAGGGATCCTTGCCCGACGGCTACGCGACGCTCGGCGACATCTTCGCCGGCGTCGCGCCCTATGTGCTGACCATGACCCTGTTCACCATTCTGCTGATCCTGATGCCCGGGATCGCGCTCATGCTGTTGTGAGGAGGCCGCATGTCGACGACCCTGATCCGCGATGCGATCGTCGTGACCATGGATGAACGGATCGGCGACCTGCAGCGCGGATCCGTCCTGATCGAGAACGACCGGATCGCGGCGGTCGCGCCCGATATCGCGGCGCCAGAGGGTGCCGAGGTGATCGAAGGCGCCGGCATGCTGGCGATGCCCGGCTTCGTCAATGCCCACATCCACACCTGGCAGACGGCATTGCGCGGCATCGCCGCCGACTGGACCATCGCGCAATACCTGCGCGCGATGCACGCCGGTCTCGCCGGCCACTTCCGCCCCGACGACATCCGCGTCGCCAATTATTTCGGCGCGCTCAACCAGATCGCCTCCGGCACCACGACCATCGCCGACTGGTGCCACAACAACCCGACGCCGGACCATACCGACGCGGCGATCGACGGACTGACCGACGCCGGCATCAGGGCCGTCTTCCTGCACGGCTCGCCGAAGCCCGATCCGAAACCGGGACAGAAGCATTTCTCGCAAGTGCCGATGCCGGCCGGCGAGGTACACCGCCTGCGCGGCGGGCGCCTCGCCTCCGACGACGCGCTGGTGACCCTGGGCCTCGCGATCCTCGGGCCGCAGCTCAGCGTGTGGGACGTCTGCGACGCGGACTTTCGTCTCGCCCGCGACCTGGACCTGACCGCCTCCATGCATGTCAGCGGCAAGCTGCTGACCGAGGACGGCTTCGAGCGCCTTGCCGCGCTCGGCCTGCTCGGTCCACGCATCAACGTCGTCCATGGCAATGTGCTCGACGATGACCGGTTGAAACTGCTGGTCGACCACGACGTCAGCTTCACCCTGACGCCCGAAGTCGAGCTACAGATGGGTTTCGGCGATCCGCTGACCACGCGGCTGCGCAAGATCGGCGGGCGGCTCTCGCTCGGTTCGGACATCGAGAGTTCGATGGCCGGCGACATGTTCGCCGTCACCCGCGTCGCCCTGCAGGCGGCCCGCCACGCGGACAACCTTGTGTCGCTGCACGACAGGGGCAGTTGCCCTGACAGCATCACCGTACCGAGCCGGGAGGCGCTGCGCTGGTCGACGATCGAGGGCGCGCGTATGCTGGGCCTCGACGACCGGATCGGCTCGCTCAGTCCGGGCAAGCAGGCCGACATCGTCCTGCTCGACAGCCGCAAGCTCAACATGCACCCTGTCGTCGATCCCGCCGCCTCGATCCTGTTCCACGCCGGGGTGGTCAATGTCGACACCGTGCTGATCGCCGGCAGGCCGCGCAAGCGCGGCGGCGAGCTCGTCGACGCGCCGCAGCCGGCCGAACTGGCCGCCCTCGCCCGCTCCGGCCGCCGCATCCTGGACGACTTCGCCAAGGCCCAGTCCTGACCGCCGAGTCCGTCCGTGATTTCCGGTCCGGTGATTCAGACAGGTCCGTCCTGACCGGGTGGGATCGATGTCGCCTGGACGAAAGGCCGTTGGACCGGATCGCCGGAGACGATCCGCTCACCTCCAGCAACCGAACTCCCCGGAAAGTTGGCATGGCTTCTGCTTAGTGGCGACGAAACGCTTTGCGTTTCCATGGAAGCATGGCAACTTTTGACCAATTGATAAAACCTTCAGCAACGGGGACCTCCAGCATGATCAAGACCTGCCCAGTAAGCCGCCGGCGCCTGCTTGCCAGCGGCGCCGCCGCAGCCCTGGTTGCCGGCCTGGCGCCGAGCCGCCTCCTGGCCGCGGAGCCGCTCAAGGTCGCCGGCATCTACACGGTGCCGGTCGAGCAGCAGTGGGTCAGCCGGATCCACAAGGCGGCGGAGGCGGCGGTCGCGCGCGGCGAGATCGAATACACCTTCTCGGAGAACGTCTCGAACACCGACTACGCCCGCGTCATGCGCGAATACGCCGAAGGCGGCGTGCAGATGCTCGTCGGCGAGGTGTTCGGCGTCGAACAGGAGGCGCGCGAGGTCGCTGCCGAATATCCCAACGTGGCCATGCTGATGGGCTCGTCGTTCAAGGAGGATCCGGCGCTCGCCAATTTCTCCGTCTTCGACAACTACATCCAGGACGCCGCCTATCTCTCTGGAATCATTGCTGGCGCCATGACGAAATCCGGAAGCATCGGCATGGTCGGCGGCTTTCCGATTCCCGAGGTCAACCGTCTGATGCACGCCTTCATGGCCGGCGCGCGCGAGATCCGGCCGGACATCCGTTTCCAGGTCAGCTTCATCGGCTCCTGGTTCGATCCCCCGCGCGCCAAGGAAACCGCCTTCGGCATGATCGAAGCGGGTGCCGACGTCATGTATGCTGAGCGTTTCGGCGTCTCGGATGCAGCCAAGGAAAAGGGCGTGCTGGCGATCGGCAACGTCATCGACACCCAGGCGGACTATCCCGACACGGTGGTCGCCTCTGCGCTGTGGCATTTCGAACCGACGCTCGACCGCGCCGTCGCCGCGGTCAAGGCCGGCACCTTCAAGGCCGAGGACTACGGCGTCTATTCGCAAATGATTCACGGCGGCTGCTCGCTGGCGCCGCTCGGTACCTTCGAGGGCAAGGTGCCCGAAGCGGCGCTGAAACTCGTCGCCGAACGCGAAGCCGCCATCCGCAGCGGAAGCTTCGTGGTCGCGATCAACGACGACGAGCCCAAGTCCTCCTGACGGACCGCGGCCATGACCGAACACCAGGAGGCGCAGGTCGTCCTGCGCCTCGACGGCATCACCAAGCGTTTCGGTCCCGTTCTTGCCAACGACGACATCAGCCTGACGCTGCGTGCCGGCGAGGTGGTGGCGCTTCTCGGCGAGAACGGCGCCGGCAAGACGACACTGATGAACATCCTCTTCGGCCAGTACACGGCCGATTCCGGCTCCGTCGAGGTGTTCGGTCGCGCCCTGCCGCCCGGCAATCCGCGTGTGGCGCTGGCCGCCGGCGTCGGCATGGTGCACCAGCATTTCACGCTGGCCGACAGCCTGACCGTCGCCGAGAACATCCTGCTCGGCACGGTGCCGCTCTGGCGGCCGGGCCTGGCACGCGCACAGGCGCATGCCAGGATCGCCGCGTTGTCACGCGATTTCGGCCTCGCGGTGCATCTCCATGCGCCGGTCGGCAGCCTGACGGTCGGCGAGCGCCAGCGGGTCGAGATCCTCAAGGCGCTCTATCGCGACGCGCGCATCCTGATCCTCGACGAGCCGACGGCGGTTCTGACGCCACAGGAATCCGCTGCTCTGTTCGCCACGCTCAAGCAGGCGATCGCGCGCGGCCTGGCGGTGATCTTCATCACCCACAAGCTGCACGAGGTCATGGCGGTGGCGGACCGGGTCGTCGTGCTGCGCCATGGCCGCGTCACCGGCGCCTGTCCGACCGCCGACACCGACCGCCACCGTCTCGCCGAGATGATGGTCGGGGCCGAGATCGTCGCTCCGGCCGTCGCGCCCCAGGCGCCGGGCGAGGTGCTTCTGGCGCTCGAGGACGTCTACACCCAAGCAAAAGGCACAGCCGTCGGCCTGAAAGGCCTTTCCCTGGAGCTTCGGGCGGGCCAGATCACCGGCCTCGCCGGCGTGGCCGGCAACGGCCAGTCCCCGCTGGCGGACCTGGTTTCGGGCGTGCTGCGCCCTTCCTCCGGCCACATCCGCGGCGTCGACGGCGAATGGACGCCGCGGACCGCGCTCGCCATGGGCATCGGGCGCATCCCGGAAGACCGCCACAAGACGGGCACCATCGCCGATTTCACCCTGGCCGAGAACGCCATCCTGGAGGCCTACGACAAGCCTCCCTTCTCGCGGCGCGGCTGGATGAACCATGGCGCGGCCGACGCCTTCGCGCACCGGCTGATCGCGGAGTTCGACGTGCGCTGCCCCGGACCGGACATCCGCATCCGCCTGCTGTCGGGCGGCAACATGCAGAAGCTGATCCTCGGCCGCGTGCTGGCGCCCCATCCCAGGATCATCCTCGCCAACCAGCCCGTGCGCGGCCTCGACATCGGTGCGGTCACCTATATCCAGGAACGACTGCTCGCCGCGCGGGCGATGGGCGCCGCCGTCCTGCTCATTTCGGAAGACCTGGACGAGATCATGGCCTTGTCCGACGTCATCCACGTCATCAGCGAGGGGCGCCTGTCGCCGGCATTTTCCCGCGGCACCATGAGCCCGGCCGACCTCGGCCGCTGGATGGCGGGAGAAGGGTTCGAGCATGCGGCTTGAGCCGATCGCCAATCCCTCGCTCGCACGACGCCTGGGTCTGCCCGCGCTCGCGCTCGCCGCTACCGTGGCGATCGGCTCCGCGCTCGCGATGGCCGCGGGGGCAGATCCCTTCGCCACCCTCGGCCTCATCGTCAAGGGCGCCTTCGGGTCTCGCTTCGCTCTGCTGGAAACCCTGAACCGTGCGACGCCGCTGATCTTCACCGGGCTCGCCGTCGCGGTCGCCTTCCGCGCCAAGCTTTGGAACATCGGTGCCGAAGCCCAGCTCTACGCCGGCGCTGTCATGGCGGTCGTGCTCGGCACCGGCCTCCTCGCCTGGCCGATGCCGCTGCTGCTTCCGGCCATGGGTATTTCGGCCATGCTGGCCGGCGCGCTTGTCCTGCTCGGCCCCGCGCTTTTGAAGATCCGGCTCGGCGTCGACGAGGTGGTGACGACACTGCTGCTCAATTTCGTCGTGCTGCTGATTGTCTCGCTGCTGCTGGAAGGGCCGCTCAAGGATCCAATGGGCATGGGCTGGCCGCAATCCAGGCGGTTGGTTGCGGAGGCGCGCCTGCCACGCATCGTCGAGGAGCTACGTCTGCATTGGGGCTTCGCCCTTGCCCTAATCGCCGCGGCAACGGTATGGCTGATCCAGGCGCGCACGACGCTCGGCTACGAGATGCGCGCGGTCGGGCTGAACCGGCGGGCGGCGGAATTCGCCGGCATCCCGGTCAACCGCGTGATCGTCAAGACGGCGCTGCTGTCGGGAGGTCTTGCCGCCCTCGCTGGATTTTCCGAGGTTTCCGGCCTCAAGGGCAACCTGACGCTCAACCTGTCGCCCGGCTTCGGTTACACAGGCGTCATCGTCGCCATGCTGGCCCTGCTCCACCCGCTCGGAGTCGTTGCTGCCGCGTTGTTCGTGGCGGGTGTCTTCGTCGGCTCCGATTCGATGAGCCGGGCCGCCGGCGTGCCGACCTACATCGCCGACATCCTGCTTGCCGTGGCGCTGCTGACGATGGTTCTCGCGATCGGACTGACCAGGATGCGGGTGAAGTGGCGATGACCGAGATAGTCGATATCCTGCTTTCGGCCAGCTTCTGGGTCGCGGTGGTGCGCATCGCCTCGCCGCTTTTGTTTGCCACCATGGGCGAACTCATCTGCGAACGGGCGGGCGTGCTCAACCTCGGCATCGAGGGCATCATGGTCGTCGGCGCCTTCGCCGGCTGGATCGCGGTCTGGTCCGGCGCCGACCTGTGGACCGGCGTCGCGGTGGCCATGCTGGCCGGCATGGCGTTCGGCCTGCTGCACGGCGTGCTGACCGTCCCCTTCGGCCTGTCGCAGCATGTCGTCGGCCTCGGCATCACGCTGCTGGCCACGTCCGCGACCTATTTCGCCTACCGGCTCGCGCTGCCGCGGGTGACGACACCGCCGAAGATCGACCCCTTCGCGCCGTTGCCCGTTCCGCTGCTGTCCGAGATCCCGCTCGTCGGCCCTGCCCTGTTCGCACAGACGCCGCTGACCTATCTCGCCTTTGCCTGCGCCGCTCTGGTGTCGCTGGTGCTCTATCGCACGCCGCTCGGCCTCGCCTTGCGCGCGGCGGGCGAGAACCCGGCCGCAGTGGCGGCCCAGGGCCTGTCGGTGACCGGGCTTCGCCTCGGCGCCGTCGTCGTCGGGTCCGGCCTGATGGCCGTCGGCGGCGCCTTCCTGACCATGAGCGCGTTCAATTCCTTCTTCTTCGAGATGGTCAACGGGCGCGGCTGGATCTGCATCGCGCTGGTCGTCTTCGGCGCCTGGCGGCCAGGCAAGGCAGCGCTCGGCGCGTTGCTGTTCGCCGCCTTCGACGCGTTCCAGATCCGCCTGCAGCAGACCGCCATCGGCGCCGGCATCCCCTACCAGATCTTCCTGATGCTGCCGTTCCTGCTTTCGATTCTCGCACTCATCCTGATGTCGCGCCGGGCCGAGGTGCCGGCGGCCCTGATGGTGCCATTCAACAAGGGAGAGCGGTGATGTTCGATCTTCTCGTCCGCGGCGGCACGCTGCCCGATGGCACCGTCGCCGACATCGGCATCCGGGGCGAGCGCATCGCGGCGGTCGGGCGCCTCGACGGCGCCGAGGCCGGCGAGGTGATCGACGCCGCGGGCGATCTCGTCAGCCCGCCGTTCGTCGATCCGCATTTTCACATGGATGCGGTGCTGAGCTACGGCACCCCGCGCGTCAATGCATCGGGAACGCTGCTGGAGGGCATTGCGCTGTGGGGCGAGTTGCGCGAGCTCGCGACGGTCGACGACCTGGTCGAACGCGCCCTGGCCTATTGCGACTGGGCCGTCAGCATGGGCCTGCTCGCCATCCGCAGCCATGTCGACACTACGCCCGACCATCTGCGCGGGGTCGAGGCCCTGCTGGAGGTGAAGCGCCGCGTCGCACCCTATCTCGACCTGCAATTGGTCGCCTTCCCCCAGGACGGCCTCTACCGCACGCCGACCGGACGGGCGAACCTGATCCGGGCGCTCGACAGAGGCGTCGACGTGGTCGGCGGCATCCCGCATTTCGAACGCACGATGGAGGAGGGCCGCGCCTCCGTGCGCGACCTGTGCGAGATCGCCGCCGAGCGGGGCCTACGCATCGACCTGCATTGCGACGAGACCGACGACCCTCTCAGCCGGCACGTCGAGACGCTGGCCTTCGAGGTGCAGCGACTCGGGCTGCAGGGTCGAGCCGCCGGCAGTCACCTGACCTCGATGCACTCGATGGACAACTACTATGTCTCCAAGCTGCTGCCCCTGATCGCCGAGGCGGAGGTGGCGGCGATCCCGAACCCGCTGATCAACATCACGCTTCAGGGCCGGCACGACACCTATCCGAAGCGGCGCGGCCTGACGCGGGTGAAGGAGATGCAGGCCCACGGCATCACGGTCGGCTGGGGCCAGGACTGCGTTTTGGATCCGTGGTACTCGCTCGGCACCGCCGACATGCTGGACGTCGCCTTCATGGGCCTGCACGTCGCCCAGATGACCCATCCGGCCGAGATGCGCCGCTGCTTCGACATGGTGACGCTCGACAACGCCCGCATCCTCGGCCTGGACGGTTACGGCCTTGCGCCCGGCGACAGGGCCTCGCTGGTGGTTCTGGACGCAGGCGACCCCGTCGAGGCCCTGCGCCTGCGCCCCGCCCGCCTTGCCGTCGTGTCCGCAGGCAAGGTGGTCGCACGCGCGCCGCGCGGCGATGCGGCGCTCGCCCTGCCCGGCCGCGACGCGCGGGTCCGCCGCCGCCATCGACCCGCCTGAACGGGCGACCGGCTGGATCTCCTAACGATTCGGCAGCGCCAGGTCCGCTGCCCAGTCCTCGGCAATCGGCTTGGCCGCCGCGAGCAAGGCATCCACGGCGGTCTCCGCAGCGATCCCGGCCAGCTGCACGAGAGAAGCTGACGCCTGCGGATCGCAGCGCAGGTCGGACCCAGCCAGCGCGTGGAACCGATTGACCGCCTCGGCGCCGCCGCGGACGTCCGCAGCGATCAGGATCGAAGCTTCCGCAACGACCGCACCCTTACCGCCCCAGGCCTGGGACAGGCCGGCGACTTTCCGTCCGTCGACCGAAATGTCGTAGCGTCCCCGGCAGAAGGCGTTCGCGATCTCGCCGACCCGCGACGGCATGCCCAGATTCGCCAGCCCCTGCCGGACCAGGCCGGCGAGACGATCGTAGAGCCGGTCGAAATCGACGTCCGGCACGCCCTTGCGGGTCAGCAGCGAGACCTGCAGCGTGCCCGGTCCGATCGGAAAGGCGCTGCCGCCGCCGCGCCGCACGACGATGGGCCAGCCCGCGAGGTCAAGCCGTTCCAGGGCCTCGGCAAATGCGGGCAGACGAGCCTCCGACCGGGTGACCGACAGCGCCTGTGCCGTCCGCCACAGCACGACGCAGGGCGACTGACTACCCTGCGCGACGGTTTCGGACAAGACGGACAGGTCGTCGAACCTCCGTCTGGCGTCGAGGGGCTCCGTCTCGACCAGGATAGGGGCCGGCACCGCGCCGACCTCCGGCCGGTGCAACCTTCTTGCCGTCGTCTCCATCGGGCCCCTTCGGCTCCCTGTTCGTCCTAGCCGACCGTCCCGATCACCGATCCCGGCGTCACCACGCCGTCCTTGGGAACCGTGACGGTCAGCGTGCCGGACGCCGGGGCGACGATGTCGTAGCTGGTCTTCTCGACCATCAGCTCGGCCACGGTGTCGCCTTCCTCCACCGCGCTGCCCGATCGGTAGAACCAGTTGGCGACGATGCCTTCCGGCGTCTTGCCCGTGTCCCACAGGCCGGGCGGAATGACGATATCGACCATGATCCTACGCCGCCTTTCCGAGCGTTTGGCGGACGGCCGCGCCGATCTTGTCCGCATTGGGCAGGGCGAAGTCTTCCATCGGCCGGCTGTAGGGGATAGGGATATCCGGATAGGCGACCCGACGGGGTGCTGCCTTGAGCAGGGATATGTCGGTCTCCACGACCGAGGCGATCACCTCGGCGGTCAGGCCGTAGCTGGAGTAATCCTCGTCGACGACGACCAGGCGCCCGGTCTTGCGTACCGACTCCACCACCGTCTTGCGGTCGAGCGGCACCAGCGTGCGCAGGTCGATCACCTCCGCATCGATGCCGTCGGCGGCGAGCGCCTCGGCCGCCTCCATCGCCCTGTGCACCATCATCGAGATCGCGACGATGGTGACGTCCCTGCCCTCGCGCAGCACCTTGGCCTCGCCGAAGGGAATCGCATAGGCGTCCTCCGGCACGATCGCGGCCGCCGACTGCGGCCAGTTCATCCAGGCAAGGCCCTGAAGCCCCTTGTGGAACATGTAGATCACCGGGCTGTCGTCGCGGATCGCCGAGATCATCAATCCCTTGGCATCGTAGGCGTTGGAGGGCGCGACAACCTTCAGGCCCGGCAGGTGGGCGAAGGTCGCGTGCAGGGCCTGCGAATGCTGGCCGGCGTCGTTGTAGCCGCCGCCCGTGGCGGTCATCAGCACCATCGGCACCTTGCAGTTACCGCCTGAAAAATAGATGTTTTTTGCGGCCAGATTGGAGATGGAGTCCATGCACACGCCATAGAAGTCGACGAACATCAGTTCGGCGATCGGCCGCATGCCGGCCATCGCGGCGCCGACGGCGGCGCCGATGAATCCGGTCTCCGAGATCGGGGTGTCGCGCACCCGCTCTTCCCCGAACTCGTCGAGCAGGCCGGCGGTGGCGCCGAAGATGCCGCCGTAGGTGCCGATGTCCTCGCCCATGACGAAAACGGACGGGTCGGTGCGCATTTCCTGGGCGATGGCCTCCGCCATGGCCCGCGAAACGGTGAGTTCGCGATTGCTTTTCATCGTGGTGCCTCCTCGGGCGAAAGTCGTCGGGATCGGTCAGGCGAAGACATGCTCGAGCGCCTCTTCAGGCGCCGGATAGTCGCTGTCTCGGGCAAATTTTATTGCCGCATCAACACGTTGCCTCGCCTTCGCGGCGACTGCGTCGAGATCGGCACGCGTCGCCGCGCCGCTCTCCAGCATGTGTTTCGTCAGCCGGTCGATCGGGTCCTTCGCCTTCAGCGCGGCGACTTCGCCGGCCGGACGATAGAGTTCCGGGTCGCCCTGGAAGTGGCCGTAGTAGCGGTAGGTCTCGATCTCGATCAGGGTCGGGCCGTCGCCGCGGCGGGCGCGGGCGACCGCTTCGCCGGCGGCCTTGAACACCTCCAGCGTGTCGTTATCCGCCACATGGACGCCGGGGATGCCGTAGGCGGCGGCACGCACGGCGTTGTCGCGGACGGCAGTAGACTTCGCCTTCGGCACCGAGATGCCCCAAGCGTTATCCTCGATCACGAACACGACGCCGAGCTTCCACAGCGCGGCGAGGTTGAGCGCCTCGTGAAATGCGCCCTGGTTGGCCGCACCGTCGCCGACATAGGAGACGGCGACGGAGTCCCGCCCCTGCAGGCGGGCGGCAAGGGCAGCGCCCACGGCCGGCCCGGTGCCCTGGGCGATGATCCCCGAACAGGCAAAATTGACAGCCGGATCAAGCAGATGCATGTGGCCGCCGCGGCCTCCTGCAAGGCCCGTCTTCTTGCCGAAAATCTCCGCCGTCATGCGGTTGAGGTCGACACCCTTGGCGATCGCGGCGTGGTGCGGGCGATGGGTGGCGGTCACCGTGTCGTCGGCGCGCAGGTGCACGCAGACGCCGGCGGCACAGGGTTCCTGGCCCGCCGCAAGGTGCATTTCCCCGGGTACCGGCCCCGAGCCGATGTCGAACTTCGGCGTCTTCCCCTCCATGTAGATGGCGGCAAGGCTGTCCTCGTAATAACGGGCCTCGACCATCTTGTCATACATCCAGATGAGCTGATCCTTGCCGGGCGTCATGGCGTGTCCTCCTTGATGCGGGGGCCGTTGACGACCTCCCGATTTCTTCCAGGGTGAGTGTGCCGCAATCCTCTGCGAGCCGGTTTGACCGAGCGCAATCTGCAGGCGAATTGCTCGGCTGGTGCGTGACCTCCCACCACCGGCGCGGGGAACAAACCGCCCGCGACCGCGTTGGTGGAGGGTAGGCAAAGGAGACTGATGCTATGCCCGCAGTTCTGAAGAAAGTGAACGATTCCAATCGCAAGAACAGTGACGCCGACACGACCCGGCGAGCGGACGACGACCGCGCCAAGGCGCGTGCGGCGGAGGACAAGCGCGAGGAGGACAAGGCCGAGGAGGCGCTCGAGGAAGGCCTGGAAGACAGCTTCCCGGCCAGCGATCCGGTGTCGGTGACCATCCCGTCGAAGCCCGGAAAGGCGGACGGCTGACGACACCGGAGCGTGTCCGGCTTCCCTCCGGCTTCCCTCCTGCTTCCCTCCGGAGACCTGTCGAACTCCTGTCGGAAACCTGCCGGACGAGTGCCAAAATCTGATGGAGGCGCGCCGGGAGATCCCGGCGCGCCGACCGTCGCCTCACGACAGGCCCGCAGTCAGGGGCTGCGGGTCAGGGGCCGCGGGTCAGATAGGCGGTATCCTCGACCCGGTATTCCTGGCGGATGAGCTCAACGCGCGCGATGGCGCGCTCACGCGAGTCGCGCAGGTGGAGTTCCAACGCGTCGGCCGCGTCGCGGACGCGACCGCCTTCGAGCAGGGCGACGATGACCAGATGCTCGGCGAGGAACGGTTCGGTCGCGAACAGCCGTGGCGTCCACCTGTACAGGAATCGGTGCGCGATGAGCAGCGACTGGTGCAGGGTGATGGCCTGCATCAGCGTCTCGTTGCGGCAATGGGCGAGAAGCTCGACGTGCATCTGGTGCTCCAGACGATCGAGCACACCGCCGGCATCCGGTGCCGCCTCGGCCATCGCGGCCTCCAGATCCGCGCGCATGCCGGCGAGGAAGCCGGCCGGAAGGTTCGCACAGGCCTTGACCAGGGCCGGCGGCTCCAGCAGCCAGCGCAATTCGTAGAGCTCGCCGATATGATCGGGGGTCAGGGCCGGCGCGACCCAGCGGCCGGCGTCATCCTTGCGCACCAGACCCTTTTGCTGGAGCCGGAGGCGATCGCCGGCTGGATCGGCGGGCTGACCGGCAACGTGTCGCTGGTCATGGTGCTGATTGCACTGCTGGTGCTGGCGGCGGGCCTGGTCATCGACGCGACGGTGCTGATCATCATGCTGACGCCGATCTTCCTGCCGCTGATCCGCAGCCTCGGCGGCGATCCGGTGCATTTCGGCGTGGTGTTCATCATCGCCGCGACGATCGGCAACTTCACGCCGCCGGTCGGCGCGGCCATGTATGCGGTGTGCTCGATCCTGAAGACCGGCATCGGTGACTATGCACACGAGTCCGTGCCGCTGATGCTGGCGGTGGCGATCGTCACGCTGGCGCTGGTATTCCTGCCGCAGGCGGCGCTGTTCCTGCCCAACCTCCTTGTTCGGCTGACGGCCCGCGGCAGGTGCTGCGGGCCGTCGCAGGGCGTCTCAGGGCGTCTCAGGGCGTCTCAGGCGCGGAACAGGTCGCGCTCGATGGCGGCGGCCGCAAACAGGTGGTCGCGGCTCGCCTCCAGCTCGGCGCGCAGCCGGTCGAGGTCGAAGCCGAGGACGCTGCCCTGCCACTTCTTCACCTTGCCGGCGACCAGCACCGTGTCGACGTTGGAACGCTCCATCAGCGTCACCACCGCGCCGGGCACGTGGTTGAGCGGGGCGACGTTGAGCGCCGTGGCGTCGAGCAGGATGATGTCGGCGTCCTTGCCGGGGGTCAGCGAGCCGGTGCGCGCGTCGAGCCTGAGCCCGCGGGCGCCCTCGATTGTGGCGAAGCGGATCGCGTCCATGGCGCTCAGGAGCTTGGGATAGTCCTCGCCGCGCAGCGCCATCTCGTTGGCGATGCTGCGCTGCAAGGTAACCGCGCTGCGCATCTGGGTGAACATGTCGGCGGTCATCGTGCATTCGACGTCGGTCGACAGCGACGGCCTGAGGCCGTGGTCGAGCGCCTTCTGGATCGGCGGCATGCCGTGGCGCATCTGCATCTCGATCGGCACGGAGAGCGAGATGTGGGCACCGGCGTCGGCGGCGTATTTCCAGCCCTCCTCGCTCATGCCGGTCATGTGGATGAAGATGTTGTCGGGGCCGAAGCGGCCGGCGGCGCCAAGCGCGTCGAAGGTCGGCTGCATGCCGAAGGTGCCGACGACATGCAGCGCGATCGGGATGGCGAGCTCGCGGCCGACGTCCCAGGCGGCCTCGTAGCCCGGCAGGTAGATCTCGCCGCCCATGACCATGGTCAGCAGCTGGTCGTCGCTGGCGAACCACTGGTCGCGGATGCGGCGGGCGTCCTGCGGGTATTTCGAGCGCTCGCCCCAGCCCTCGAAATAGCCGAAGGCGGCGCGCCGGCCGGCATCGCGCAGGGCGGAGAGCGCGGCGTCGGAATGCTCCGGCGAATGATGGATCTGGCTGACGTCCATCACCGTGGTGACGCCGGCGTCGATCTGGGCGATCGAGCCGTAAAGCTCGTTGATGTAGACGTCCTCGGGCCGGTAGACGAGCGAGAACTTCTGCAGGATCGCCTCGTAGTAATTGTAGACGCTTTCCGGACGGCCGTCGTTGATCAGGATGCCGTCGGCGAGGAAGCTTCTGAGCGCCGTCTCGAACTGGTGGTGATGGGTATCGACGAAGCCGGGCATGACGATCATGCCGGCGGCCTCGATCACCGCGGCGTCGCCGGCGTCAATGCGGGCCCCGACCTCCAGGATGCGGCGGCCCTCCAGCAGCACGTCGCCCTCGGCGAAGTTGCCGACGGCGTCGTCTACCGACAGCACGGCACCGCCGCGGATCAGGGTCCGGCGGCCGGGCTCGCCGATGCCGGCAGGCATGGGTCCCTTGTGCGGCGCGGGCGTGGCGGCAAAGCCGCCGCCCCCCGATCCGGCCGGTGCGCGAAGCAGCGCATCACAGAATCTGCACATCGGTCTTCCTCCCCTAATTTCGCACTGCGAAATTTTCTTCGCATTTGCGTTAAAGAAAAAGACCCCCACTCGCAGCCGCGCGAGTGGGGGCGGATCGTTCAGTCGGAGCCGAGGACGGCGGCGAGCGCCGGCACCCGCGCCGAGGCGGCCGCGATGCGCGTCGCGGCCATGCGCAGGTCCTGGAGTCGTTCGGCGACCATCTGGTCGGCAGTGACCAGGCCCGAATAGCCCGAGGAGTTCAGCGCCGCGAGCGTGCGCCCGTCGGGCGTGCGCACGGGCACGGCGAGCGCGGTGATGCCGTAGTCGAGCTGGTCGACGGTGGTGGCGTAGCCGAGTTCGCGCACCTTCCAGACGATGCGCCGCAACTCCTCCTTCGAGGTGACGGTGCGCGCGGTCAGCGCGACCGGCTCGACGGTCTCGAAATAGCGGTCGAGCGCCTCGTCGGCCAGGCCGGCGAGCAGGACGCGGCCGAGCGAGGTGGCGTGGGCGGGATAGCGCGCGCCGACGACCGCGCTCGCCCGGCGCGCGCGCTGGGTCGAGTGGTGGGCGATGTAGATGACGTCATGGCCGTCGAGGGTGGCGACGGAGGCCGCGTCGCCGTGCTTGTCGACGATCTGGCGCAATTCGGGCAGCAGCAGTTCGTCGATGCGCGCGGCGAAATAGAACCCGGAGCCGAGCGTCATCACCTTGGGCTTGAGGTGGAAGCGCTTGGCGGTCTGGCCGACATAGCCGAGGGTCGCCAGCGTGATCAGGCTGCGCCGGGCGGCGGCCGGCGACAGGCCGACCCGCCGCGCGATCTCGCTCAGCGTCATCTCGGGATGCGTCGCGTCGAAGCATTCGAGCACGGCGAGACCCTTCGCCAGGGCCTCCACGAATTCTGCCGGGCGCGGCGTGTCGGGCAAGAGGACCTCCTGTGCAAGCAAGGCTCAGCCTTCCGGTGCGAGCACGAAGTCGAAGCGGCATCGGGCATCGGGGCGCTTTTCGACCGGGAAGCCGAGATCGTCCGCCTTCTTCACAGGTTCGAGCTTGGTGATCAACGATTTTCGCACACCGAAAACGGCGTCGTTGTCGATGTATTCCGTGTTGTCGAAGAACAGCTCGGTGGTGATGGCGCGCATGCCCGGCGCGCGAACGATGTAGTGCAGATGGGCGGCGCGCCAGGCATGGCGGTTGCCGGCGCGCAGCAGCGCGCCGACCGGGCCGTCGTAGGGAACCGTGTAGGGCTTGGGCAGGACGGTGGTGTACCAGTACTCGCCCTTGTCGTTGGCGGTCAGCTTGCCGCGCAGGTCGTACTTGTCCTGACCGCTGGCCTGTTCCTGGATCGGATAGGTGCCGGAGGCGTCCGCCTGCCAGGTGTCGACGATGGCGCCGGGAAGCGCGTTGCCGAGCGTGTCGCGGACGATGCCGTGCACCAGCACGGTGGCGCCGTCGCGGTCCTTGGCGAGATGGCCGCCGAGGGCGAGTTCGGGCGCGTTGTCGAGGTAGAACGGCCCGAGATTCGACCCCTCGGTCGCGCCGCCGCGGGTGTTGATCATGTCGACCAGGGCCGAGAAGCCGAGCACGTCCGACAAGAGGATGAACTCGTGGCGCTCCGGCGTGGAAATCTTGCCGCAGTCGTAGAGGAAATTCAGGATCCCCATCCACTCGTCGTGGGTCAGGTTCACCTCGCGCGTGTAGTCGTGCAGGTGGTCGATGAATGTTTCCAGCAGGAACTTGAAACGGCTGCCCTCTTGTGTGCGGAACGACTGCTTGACCGCCTCCGTCAGGCTGAACTGATTGATATCGCGCATGGTTTCCTCCGCTTTAACCTGTGACCGAAGCCTCTCGTCATCCCTTCGGCCCAAAATGACGGTTGACGAGAAGCTAAAACGCGCCGTAGATTCCGGCAAGTGAAAAATTTTTCGTTATGCGAAAAGGAGGCGCGCATGCGCATCGGAAAGCAGGACGGTGCTTTCACGGCGATCGCCACATCGGACGAACACAGCATCACGGTGCGCGGCCACGACCTGTGCCGCGACCTGATCGGCAAGATCGACTTCACCGACTATTTCTGGCTGCTGGTCACCGGCATGCGGCCGAGCCCGGCCCAGCTGGCGGCGATGAATTCCTGTCTCGTCGCCATTGCCGAGCACGGCCTGGTGCCGAGCGTGCAGGCCGCCCGCATGACGCTGGCCGCGGCCCCGGAAGCCTGGCAGGGCGCGATGGCCGCCGGTCTGCTCGGCATGGGCACGGTCGTCGCCGGCAGTTCCGAGGTTGCCGGGCGCTATCTGGCCGAGGTGATCGAGGAGGCCGGCGACGGCGACCTGGAACAGGCGGCGATCCGGTCGCTGGAGCGGCTGAAGGCGGCCCGCCGCAAGGTTCCCGGCCTCGGCCATCCGCAGCACAGCGGCGGCGACCCGCGCGCCGACCGGCTGCTTGCCATCGCCGACGAACTCGGCATCGCCGGCACGCATATCGCCGCGCTGCGCCATCTCGGCAGCCATGCCCCGCGCATCATGAACCGGCCGCTGCCGATCAACGTGTCGGGCGCCATTCCGGCCGTGATCCTGGACGCCGGCTGGCCGCTGGAAGCGCTGAAGGCGGTGCCGCTGCTGGCGCGCGCCGCCGGCCTGGCGGCACATCTCCACGAGGAATCGCAGCGGCCGATCGGCTTCATCCTGTCGCACAAGGCCGATCTCGCCATCGCCTATGACGGCGCGCCGGCAGCCAAGGGAGCCGAGTGATGGCCAAGCTCCTCAGCAGCATCCGCGTGGTCGAGATGGGCACCTACATCACGGGCCCGGCGGCGGCGATGCAACTCGCCGACCTCGGCGCCGACGTGATCAAGGTCGAGCGGCCGGGCGAAGGCGACCCGTTCCGCGCCTTCAAGGGCGGGCTCTATTCGCCGCATTTCCAGACCTACAACCGCAACAAGCGCTCGATCGCGCTCGACACCCGCAATCCGGACGACCTGGCAGTGTTCAGGGAACTGATCGCCGGGGCGGACGTGTTCATCCAGAACTTCCGGCCCGGCGTCGCCGAGAAGCTCGGCGCCGGCGAGGACGACCTGCGCCGGCTCAACCCGCGCCTGATCTACTGCGCCATCTCCGGCTTCGGCACCTCAGGTCCGGCGCGCGACCGCCCGGCCTACGACACCGTCGCCCAGGCCGCATCGGGCTTCCTGCGGCTGGTCACGCCTCCGGTCAAGCCTCGGGTCATCGGCCCAGCGATCGCCGACGCGGTAACCGGTCACTACGCCGCCACCGGCATCCTCGCCGCGCTGGTGCAGCGGGGCGTCACCGGCAAGGGGGCCCGGCTCGACATCTCGATGCTGGAAGCCATGTGCCATTTCAACCTGGACAGCTTCACGCACTACTACAGCGTCGACGAGGTGATGGGCCCGCTGTCGCGGCCGGTGGTGTCGCAGAGCTACACGTTCGAATGCGCCGACGACAAATGGATCGCTTTCCACCTGTCGTCGCCGGCCAAGTTCTGGGACGGGCTGCTGGCGGCGACCGGCCAGGAGCAACTGGCGCGCGATCCGCGCTTCGCCGAGCGGCTGGAGCGGATCCAGCACCAGGACGAGCTGATCGAGATCCTGACGCCGGTGTTCAAGACCGCGCCGAGGGACGACTGGTGCGCCCGCTTCGAGACCCACGAGGTGCCCTATTCGCCGGCCTACGATTCCGACGAGGCACTCGAGGATCCGCAGGCAAAACACCTCGGCATCGCCGTAAGCGTGCCGCACGCGACGATGGGCCAGTTCACCACCGTGCGCGCGCCCTACAGCTTCGACGGCGAAGCCGACCGCGACCTGCTGCCGCCGCCGATGCTCGACGAGCACGGCGCCGAAATCCGCGCCGAGCTGGCGCGCCGCAAGACCGGCTGAGCGGGCATCCGGGAGGAAACGATGACCGACGCACCGACCGCCCTGCCCGTCGCTGCCGTGATCGAGGCGAGCAGGCAGATGCTGCAGAAGCAGCTCTACGCGATCTTCACGACGCCGGTGGCCGGGCTCGGACCGGTGCTGGCGCAGATGGAGGACCACCTCGCGTTCCAGGTCGCCCTGGAGCGCGACGGCATCCTGTTCGCCGCCGGGCCGATGTGGAGCGACGACGAACGGGACTGGCACGGCGAAGGCCTCGTCGTCGTGCGCGCCGGATCGAGGGCGGAGGCGGAAGCCATCGCCGTCCGCGATCCCATGCATGCATCCGGCGCCCGCACCTTCCGGGTACGGCCGTGGATGATCAACGAGGGAACCATGACCGTCCGGCTCGACCTGTCGAGCCAGCGCTTCGTGGTCGTATAGGACTTCAAGGGAGGAGGAACACATGAGGATCCTGTTCGGACTACTGGCAGCGGGGGCCATCGCCCTGCCGCTCGCCGCCCATGCCCAGGAAACGATCAAGCTGACGGTGGCGTCGAGCCACCCGACGACGATCCCCTGGGTCGGCATGATCAAGAGCCATTTCATGGCCGAGACCGACCGCATCCTGGCGGAAAAGGGCAATTACAAGATCGAGTGGCAGGAGGCCTTCGGCGGCACGCTGTACAAGGCCAACGCGACGCTGACGTCGGTCGAGCAGGGCGTCACCGACGTCGGCTGGGTGTTCTCGTTCCTGGAGGGCGCCAAACTGCCGCTGAGCCAGGTCAGCACCTACACGCCGTTCACCACCTCGAACCCGCCGGCCCAGCTCGCCACCATGGCTGAGTTGCTGGACGCCGTGCCCGAGTTCCGCAAGGAATGGGAGCAGTACAATCTCGTCGTGCTCGGGCTGACGGGAACCGACGGCTACGACCTCTACACCAAGACGCCGATCACCAAGCTCGACGACCTCAACGGCATGAAGATCTCTGCTCCCGGCGTGCTCGGCACCTGGCTGCGCGGCACCGGCGCCAACGCGGTCGACGGCTCGCTGACCAGCTTCTACACCGACATCCAGACCGGCGTGTCCGACGGCGTGCTGTCGCTCGCCCTCGGCGTGCTGCCGGCCAAGCTCTACGAGGTCGCCCCCTACCTGACGCGTGTGCGCATGGGCGTCGCCTTCTCGGGGGCGGTCGCCATCAACCGCGACAGTTGGGACGGCCTGCCGGCCGAGGTACAGGAGGCCATGACCGCGGCCGGCGCCTTCTACACGGAGGCCCACGGCAAGGACCTGCTGGAACGCCACGAGATGGCGATCGCCAAGATCGTCGAGACCGGCGCGTCGCAGACGCCGCCCGTCGTCCTGTCCGAACTGCCGGCCGAGGAGCGCCAGCGCTGGGTCGACGCGCTGCCGGACCTCGCCGGCGAATGGGCGGCGGCGGCAGAGGCAAAGGGTCTGCCCGGCAAGGCCTTCCTCTCCGCCTACATGGACGGGCTGCGCAAGCGCGGCGAGACCCCGGCACGCGCCTGGGACAAGGCCGAATGACCGGCCGAGCGACCGCACGCGCCCGGAGCTGACATGGCCAAGGACGCCAACTCGAGAGCTGCCCCGCCCGCGGGGCAGCTCCTTGCCGGCCTCGACCGAGGCTGGACGCTGCTGGTCGACGGCCTGGCGGCGCTCGGAACCCTGATGATCGGCGTGCTGATGGCGATCATCTGCGCCGACGTCGTCGCCCGCAACCTGATGGGCGCCTCGCTGCCGCTGGTGTCGGAGCTCGGCGCGCTGACGCTGGTGATGATCGTCTACCTCCAGCTCGCCACCACCGTGCGCCACGACCGGCTGGCGCGCACCGAACTGTTCTTCACCGGTTTCCGCGAACGGCTGCCGCGCGCCGGCGCGGTGCTCGCTTGCCTGTTCGACCTGACCGGCGCCGTGGCGCTCGCCGCCATCGCCTGGTCGACCGTCGGCATCATCGAGCGCGACCTGTCGTCCGGCCAGTTCATCGGCGTGACCGGCGTCATGACGCTGCCGACCTGGCCGTTCCGCGCCCTGATCATCCTCGGCATGAGCGTCTCGGCGGTGCAGTTCCTGGTGATGGCGGCGAAGAACCTGCGCGCCGCTGCCCGAGGCAAGGGGGCCCGGACATGACCGGCATCGAAATCGGGGCACTGGCCGTGGTCGGCCTGATCGTGCTGATCTACATCGGCCTGCCGATCGGCCTCGGCATGCTGGTCGTCTCCTACGCCGGCGTCGCGGCGATCCGCAACGAGGCGGTCGCCTTCCGCATGGCCGGCGCGGTGGCCAACGATTCCTTGCGCGAGTACCTGTTCGCGGTGGTGCCGCTGTTCGTGCTGATGGGTCTGCTGGTCACCGTGTCGGGGGTCGGCAAGGACACATTCGACGTGTTCCAGCAGGCGCTGCGGCGGCTGCGCGCCGGCCTCGGCGTGGCGACCGTGTTCGCCAACGCGGTGTTCGCCTCGATCACCGGCATCTCGATCGCCTCGGCCTCGGTGTTCAGCCGGGTCGCCGTGCCGGAGATGACCCGCCATGGCTACACCAAGACGTTCGCCACCGGCGTGGTCGCCGGCAGCTCGGTGCTCGGCATGCTGATCCCGCCATCGCTGCTGATGATCGTCTATGCGGTGCTGGCCGAGGAATCGGTCGGGCGCATGTTCCTCGCCGGCGTGCTGCCCGGCCTGCTGCTCGCCGGCGTGTTCTCGCTGACGATCTTCCTGCTGGCGACCTTCAACCGGCGCTTCGTGTTCGACACGCCGGTCGACGGCGCAGCCTTCGAGAGCTTCGGCCTCGGCCGGCTGGCGGCCAAGGCGGTGCCGATCGCGACGCTGATGCTGCTGGTGCTCGGCGGCCTCTACGGCGGCTTCCTCAATCCGACCGAAGCGGGCGCGGTCGGCGCGCTCGGTGCGCTGGCGGTCGCCGCCATGCGGCGGTCGCTGACCGGCCGCTCGCTGTGGCGGCTGATGGTGGAGACCGGCCAGATCACCGTGTCGGTGCTGATCCTGATCATGGCCGCGACCTATTTCAGCCGCATGCTGGCGATGTCGGGGCTGCCGACGGCCCTGGCCGACCTGCTGCTGTCGGGACCGATCGGGCCGATGGGCTTCCTGGTGCTGTTCCTGGCGCTGGTGATCGTGCTCGGCTGCATCATCGATTCCATCTCGATCATGCTGATCCTGCTGCCGATCGCGCTGCCGGTGGCAACCGCCGCCGGCTTCGACCTGATCTGGTTCGGCGTGCTGACGGTGATCGCGGTCGAGATCGGCCTGTTGACCCCGCCCTTCGGCCTGTCGGTCTACACCATCAAGTCGGCCATGGCCGACCCGACCCTGCGCGTCAGCGACATCTTCCGCGGCGCCCTGCCCTTCGTCGCGGCGATGATGCTGACGCTCGCCATCCTCATCGCCTTCCCCGCCATCACGACCTGGCTCGCCAGACTGTAACGACCAACGGACGTCTCCATGCCCCATCTCCTCGGTTTCTCCGGCAGCCTCAGGGCCGCCTCGTCGGCCACCGCCCTGCTGCGCGCGCTGATCGCGCGGCTCGAGGGCAAGGCGGAGGTCGAGATCGCCGACATCGCCAGCCTGCCGCACTACAACGCCGACCACGACGGCGGAGCCGCGGTTGCCGCCCTGCTGGCGGCGATCGAGCGGGCCGACGGGCTCGTGTTCGTCACCCCGGAATACAACTACTCGGTCCCGGGCGTGCTGAAGAACGCCATCGACTGGGCATCGCGGCCGGCCTACCAGTCGGTGCTGAAGGGCAAGCCGGCCTTCGTGGCGACCGTGTCGGGCGGGCTGATCGGCGGCGCGCGGGCGCAGGCGCACCTGAAATACGTGCTCAACGCCGTGCTGGCCGAGGTCTATCCGTGCCAGGAGGTCGTCGTGCCGCAGGCACCGGCCAAGATCGTCGACGGGGTGTTCGCCGACGCCGCCGTGCTCGACTTCGCCGGCGCCGCGCTCGATGGCTTCCTGGCCCGCATCGCGGCGACGCGGGGGCGCTGAGGCACAGGCCCCGGACCGCCGGCGCGCCGGCAGGCGGGTCAGACCTGCGCCGGCTTGCGCCGGCGCGATATCAGGTTTGCGCCGGCTTGCGCCGGCGCAGGGCAGAAACGACGACCCAGACGACGATCGCCAGGCCGATGGCGAGGATCGCCGCGCTCAGCGGCCGCTCGACGAACACCGCCGGATCGCCGCGCGACAGGAGCAGCGAGCGGCGCAGGTTGGTCTCGATCAGAGGCCCGAGCACCAGGCCGAGCAGGAGCGGCGCCGGCGAGAAGCGCATCAGGCGCATGGCGAAGCCGGCGACGCCGAAGACGAGCGCCATCAGCACGTCGAACGCCGAGTTGTTGATCGAGTAGACGCCGATGCAGATGAACACCAGGATCGCCGGATAGAGCAGGCCGTAGGGGATCGACAGGATGCGCACCCACAGCCCGATCAGCGGCAGGTTCAGGATCAGCAGCATCACGTTGCCGATGAAGAAGCTGACGGTCAGGCCCCAGAACAGCTCGGGCTGGTCGACGACCAGGCGCGGACCCGGCACGATGCCGTGGATGATCAGCGCGCCGAGCATGATGGCAACGATGGCATCGCCGGGAATGCCGAGGCTAAGTGTGGGGATGAAGGCGGCCTGGGCGGCGGCGTTGTTGGCCGCCTCGGGCGCGACGACGCCCTCGATGGCGCCCTTGCCGAAGCGCGAGGGATCCCTGGCGACGCGCTTTTCCAGGGCGTAGGCGACGAAGGTGGACAGGGCCGCGCCGGTGCCGGGCAGGATGCCGAGTACCGAGCCGACGCTGACGCCGCGCAGCGACGGCAGGACCGAGCGCCGCCAGTCGTCGGCGGTCGGCAGCATCGAGCGCCAGCTGACGTCGACCGGCCTGACCGAGCCGCGCTTGATCCGGCCGGCGTTGAGGATGACCTCGGAAATGCCGAACAGGCCGGTGGTCAGGATGACCAGGTTGACCCCGTCGCTGAGTTCCGGCAGGCCGCCGGTGAAGCGGCGCACGCCGCTGTTGACGTCGGTGCCGACGATGCCGAGCAGCAGGCCGAGCACGACCATGGCAAGCGAGCGCGACGGCGAGCCGTCGCCGACCAGCGCGGCGGCGAGCAGCCCGACCACCATCAGCGAGAAATATTCCGGCGAGCCGAAGCTGAGCGCGACCCTGGCCAGCGCCGGCGCGAAGGCGGCGAGGATGACGATGCCGACAATGCCGCCGAAGAAGGAGGCGATGGTGGTCATGAACAGGGCGACGCCGGCGCGACCCTGGCGAGCCATCGGATAGCCGTCGATGCAGGCGACCGCCGCGCCGGCGGTACCGGGCAGGTTGAGCAGGATCGAGGCGGTCGAGCCGCCATACATCGAGCCGTAGTAGATGCCGGCCAGCATGATGATGGCGTCGGTCGGCGCGGCGTAGAAGGTCAGCGGCAGGAGCATGCCGACCGTGGCCAGCGGGCCGATGCCCGGCAGCACGCCGATCAGCATGCCGAGCGTCACGCCGAGGCCGCAATACATCAGGGCCGACAGGCTGAGCGCGACCGAGAAGCCGAGCGTCAGGTTGGAGATCAGATCCATGGAACTCACCAGACGATGGGCGCGAGCGGCAGCTTGAGGAAGGTGACGAAGATCAGCGTGCAGGCGACGGCGAGGCCGACGGCGAGCACCAGCACGGTGCGCGGGGCGAGCGAGCGGTCGGCCAGGCTGGAGATGACGACGCTGGCGACGATCGCCGGCGCCAGGCCGAAGCGTTCGACCAGCAGCGCGAAGGCGAGCGGCCCGCCGGCGACTGCGGCGATGCTGGCCAGCGGCACGCGCGGCAACGGCTCGTCGGTCGCCGGGGCGCGAAGGTCCTCGACAAGAATGGCGAGACCGGCGAGGATCATCAGAAGCGATAATCCGAGCGGGAAGATCGCCGGACCGATCTGGCGCGCCGTCCCGAACGGATAGGCGGTCGATTCCCACAGGGCGATCAGGCCGACGGCGAGCGCCGAGCCGCCGGCCATCAGCGAACCGCGTGAAAGTCTTGGCATGTGCATGATCCTGCCGGTGCCTCCCCAGGTCCCCGTCCCGACCCGTCCCCGCGGCAAGATGACTGTTGCGCGCCGGTTCTGATGTGCTAAATATGTCGTTCACAAGTGTGAACAAGTTTATCTCATGAAAAAGACCTCCGTCCGAAAAGTCAAGTCCGCCGATCGCACGCTCGACCTGCTCGAACTGCTCGCCCACGCGCCGGCAGCGATGAGCGCGGCAGCCCTGTCAGACGCCCTCGGCATCCCGAAGAGCAGCCTGTTCCACCTGGTCGGCACGCTGACCGAACGCCGTTACCTGACGCTTGTCGACGGCAAGGCCTACCGGCTCGGCCCGATGATCGCCGAGCTGGCGCGCGGCGTGGAACCCGACCGCCACCTGGCACGACTGGTCGAGCCAGTGCTCGAGGAGTTGTGCGCGGCAATCAACGAGAGCTGCGCCTTCAACGTCCAACGCGGCGACGACGTCGAGGTGGTCGCAACCCGGGCCGGACGGCAGGCGCTGACCTACACCATGCAGGTCGGCGACCTCGCCCCGCTCTATGCGGTCTCGGGCGGCAAGATCATGCTCGCCTACAAGGATCAGGCCTGGCTCGACGGCTACCTGAAGCGGGTCCGGTTCGAGAAGTTCACCCCCAACACGATCCAGTCGCACGAACGGCTGCTGCGCGAGATCGAGCGCGCCCGGGTCGAGGGCTTCGGCTTCGTCGAGGAGGAATTCACCCATGGGATCGTCGGCATCGCGGCGGCGGTACGGCAGGGCGACAGTGTGGTCGGCGCCCTCAATGTCGCCGTGCCGAGCCCGCGCTTCGACAGCCAGAAAGCGTCCCAGATCCGCCAGCAGCTGCGTGGCGCGGTCAGCCGCGCCGAAGCGCTGATCGCGCGCCTGAGATGATTCCCCCCACCGGACCTCCCACCCGCCCCGCGCCCTGCGCGCCACGTTCCCGTCGGCACGCACAGCGGGTTGACAAGGCGCATTTTGCCATGCTTCCTGTTCACGGATGAAAATTATTCATCTAATGAAACTGCGCTGCACCTGGGAGGGCGGGACGACACTGCCCGCGGCAAGAGGAGGAAACTCGAAGATGACACAGCGGACGACCCTGGTGGCCGGGCTTTGCGGCCTGGCGTTGATGGCGGCCGGCGCCGCGGCGCAGGCCCAGAGCTGGCCGGAACGCCCGGTCTCGATGATCGTCGCCTATGGCGCCGGCGGCGGCACCGACACGCTGGCGCGGATCGTCGCCGACCCGCTTTCGCGGGTGATCGGCCAGCCGGTCGTGGTCGAGAACCGGCCCGGTGCCGGCGGCACCATCGGCGCCGACGCGGCCGCCAAGGCGTCCCCCGACGGCCACACGCTCTACATGATGGCCAACGGTCACACGGTCGCCGGCGCCATGTATGCCAGCCTGCCCTACGACACGGTCGCCGACTTCCAGGGCATTTCCGAGGTCGCGTCCATGCCGCTGGTAGTGATCGCGCGTCCGGACTTCCCGGCGAATACCTTCGCCGAACTGGTCGAGCTGGCCAAGAAGCAGCCCGGCGAGCTGGATTTCGCCAGCATCGGCGTCGGCTCGTCGCAGCATTTCGCCGGTGCGCTGCTGGCCGAGACCGCAGGCATCGAGATGGTCCACATTCCCTACCAGAAGACGCCGGAAGCGCTCGCCGCCGTGCTGTCGGGCGAGGTCGACCTGCTGGTCGAGGTGCTGGCGCCGATGCTCGGCCAGATCGCCAGCGGCGAGATCAAGGCGATCACGGTGACCAGCGCCGAGCGCCACCCCAAGCTGCCGGACGTCGGCACCGTCGCCGAAGCCGGCTACGCGGACTACGACGTGGCGACCTGGTACGGCATCGCCATGCCGAGCGGCGCCGAAGCGGCGCTGGTCGACAAGGTCTCGGCTGCCGTCCAGGAGGCGCTGAAGGACGATGCCGTCACCGCCAAGCTGGTCGAATCCGGCTATGTGACCGGCGCCTCGAGCCCGGCCGACTTCACCGCCAAGATCGCCTCCGAAACGGAGCGCTGGCGCGCGGTGCGCGAAAAGGCCGGCATCGAGACCCGCTGACCTCGCCGGGGCCGCGCGGACGCCTTGCGGACGTTTCCGCCGCCGGGCGGCCCTCCCCTCCCCGTCGAACCGCGCCCGAGCGCGCTACCCACACGGTGACAATGTCCAGACCCCTCACCTTTCTCAGCCTCTGCGGCAGCCTGCGGCAGGGATCGTTCAACCGCATGATCGCCGACACGCTGCCCGATCTCGCCCCCGACGGAGTGACCATCCGCCCCGCACCGCCGATCGGCGCCATCCCGCTCTACAACGCGGACGTCCAGACCAGGGACGGCTTCCCGCAGGCGGTCACCGACCTCGCCGAGGCGGTGCGTGCGGCCGACGGCGTCGTGATCGTGTCGCCGGAATACAATTTCTCGGTGCCGGGCGTGCTCAAGAACGCCATCGACTGGGTGTCGCGCGTGCCCGACCAGCCGTTCAAGGACAGGCCGGTGGCGCTGCAGTCGGCGGCGACCGGCATGCTCGGCGGCGCGCGCGCTCAGTATCACATGCGCCAGATCATGGTGTTCCTCGACGCGCTCGTGTTCACCAAGCCGGAGGTGTTCGTCTCCTTCGCCGGCCAGAAGGTCGATGCCGCCGCCGGGCGCCTGACCGACGAGGACGCGCGCAAGGTGATTTCCGCCCAGCTCGCCGGCTTCGCCAGGTTCGTCCACCGCGTCGGCGCCGCCTGAGCGCCTCCCCTCTTTCCAGGAGAATTCCAGATCATGAGCCTATCTGCAGACCTGCTCGACCGCCTCGCCATCCGCGATCTGGTCGAGAACTGGGCCGTCTGGCGCGACGCCGGCGACTGGGAGCGTTTCCGCACCGTCTGGCACGACGACGGCGTCATGCAGGCGACCTGGTTCCAGGGCGTCGCCGACGACTTCATCCGGGTCAGCCGCGAGGGCTTCGACAAGGGGGTGAGCATCCTGCACTTCCTCGGCGGCACCTCGATCGACCTCGCCGGCACGCGGGCGATCGCGCAGACCAAGATGACCATCTCGCAGCGCGGGCCGGTCGACGGGGTGATGTGTGACGTCGTCTGCACCGGGCGCTTCTACGACTTCCTGGAAAAGCGCCAGGGCACATGGGGCGTCGTGCTGCGCCAGCCGATCTACGAGAAGGACCGGCTCGATCCGCTCGACCCGGCGGCGGAGCTGAAGCTCGACCGGGAGCTGCTGGCCACCTTCCCGGAGGGCTACCGGCATCTGGCCTATATCCAGACCAAGCTCGGTTTCACGGTGAAGCGCGACATGCCCGGCCTGAAGGGGCCGGCGGTCGAGGCGCTGTACCGGCGCGGCGCGGCCTGGCTCGCCGGCGAGGCGGTGGACAAGATCGCCAGCTGAGGCATCGAGGGCGGGCGGGACGCAAGGCATTCCGCCCGAGTTTTCAAGGAGTCAGGCACCGCACCGCTCGCGCCCGAGATAACGCACCGCCGGGGATAGCGCGTCGAGCGCTTCGGCGGCGGAGCCGGACCAGCGGGCGGCGAGCAGGCCGCTCAGGTGGGCTGCGGCGGCGCTGGCGCCGCGCACCTGCGGATGGCCGAGCGCGACCGGACAGGCGCCCCAGGCGGCCTGCGGCAGGTCGAGGCGCGACAGCTCTCCGGGGCCGCAGCGGGCGTCGCCCTGGACCGACACGACGTCGGCCAAGGCTGCCGGAAAGACCGGCCCGCCGCGCGCCGGCGCGGAAGCGACGACGAGGCTACCGGCCTCCTGTAAGATCCTGATCCTCAAAGCGATTTCGGCCGATGGCCGGGCCAGTCCGAAGGAGCAGTGGACGATCTGCGGCGGCTCCTCGCGCAACCAGTCGAGGGCGTCCGCCAGCGCCTCGACCGTGGTCGACAGACGGCCGGGAAACACCACTGCGTTGACGACACGCACGGCGCCGGAAAAGTGCCGGATGGTCGCCGACAAGGCTCCGGCATGGCGCCGGGCCGCTGCCGATCCGTCGTCACGGCAGAACCAGGCCTGCGCGGCAAGGCCGGACGCGTCCGCGGCCAGGGCGCCGTCGAGGAGCGCGAGGCGGATCATGCCGGCGGCTCCCGGACGGCGAAGCGGGCAAGATCGATCTCGGCGTCGAAGCCGCCGTAGCGGCCCGCCTCGCCATGGGTGACGACGAGGCGGGTGCGGCCGGCGAAGCGGGCGTCGAGGGCAGCCATGATGCGCGCCGTGCGCTCCGCATCGACCTCCGACAGGCTTTCGTCGAGCAGCAGGACGCGGAACGGGGCGAGCAAGGCCCGGGCAAGGCAGAGCCGCTGGCGCTCGCCGCCGGAAAGCTCCAGCCCGCCCTCGCCGAGACGGGCGGCGAGGCCGTCGGCGGCGAAGCGGCCATCAAGCTCGACAAGGCGCAGCACCTCCAGCATGTCGGCCTCGCCCGCCTCGGGGGCGGCGAGACGGAGGTTGTCGGCCAGCGTGCCGGAGAAGACGTGGCCCTTCTGCGGCACCAGGGCGACGGCGCGGCGCAGGTCGGCCAGGGCGAGGCGGCGCAGGTCGATGCCGTCGAGGCGGATGGTGCCGGCGTCGGGATCCATGTGGCGCTGGAGCAGCGCCAGCAGCGACGACTTGCCGATGCCGGACGGGCCGGCGAGCCGGACCTTGGCGCCGGCCGGGACGGTCGCCTCCAGCCCCTCGAACAACGGCCGGCCGGGGACCGGGCCGAAGCCGACGCCGGACAGCGCCAGCGCGCCGCCGCCGGCCGGCAGGGCGAGCGGACGGACGGGGTCGCTGACCTCGGGGGCGGCGCTCATGACCTCGTCGAGCCGGTCGAGCGCGGCGCGCATGCGGGCCTGGCCGTGCCACAGCGCGATCAGCGACTGCATCGGCCCGATCAGGAAACCGAGATAGGCGGTGAAGGCGATCAGCGAGCCGAGCGGCATGCGGCCGTCGATGACGGCGAACCCGCCGACCAGGAACACCGCGCCGCGCAGGATCGCGGTCAGCATCAGCGGCACGGCGCGGGTGACCTCGGTCCAGACCTGCGCCGCCAGGAGCGCGCCGACCAGGCCTTGCTGGCGGCGCTCGATCTCGCCGGCCGCAACGGCGCCGGCCCCCAGCGCCCGCAGCGCGCCGAGGCCGGCGACGGTCTCTGCGAGGGTAGCTGCGAGCCGGCCGCGGGCGGTGCGCACGTCCCGCGCCTTGTCGTGCGTGACCGGCCGGGCGCGGGCGAAGAAGGCGAGTTCGACCGGCGCCAGCGCCAGCGCCAGCAGCGCCAGCAGGGGGTCGAGCACGAACAGCATGGCCGTGCCGCCGGCGAGCCTGAAGAGGCTGCCGCCGCCGCTGACCAGGGCCGCGAAGGCGAACTGCTGCACCTCGCCGGCGTCGCCGTCGAGCCGGCTCATCAGCTCGCCGGTCTTCTGGCGCGCCTGCCAGCGCGGCGACTGGGCGAGGATGCGGTCGACCGCGGCACGGCGCAGGTCGGCCAGCAGCCGGGCCGAGAAACGCAGGTGCAGCAGGGAATTGGCCGCGCCCAGCGCCAGCGCTCCGAGGCCGACGGCGAACAGCAGCAGGACGAAGCCGACAAGGGCGTGGCGGTCGCCGGCCATCAGGCCGCGGTCGATGACCAGCTTGGTCAGCCAGGGCGGCACCAGAGCGGCGGCGGCGGCGACGAGCGACAGGGCAAACAGCGCGGCGAGCGGCCGGCGGTAGGGCGCAAGCAGCGGCGCCAGCCAGCCGGCCTCGCGCGCGCCGACCAGGCGGACGATGAGCGCGCGCAGCAGAGGGCGCCGCGGCGGGGTGACCGCTCTCGTCGGCTGCGGTTCAGCCGTTGTCGTCGCCGGTCTCATGCGTGCCTGCTTCCGTGTTCGACATCCCGGGTCGAAAGAAACGGCCCCCTCTGCCCCGGGGCGAAGGGGGCGCCGAGGGGCGCAGGAGCGCGGCGAGGCGCGGCGAGCCCTGCAACCGGCGCTCTGCAAGCGAGTGGGCACCGGGTCTCGCGATGCTTGCCCGGGGTGACGGCGGTGGGTGTGGCGGGGGCGGCAAGGCCCCTGCCCCATCCTGTCGTCATGGCTGCCTAGCTCCCCGTGTTGATCACGTGCATGGTGCCGGCGGCCATGTCGCCGCCGGACGGCAGAAGGATCTCGCCGATGCGCTCCAGCGTCTCGGAGTCATAGACGCCGATGTCGTCGTTGGTGCCGCCGACGTAGAGCTCCCTGCCGTCGGAGGAGATGTTGATGCAGTAGTAGGTGTGCGGCAGGTCGACCCGCTTGATCAGTTCCTTGGTGTCGACGTTGTGCTTGGACAGCTGGGTGTAGACGCCGTAGAGCTTCGACTTGTCGTTGGGATCGCGCACGGCGGAGAACATGATCACCTCGAAGCTGGCGAAATCCTCGATCTTCGCCTGGCCGGTGGTCAGGTCGACCGTCTGGTAGCCCCAGACGAAATCGGCCAGTTCGCTCTGGCTGGCGTCGGTGAACACCGCCGCCGAATAGAGCAGCAGGAACTCGTCGGCCTGACTGCCGATCGGCCAGAAGGCGAGCACGTCAGGGCCGGAATAGGTCGGCCGGTCCCAGGAGGCGTTGGCGATCTTGATCGAGACCTCGCCGGTCTTCGGGTCGATGGCGTAGACCTCGTGGCCGCCGGCATAAACCATGCCGGAGCGGTCGGTCGCCATGACGGTCATGCGACGCGGCGCCGGGAAGGTGCGCGCCGGTTTCGCGTCAAGGCCCGCGGCCGCCTCGTAGACGGCAAACTCCGGCTCCAGCACCTCGTAGCGGTCGGGCAGGATGCGCACCGGATTGCGCACCGTGTAGACCTCCGTGCCGTCCTTGGACACGGCGAGCGAGGCGATGGTCTTGCGGCGGATGTCGCCTTCCGACTGATGGGCGGAAAAGACCGTCCGGCAGGTGGCGAGTTCGATGCCGAAGACGTCCTCCCAGCGGTTGGCGAGCACGTAGGCGATCGCATTGTCCGGCGACATGGCGATGACGCCGGGGATGAGGTTGAAGTCGAGCTTGCAGTCGGTCTGGACGGTGCGGGCGGCCGCGTCGATGACATAGAGCCGGTCGGGCTTGGCGACGGTGACGATCAGGTCCTTGGCCAGCGCCGGCAGGGCGCCAAGGCCCACGCACAGGGCCGCCGTTGCTGCGATCAGGTTGCGCATCGGTGTCTCCTTGAACAGGCGGGCGCGCCGCTCAGGTTTCGCTGTCGGACGGGAACACGGTGCCGAGCGAGCGCCAGTCCTTGCCCGCGTTGTCGGCGCCGGCGTTCCAGTCCTTGTACGAGTTGATCGTGTCCGGCACTTGGGCCGGCCACCAGCACGGGTCGGAGCAGCCGTAGAGATCGGCCTCCATCGGCTGGCACAGGGCGGCGACGCCGCCGAAGGGATCGACCTCCCAGCCCGGATCGAGCGTCGAGGTGCAGCCGGCGACGATAGTCTGCATGGCGCGGACCTCGTCCATGGCGTCGGTCTCGACCGCGCTGACGACACGGTCGGCCTTCTGGTTCAGGGGTTTCAGGTGTCTCATTTGCCGTATGCCCTCCGCGGCATGATGTGATCGGTGAAGAAGGCCGGCGCGCCGGCGATGAGGTCGCCGTAGACGCCGATGCCGAAGTCGACCCAGTCGCGCATGAGGTCGCAGTAGTGATAGGTCGGCTTCATCGGGTCGGAGAAATGGGCGTAGCTCTCGTGGTAGCAGCCGCCGGCGCAGAGGTTGCGGATGCGGCAGGTCGAGCAGCCCTTGTCGGTGCGGTCGGCGCGGTCCTCGATGAAGCGGGCGAGCTTCGCCTTCTCGATCCCCGTGTCGACCGTGCCGTAGGTGTCCATGCCGGAGCCGGTGAAGCGGTGGCAGAGGTTGAGGCCGCCTTCGTGATCGACCGCCAGCATGCCGAGGCCGGCCCCGCAGGGCAGCGCCTTGGAGCGCCCCTCGTGGAGGTCGGTCATCAGCTGGTGCATGTTGGAAAAGCCGATGTTGCGGCCGTTGAGCGCCTCGTCGCGGTAGTACCTGCCGAGCCGCTTCATCTCGTCGAACACCGTCGCCAGATCGTCGCCGGTCAGGTTGAAGGGGGCGACCGGACCGGAGGTCACCGGCGCGAAGCCGACCTCGTGGAAACCGATGTCGTTCTTCAGGTGATCCCAGATCTCGGTGACCGCGGTGACGCCCCTAGTCAGCGTCACCCGCCCGCCGACAGGCCGCGCGGTGTAGCGCTCCAGCAGCATCCTGGCCTTGGCGGCGACGACGTCATAGGTGCCCTTGCCGCCGACGGTCCTGCGGTTCCTGTCGTGCAGCGCCCTGGGCCCGTCCATCGACACGGTCAGGCCGAAGCGATGGGCATTGAGCCAGTCGACGATCTCCTCGGTGAGCAGCGTCGCGTTGGTGGTCAGCGTGAAGTCGACGCGCTTGCCGAGCGCGCCGAACCGGTCCTCGGCATAGGCGACCACGTCGCGGATCAGCGCCAGGTTGCTCAGCGGCTCGCCGCCGAAGAACACGATGTTGTAGCTGTCGCGGTCCGGGCTTTCGGCGAGCAGCAGCTCGATCGAGCGTTTCGCCGTCTCCAGCTCCATGCGCCGGCCCTTCGACGGCGTGTCGAGATCCTCCTTGTAGCAGTAGGTGCAGGACAGGTTGCAGCCGGTGTTGACGTTGAGAACCATCGTCGTCAGCGGGAAGGTCTCGATGCGAACCGGCGGCCGTTCCGCCCTGGGCGGGCGGCCGTCGGTGACGATGTCGAGGTCGAGCAGGGCGCGGATGCGCTCGGTGACAAGGTCGGGGTCGACCCGGCCCTCGAAGCGGTCGCGCACGTCCGCCGCGCTGACCTGCCGGCGATCGGCGAACAGGTCGAGGACGTCGGTGTCGAGGCGGTCGATCTCGAACAGCGCGGTGGTCGGCACGTGGAACAGCAGCTGGCGTCCGTCGACCTCGACCCGATGCGCGTTGTGCGGCTGGTAGAAGAGATAACCCATGGTGCGCTCCTTCAGCGGATCGGGGGATCGTTCCAGCGCTGGACGGTGACGATGAGCTGTGCCTCGCCCGCCGCCTCGCCGCTCCTGGCCAGCACCTTCAGGTTGCCCGCGTTGTTGGTGGAGAACGGCCGGTCGGGGTTCGGCCCGGCGACCGCCGGCATGAAGATGCCGCTCGTCTCATCCATCGCGCCGGCGTGTTCGACGTCCTTCAGGGTCTCGGCCTCCTCGTTGAAGGGTTCGACCGACCACGACGCCGGGACCGCGCCGATGCGCACGTCGTCGTCGGTGCCGGGTTCGCCGTCCGGGCCGTTCCAGTAGCCGATCGCCTCGAAGCGGGCCGGCACCTTGCCGGCCGAACCGCCGCCGCCGCCGACGCGGGCGACGGCATAGGCCGGCTCGACCCTGAGGCTGTCGATGCGGCTGTAGACGGCGAGCGCGGCGTCGGCCGTGGCCGGGCCCGAGGCGACCGCGACCGGGCCGTCGGCGCCGGCGGCCGGACTGACGTCCAGGGCGATGCCGAAGGCGTTGGCGGTGCCGCCGGAGGCCTGAAGCGTGCCCGACAGGCTGGCGCTTTCAAGACCGGTGCCGACGACCTGAACCGTGGCCGGCGACCCAGCGACGAGCGTCGAGGGCACGACGCCGGCGATCGCCGGCGCGCCGCCGGCCCTGACCGCCCGGAAGGGGGCGCCGAGACTGTCCTCGGCATGCAGGAACTGACGGCCGGCGACGGTGGCGCCGTCCTCGGCGAGGGCCAGCACCTGGCGGTAGAGCGTGTCGCCGACGGTCAGGTTGGCGCGCCATTCGTAGCCGGTGTAGAGATTGAGCCGGCCGGAGACGGCGAGCTCCTCGCCGGCGGCGGTCTTCAGCGTGCCGGCGACCGCATAGGGCTGGGCGTCGCCGGAAACGGTCAGGGTGCCGTAGGCTTCGCCCTTGCCAGGCAGGCGGGTGACGAAGGTCCAGTCGCCGAGCGCCGTCGGCTTGGCGGCCTCCTGCCAGGCGGTCCAGGCGTCGGTCTCGAAGGGATAGCGCTCGGCGAGCAGCGGCACGACCTCCTCGCGGGCGAGCTTCAGCCATTCGCGGTCGCGGGCGAGCGCCTGATATTCCAGCGTCGGCCACTGGCCGACGTGGAAGTCGACGTGCAGGTTCCATTCCTCCTGCGTGCGGCGCTGCAGGCCGACGCGGGCGAGCGTGTGGCAGCGCGCGCACATTTCGCCGAGCGGGGCCTCCGCCGCTTCGACCGTGTTCGGCTCGCGTTCGAGCGCGTAGCGGAACTCTGCCGCCTCCGAGGGGGCGAGGCCCTGGGTGTCGGCGAGATAGCGCACCAGTTGGGCCTGCGCATCGGCCTCGATCGGCATGCCGTGGAACAGGCGCATGCGCACGATGGTCATCAGCCAGCCCTCGGGCGTCTTGCGCTGGCCGGCGACGCGGCTCAGCGCGCCGGAGGCGTCGGCCTCGTGGCAGCCGGCGCAATTGGCCTCCAGAAGGGCGGCGCCGTCCTGCGCCGCGGCCGGGGCGGCGGTCAGCAGAAGCCCTCCGGCGAGACCGGCGAGAGACCCCTTTCGCAGTCGTTTCATCATGCTGTTTCCCTCGTTGTCATGACAGTGGTCGGGTGGCCGGCGGCGGGCGAGCAAGCCCACGGCTGGCGAGCCAGCCGGCGGCCGGATCGGGAACGCTGCCCGCCCCGTCGCGCAGGCGGGCGAGCAGGTCGGCGACCGGCAGGCCGGCGACGAAGGCGACGCCGTCGGGATCGCGCGGCGTGACCAGCACGTCGCGCTCGGCCAGCCGGTCGCCGTCGACGACGACGCGGCGCTCAAGCCGGGTCTCGGTCGGCGCGGCATGGGCGGGGCGATCGTCGGGCCAGGCGGCGCGGGCGGCCCAGAACGGATACTCGGCGAGGCCGCGCTCCAGGCGGTAGAAGTCGCGGCCGATGCGCGCCTGGCGCCAGAAGGTTCCGACGACGCGGTCGCGGTGAAAGCGTGCGGCGCGCCCGGCTCCCTGCCCGGGATCATCGAGCAGCGTGCGCACCATCGGCGCGGCGGCGAGCGCGGAGGACAGTGCCCAGAACAGGCCGTGGCCGGACAAGGGATCGATGGCGGCGGCGGCATCGCCGACCGGCACGAGCGGCGGCGCCAGGTCGGGGGCGGAGAGCGTCAGCGCGCAATGGCGCGCGACGGGCTGCCCATCTGCGACGGCGCCGGCGTAGCGGCCGTCGAGACACGGCTGGGCGAGGAAGCCGGCCAGACGGGCAGCGAGCGCCGCCGGGCCGCTGCCGGGCAATTCGCCCGACAGATCGCCCGACAGATCTCCGGCGTCGATGCAGATCTGGATCCAGCGGCCGAAGCCGGGATCGCAGGCATCCCACAACCAGCCCTGCGGCGTCGCCGCGACGCGGATACCGGGCTCGACCGGCAGGCCGGCAACGCGCCCGGCGACGGCGAGCGTCGCGGGTCCCCTTGCCCGCCTCAGCGCGCGAGCATGCGAATGGGCGTGGCGGCCGCGGGCGTCGAGCATCAGCCGGGCGCGAAGCGCCGTTCCGTCGGACAGGCGCAGGGCGACGCCGCGGGCGACATCGGCGTCGTCGATGCGGCTGACGCGGGCGGTCAGGAGACAGGCGCCGGCCGCCTGCGCGGCGGCGCGCAGCGCGGCGTCGAAGGCGTCGCGACGCACCAGCCGCTCGCCGTTCTCGCTGCCGGTCAGGCCCGCCCAGCGCACCGTGCGCGGCAGGCGCGGGCCGGCGGCGGCGAGCGCGGCATCAAGCCCCTTCGCGGCGAGCAGGCCGGCGACGCGCTCGCCGAGGCCTTCGAGCCGCGGACGGGTCGTGCCCGGATCGATCAGAACCACACTGAAGCCGGCCTGCGCGAGCTCTCGCGCAGCAAACGCCCCGGCGGGTCCCCCGCCGGCGACGGCCACGTCCCAAGGTACGGCCACGTCTTTCCCCTCCGCCGGACGCCCGTGTGTTCACGGTGCGGCTCCGGCTGTCTCTGTGCCGTCCATTAAGAAAGCCGGCCGACGCGGCTTCTCGACATTTTTGGCCAAACTTGCGCCATGCGTAAAATCAGGGCGCAGACGGATTGCGCCGGTACGCCGGTTTTGCTTTGCTTCGAAAGGGAGCGACACTTTATCGCGGGGCTGCCGGCCGCGGGCCGGCCCGGCGCACCCGGTCGGGATCGACGGCCATGCCGACAGGCGCAACAATCGTTTCGGGGGCCCTCGCCGGGCTTCAGCACGTGCTGGCCGACCGCGGCCTCGAGCCGGCCGACCTCGGCCGGCAGAGCGGCGTGCCCGCCGGCGCATGGTCCAATGCGCGCACGCAGATCCCGCTGACCTCCTTCGTGGCGCTCTACGAACAGGGCGCCGACCGCCTCGCCCTGCCGGGTCTCGGCTGGCAGTCCGGGCCGCTGCTCGACCTTGCCGATCTCGGCGACCTCGGCACCGCCATCCTGTCGGCGCCGACCGTCGGCCAGGCGCTGAAGACCTTCGTGCGCTTCATCGGCTTCGTCCAGAGCGAGACGGACATGCGCCTAGAGGTCGAGGACGGCGTCGCCATGCTGAGCTACCGGATCCTCAATCCGGACATCTGGCCGCGCCGGCAGGACGCGGAATTCACCCTGTCGGTGCTGGCTGCCCTGATCCGCCGCGGCGCCGGGCCCGACTGGAGCCCTGACCTGGTCTGTTTCGAACACGCCGCGGCACGCCCGGCGCGCCACTGGCGCGAGGCGGTCGGCGCGCCCTGCCTGTTCGACTGCGAGACCAACTGGATGAGCTTCTCCGACACGCTGCTCGACTGTCCGATGGCGCGCGAGGACGCCGGGCTGCACCGCTCGGCGCTGGACGCGCTGACGCACCGGCTGGTCGCCTCGACCCGCGCCCGCTCGCTGTCGGGCCGGATCCGCATGGCGATCTATGCCGGCCTCGGGCAGGGCACGGTCGACCAGGAGACGATCGCGCGCGACCTCGGCCTGTCGCGACGCAGCCTGCACCGGCACCTGAGCGAGGAAGGCACGCGCTTCTCGGCCCTGCTGGAGGACTGCCGGTTCCGCGTCGCCCGCCACGCGCTGGCCGACACGGCGCATCCGCTGACGCAGATCGCGCTGGAACTGAACTATTCGGACCAGACCGCCTTCGAGCGGGCGTTCAAGCGCCACACCGGCCTGACGCCACGCCAGTACCGCAAGGCGTTCGGCCGGCCGCCCCACTCGTAGGCGGCGTCAGTCGTCGAACAGGTCGGAGAAGTCCTCGGCGATCCGGGGCAGCGAGGTGAGGATCTCGCGCAGATGGCCGCTCATGGCGGCGGCAGCGGCGTCCGGGTCGTGCGCCTCGATAGCGGCGACAATGTCGGCGTGCTGGGCGACCAGCGTCGCCATCGGGGTCGCCGCCGGCAGGCTGAGGAAGCGCACCCGGTCCATCTGAACCTTCAGATCCTCCACCACCAGCCAGGCGCGCCGGCAGTCGACGCTGTCGGCGATCGCCTCGTGGAAGCGCTCGTCGAGCTGGAGGAACTCCGAATGCTGGCCGGCGGCGGCCGCGGCCTCCTGGCGGCGCAGCAGCCCCTTGAAGGCGTCGATGCTGGCCGGCGAGGCCTCGAGCGCGGCCTTGCGCACCAGCGCGACCTCGATCGCCTCGCGGATGAAACGGGCGTTCTCCACCTCCTTGCGCGAGATCAGTTCCACGAACGTGCCGCGCTGGGGGCGGACCTGGACCAGGCCGACGTCGGCAAGCTTGATGAAGGCCTCGCGCACCGGCTGGCGCGACACGCCGAGCTTCCTCGCCACGTCGGCCTCCGACAGCGAATTTCCGGGGCGCAGCTGCAACTGCACGATCGCCTGCTTCAGGGTCCGGTAGACGCGATTGCCGAAGGACGCCTGGCGCCGCGACGCCGGATCCTCGGTCAGGGTTTCAAGGTCGAGTTCGATCTTCATGTTGACTCAAGAATACTACCATACTAGTCTCCCGACAATGCAGAAGTGACCGGGATGGAGGGTCGCTTCTGGCTGACCGGGAGGAGACCATCGTGAAACGCTTTCGTACGATCCTGGCCGCGGGCCTTTTCGCCGCGACCGCCAGCCTACAGGCGATTGCCGCCGACTACACCCTCAATGTGAACACCGCGCTGACGCCCGAAGACCCGCTGTTCAAGGGCCTGGAGGCGTTCCGCGACACTGTCGCCGCGCGCACCGACGGCAAGGTCGAGATCCGCATCTTCCCCAGCTCGCAGCTCGGCAAGGACGAGGACGTGCTGGAACAGGCGCGCGCCGGCGCGCCGGTCGCGGTCGTCGTCGACGGCGGGCGGCTCGCCGTGTTCCAGAAGGAATTCGGCGCCCTCGGCGCGCCGTTCCTCGCGAGCGGCTACGACGGCATCCGCAAGGTCGTCACCTCCGACCTGTTCGCCGACTGGGTCAAGCAGCTGCACGACACCGCCGGCCTGCAGGTGCTGTCGTTCAACTGGTGGCAGGGCGAACGCCACCTGCTGACCAAGAAGCCGGTCGCCTCGCCGGCAGACCTCGCCGGCGTGCGCATGCGCACCCCCGGCGCGCCGGTCTGGATGGAGACGATCCGCGCGATGGGCGCGACGCCGACGCCGATGGGCTGGACCGAGGTCTACAGCGCGCTGCAGCAAGGCGTCATCGACGCCGCCGAAGCGCAGCATCCCGCAACGCTCGGCGCCAAGCTGGACGAGGTCATCACCCACATCACCAAGACCGGCCACATCAACCTGATCACCGGCCTGGTCGCGGGAGCCGCCTGGTACGACAGCCTGCCGGAGGACCTGCGCCAGATCGTCAGCGAGGAAGCGTTGAAGGCCGGCGACATCGCCTCCTACGGCACCCAGGACGCGCTCTCCAGCATCGAGGCCAAGCTGACCGAGAACGGCGTCACCATCGCCGAGATCGACACGACCGTGTTCCGCGAGGCGACGGCACCGGTCTACGACATGCTCGGCTACGGCGACCTGCGCGACACGCTGAGGGGCATCGCCGCGCAGTGATGCCCGTGCGACACTGACGGGCGCGGCCTCGCCGCGCCCGTTTTTCGTCCGCCGACCCCGGAACCTGTCCAGGACAGCCCATGACCGCGCGCCTCGCCCGACTGGAACTCTGTGTCGCGGTGGCCCTGCTGGCCGCCATCGTCGTCCTCGTCTTCGCCGCCGCGCTGATGCGGTTCTTCGGCCGGCCGCTGATCTGGTCGGTCGACCTGGCGCAGCTGCTGTTCATCTGGCTGTGCTTCCTTGGCGCGGCCCGCGCCCTGCGGTCACGCGCCCATCTGGGCGTCGACCTGATCGTCCGCCACCTTCCGGCCCGGCGCCGGCAAGCGCTCGAATTCGCACTGGCCGCGTGCTGCCTCGCCTTCCTGGCGGTGCTGTTCGTCGAGGGCATCGACCTGACGCTGCTCAACCGCCAGCGTCTGTTCGGCGACAGCGGGTTGTCCTACGCCTATGTCACGGTGGCGGTGCCGGTCGGCAGCCTGCTACTCGCGGCCTCGATCCTCGCCAACATGGTCGAGGCGTGGTGCGGGCGCGACAAAGGCCTGCTGGTATTCACGCGCACGGGCAACGGCCAGGCGGGAGACGGCCTGTGATCACCATCAGCCTCGTCTTCCTCGCCTTCCTGCTACTCGGCATGCCGGTCGCCTTCGCCATCGGCATCTCCGGCTTCCTGTTCTTCGTGCTGTCCGACGTCATGCCGACCTCGATCGGCGTGCAGAAGATCGCCAGCGTATCGCAGAGCTTCCCGCTGCTGGCAGTACCGTTCTTCGTGCTTGCCGGCCACCTGATGAACGAGAGCGGCATCACCGAGCGGCTGTTCCGCTTCTCGCACGTCGCCGTGTCGTGGATGGCCGGCGGGCTCGCCCAGGTGTCGATCATCCTGTCGACGCTGATGGGCGGCGTGTCCGGCTCGGCGGTCGCCGACGCGGCCATGGAGGCGCGCGTGCTCGGACCGACCATGATCGAGAAGGGCTATTCGCGCGGCTATTCGGCCGCCGTCATCGCGCTGAGCTCGCTGATCACCGCGACCATCCCGCCGAGCCTGGGGCTGATCCTGTACGGCTATGTCGGCAACGTGTCGATCGGCCGGCTGTTCCTCGCCGGCATCGTGCCCGGCCTGCTGATGATGGTCTTCCTGATGGTGGCCGCCTATGTCGTCGCCAGGCGGCGCGGCTATGTCGACGCGGCGGCCAAGCGGCCGACGGCGCGCGCGCTCTTCTCGGCGACGCTCGACGCCAAATGGGCCATCGCCTTCCCGATCCTGCTGGTCGTCTCGATCCGCGGCGGCGTGTTCACGCCTTCCGAGGTCGGCGCCTTCGCGGTCGTCTACGCGGTCCTCGTCGGCCTGTTCGCCCACCGCGCCCTGACGCCCGCAAAGATGCTGCGGGCGGCGGGCCACGCGGTCGAGGACATCGGCATGATCATGCTAATCATCCTGATGTCGGGCATGATCGGCTTCGCCATCATCTTCGACCAGGTGCCGCAGGCGATCGCCGGAACCCTGCTCGGCGGCCTGTCGCAGCCGCAGATGATCGTCGCCGCGATCCTGGCGATGCTGTTCGTCGCCGGCCTGTTCGTCGAGAGCACCGTGCTGGTGCTGCTGCTGACGCCGATCTTCGTGCCGATCATCCAGAAGATCGGCTTCGACCCGGTACATTTCGGCATCCTGATGATGACCATCGTCACGCTCGGCTCGATGACGCCGCCGGTCGGCGTCGCGATGTACACCGTGTGCAGCCTGATCGACTGCCGGGTCGAGGACTACATCCGCGAGTCTATCCCCTTCCTCGTCGCCATCGTGGTGCTGGTCGCGCTGTTGCTGTTCGTGCCGCAGCTGTCGCTGTTCCTGCCGAACCTCGCCTTCTGAGGAAAGGCCCGCGCCGATGACCTGCCCTACCCCCCTTCCCGTCCTGGAGCCCAACGCATGAAAGCCACCTGGCGCTGGTTCGGTCCGTCCGACCGTGTCTCGATCTCCGACGTCCGCCAGGCCGGCGCCACCGGCGTCGTCACGGCGCTGCATCACGTGCCCGACGGCACGGTGTGGAGCGTGGAGGAGATCCGCAAGCGCCAGCAGGACGTGGAACAGACCGCCGACGGCTCGCCGAGCGGGCTCGCCTGGGAGGTGGTCGAGAGCCTGCCGGTGTCGGAGGCGATCAAGCAACAGAAAGGCGACTGGCGGGCGCATGTCGAGGCCTACAAGACCAGCCTGCGCCATCTCGCCGGCTGCGGCATTCAGGTCGTCTGCTACAACTTCATGCCGGTGCTCGACTGGACGCGCACCGAGTTGAAATGGCGGCTGGCGAGCGGCGTCACCTGCATGCGCTTCGACCTGACCGACTTCGTCGTCTTCGACGTGCACCTGGTCGGCCGGGCGGCGGCGCGCGAGGCCTTTCCCGAAGCGGTGCTTGCGGCCGCCGAACGGCGCTTCGCCGGCATGGCCGACGCCGAGCGGGCGCGGCTCGCCGCCAACATCACCTGCGGCCTGCCGGGGGCGGCGAGCGTGCCCTCGCTCGACGACGTCAAGGCGCTGCTGGCGCAATACGACGGCATCTCGGCGGAGCGGCTGCGGGCGCATTTCGTCGCCTTCCTGGAGGAAGTCGTGCCGGTTGCCGAAGAGCTCGGCCTGCGGCTGTGCTGCCACCCAGACGATCCGCCCTTCCCGCTGCTCGGCCTGCCGCGCATCATGTCGACGGAGGCCGACTGCCGCGCCGTGCTGGCGGCCGTCGACAGCCCGGCGAACGGCGTGACGCTGTGCTCGGGCTCACTTGGCGTGCGCTCCGACAACGACCTGCCTGGCATGATGGAACGGCTCGGGCCGCGGGTGCATTTCCTGCACCTGCGCAACGTGCAGAGCGATCCGGGCCTCACCGCCGACGAGACGCGGCGCCTGCATTCCTTTCACGAGAGCGAGCATCTGTCGGGCAACACCGACATGATCGCGCTGATCGCGGCGGTCGGGCGGGAGGAGGCGCGCCGGCGCGCTGAGTGCCGCGCCGATGCGGAGATCCCGATGCGGCCCGATCACGGCCAGGACATGCTGGACGACCTCAACCGCGACGCCCAGCCCGGCTATCCGACCATCGGCCGCATGAAGGGCCTCGCCGAACTGCTGGCGGTCGAACGCACCCTCGCCCGCGTCGGCACGCTGTGACGCGAAAACCGCGTCAGCCGGCCGGCAGGGCCGCGCCAGCGGCAGGCAGCGCCTCGGCCTGGGCGCAGGCGACGGCGGGCCGGGCGCCAATCTCGAACGCGTCGAGGAAGCGGTCGATGGCGGCGGCGATCGCCGGGCCGGAGTCGTCCGGACAAGGCATCTGATAGACGTAGCGGCGGATGCCAATGTAGACGATGCCGCCGTGCAGATTCCACAGGTCCTCCATCTCCGGCTTGCGTGCGGCGCGGGCCTCGTGGCGGAACTCCTGCAGCAGCGGCTTCAGCAGCAGCGTGCTGACGTGCTGGAGGTAGCGCCGGTTCAGTTCCGCGCCGGCGAGGCCCGAGAACATGAAGATGCGCATCCACTCGTAGCTGAAGATCGCGCCGGTGTACTCGCGATAGAAGGTGAGCGCGCGCTCGCGGATCGGGCGGGCGCGGTCGGCGATCACGCCCGGCCAGTCGGGCGAGATCCGGTCCAGGTAGACGCTGCGGTAGACCGCTTCCAGGAGATCGGTCTTGGTGGCGAAATAGTTGAAGATCAGGGATTGGGTGACGCCGAGGCGCTTGGACAGCTCGCGCGTGTTGCCGTCCAGCCCGACCTCCGAGAAATAGGCGGTCGCGCCGGCGATGATGAGGGCCCGGCGCTCCTCCGGCGACAGGCGCCTGCGGTCGCCGGGCGATGTGTCCCGTGTCGTCATGGCCCCTGTCTGCCGCATTCGCGCGCCCCGGAAAACCCTTTTCTTACAGCCCGCGCAGCGACGCGCGTGGCATGGACAAGAATGCGCTTGCAATTTTGCGATCTGCAATAGATCATTTGATCAATAAGCGCGAGACACAGTCCCCTGCCCCGCAGGACCGCCGGAGGAGCGGAGCGGACCGGCGTCTTGCGAGAGGGAGGACATCGTCAATGAAAGCCGCAACGGCCGGATACGTCCGGGCGACATCTCTTTCCCATGCCGTCACACTGCTCGCCGCCTCGAAGGGCCAGGCGCGCCTGCTCGCCGGCGGCCAGAGCCTGGTGGCGGCGATGAACCTCAGGCTGGCGGGCGAGACCGCCCTGATCGACATCAACGGCCTTTCCGAGCTTGGCGGCATCACCGCCGACGGCGCGGTGCTGCGCATCGGCGCGCTGACGCGCCACCGGGAGCTGGCGACCTCGCCGCTGGTCGCCTCGCTGGCGCCGGCGATCGCCCAGGCCGCGCCGCTGATCGCCCATGCCGCGATCCGCACCCGGGGCACCATCGGCGGCTCGCTCGCCTATGCCGATCCGGCCGCCGAACTGCCGGCCTGCATGCTGGCGCTCGGCGCCACCATCGTCGTCGCCGGGCCGCAGGGCCTGCGGCGGGTGGCGGCGGAGGACTTCTTCGTCGACCTGTTCACCACGGCGCTGGCCGAGGACGAGATGATCACCGCCGTCGAGGTGCCGTTCGCGGAGCCCGGCGAGCGCCAGGCGACGTTGGAGCTGGCGCGCCGGTCGGGCGACTACGCGCTCGCCGGCATCGTGCTGGCGCGCAAGGCCGACGGACCGCGGATCGCCTTCTTCGGCGTCGGGCCGACCGCCCGGCTGGCGCGCAGCGCCATGGCGGTGCTGGCCTCGGGCGGCGACGGCGAGGCGGCCGCGGCCGTCCTCGATCGCGACCTCGATCCGCCGGACGACGTCCACGCCCCCGCCGCCGTGCGCCTGCACCTGGCGCGCGTTCTGCTGCGCCGCGCGCTGGCCGCCACACAGACCGGAGACGCCTGAGATGACCGACATGCCCCCCGACTTTGCGCGCAAGGTCGACATCCGCCTGACCGTCAACGGCGAGACGGTCGAGGCCCGCGTCGACGCCGGCCGGCACCTGGTCGACTTCCTGCGCCTCGACCTCGGCCTGACCGGCGCCCATGCCGGCTGCGAGCACGGCGTATGCGGCGCCTGCACCCTGAAGGTCGACGGCGACATCGTGCGTGGCTGCCTGGTTCTCGCCGCCCAGCTCGACGGCGCCGAGGTATGGACCGTCGAGGGCCTGACCGACAGCGGCGCGCTGGCCGACCTGCAGGACGCCTTCGTGGCGCGCAACGCGCTGCAATGCGGCTTCTGCACGCCCGGCATGCTGGTCGCCGCCGCCGACCTGCTGGCCGACGGCGGCGTGCCGAGCCGGGCCGAGATCCGCGAGCACATCTCGGGCAACTACTGCCGCTGCACGGGCTACGAGGCGATCGTCGACGCGATCGAGACCGTCGCCCGCGCGCGCGCCGGCACGGAGGCGGCGGCATGAGCATCGATTTCGGCAATCCCGACCGTCCCAACAGCTACATCGGCCGCACCGTGCCGCGCCCCAACGCGCGCCGGCTGGTCGAGGGCCGCGGCCGCTACGTCGACGACATCGTGCTGCCGCGCATGCTGCATGTCGCCTTCGTGCGCAGCCCGCACGCCCATGCCCGCATCCTGTCGATCGACACCGAGGCCGCCAGGGCGGTGCCGGGCGTACGGCGGATCTTCACCGGCGCCGAGCTTGCCGCCCATTGCACGCCGTGGGTCGCCGTGCTGGCGCATCTCAAGGGCCTGAAGTCGGCGCCCCAGCACGCGATCGCGGTCGACCGGGCGACCTGGACCGGCGAGGCGGTGGCGGCGGTGGTCGCGGACAGCCGGGCGGCCGCCGAGGACGGCGCCGCCCTGGTCGAGGTCGGCTACGAGCCGCTGGCGGTGGTCACCGACATGCGCACGGCGCTCGATCCCGACACGCCGCTGATCCATCCCGAGCTCGGCGACAACCTGACCTTCCGCCGGCTGCACGAGCAGGGCGACGTCGAGGCTGCCTTCGCCGGCGCGCACAAGGTCGTCTCGGCGTCGTTCAAGACCGGCCGCCACACCGGCGTGTGCGTCGAGCCGCGCTCGATTCTGGCCGACTACAACCGCGCCGAGGATCAGCTCACGGTCTATCATTCGACCCAGGCGCCGCACATGATGCAGACGGTCATCGCCAAGCATCTCGACCTGCCCGAGGGCCGGGTGCGCGTGGTGTGCGGCGACGTCGGCGGCTCCTACGGCATCAAGGTGCACGTCTATCCCGACGAGATGGCGACCGTCGCCATCTCCAAAGTCATGGGCCGCCCGGTGAAGTTCATTGCCGACCGGCTGGAGAGCTTCGCCACCGACATCCACGCCCGAGACCACGAGATCGACGGCCGCATCGCTGTGGATGCCGACGGCCGCATCCTCGCCATCGACATCGACGACTACACCGGCATCGGCCCCTATTCGGTCTATCCGCGCACCTCGGCGATCGAGGGCAACCAGGTCGTCAACCTGTGCGGCGGCCCCTACCATTTCGCCCACTATCGCGCCCGCACCACGGTGGTGCTGCAGAACAAGACGCCGACCTGCCAGTATCGCGCCGTCGGCCACCCGATCGCCGCCGCGGTGACCGAGGGCCTGGTCGACTTCGCCGCCGAGGCGCTCGGCCTCGACCCGGCCGAGATGCGCCGGCGCAACCTGATCGCCGACGACGCCTATCCCTACACCTCGCCGGCCAACATGCGCTTCGAGGGCCTGTCGCACCAGGCCTCGCTCGCCAAGCTGCTGGAGATGATGGACTACGACGGGCTGCGCGCCGAACAGGCGCGGTTGCGCGCGCAAGGCATCCACCGCGGCATCGGCCTGGCGAGCTTCATCGAGCTGACCAATCCGAGCCCGTTCATGTACGGTATCGGCGGCGCGCGCATCTCGGCGCAGGACGGCTGCACCGTGCGCATGGACCCGGACGGCAGCGTCGTCGCCCTGTCGGGCGTGACCGAACAGGGCCAGGGCACGGAGGCGATGCTGGCGCAGGTGGTCGCCGAGGCGGTCGGCGTGCCGGTCACCCGCGTGCGGGTGATTACCGGCGACACGCAGGTCACCCCCTATGGCGGCGGCACCTGGGCCTCGCGCGGCGCCGGCATCGGCGGCGAGGCCGCGCTGCAGGCGGGCCTGGCCTTGAAGGACAGCATCCTGACCGTCGCCGGCGCCATGCTGCAATGTCCGCCGGACAGCCTCGACGTGGTCGAAGGCACAGTCATCGACCGCGCCGGCGGCGAGGCGCGAATGCCGCTGGAGGAACTCGGCCGGATCGTCTATTTCCGCGGCGACACCCTGCCCAAGGGCCTGCCGCGCGAGCTGGTGCAGACCCGCCATTTCATCACCTCGGACTACCCCTTCGCCTTCACCAACGGCGTCCAGGCGAGCTACCTGGAGGTCGACGTCGAGACCGGCTTCGTCAGGCTGCTGAAGCACTGGTGCGTGGAGGACTGCGGGCGGGTGATCAATCCGCAACTGGTAGACGAACAGATCCGCGGCGGCATCGTCCAGGGCCTCGGCGGCGCGCTCTACGAGGAATGCCTCTACGACGCCGACGGCCAGCTGCTCAACGCCAACATGGCCGACTACCTGGTGCCGATGGCGGCCGAAATGCCGGACATGGCGATCGGGCACATCGAGACGCCAACGCGGGAATCGCTGCTCGGCGCCAAGGGCGCCGGCGAGGCCGGCACCGCCGGTGCGCCGGCCGCCGTCATGAACGCCATCAACGACGCGCTTCGCCCGTTCGGCGGGCGGGTCACCGAAATGCCCTTCACGCCGGCACGGATCCTGGCCGCGCTCGGCGTCGTGGGGAAGGCCTGAGACAGGCCGATCGGCCCCGAAGGGGCCACGCTCTGGGAGGAAAGACATGTATTTGAAGCATCTGTTCGTCGCGGCGGCCCTGGCCGGCACGACCCTCGCCGCCCCGGTCTCGGCGCAGCAGGCCATCACCGTCAACATCGGCTCCAGCCATCCGGAGGCCAACATCTGGGTGTGGGCGATGAAGAACGCCTTCCAGCCGGAGGTCGACCGGCTGCTGGCCCAGACCGGCGCCTACAAGATCAACTGGGTCGAGTCCTACGGCGGCACGCTCTACAAGTTCACCGACACCCGCGCCGCGGTGAAGGACGGCATCGTCGACGTCGGCATGGTCGGCACGGTGTGGGAAGGCGCCAGCATGCCGCTGCAGAACGTCACCTATTTCACGCCCTTCGCCACGTCGAACCACGAGTTGCTGATCGACATCTTCGACAAGCTGACCGACGAACTGCCGGAACTGCGCGACAGCTGGGCGGCTCAGAACATGGTGCACCTGTCGTCTCTGATCACCGACAGCTACGACATCTACGCCAATTTCGAGGTCAAGACGCTCGCCGACCTGCAGAACCGCAAGATCAACGCGCCGGGTACTTCGGCCAACTGGCTGCGCGACACCGGGGCGACGCCGATCGACGGCGCGCTGACCACCTACTACACCAACATCCAGACCGGCGTGTCCGAGGGCGCGCTGTCCTTCGCCTCCGGCATCCTGCCGACCCGCGTCTACGAGGTCGCGCCGCACCTGACCCGCGTCGGTATCGGCGCGATGTATTTCGGCGGCATCGCGGTCAACAAGAGCTTCTTCGACAAGCTGCCGGAGGACGTGCAGACGGCGTTCCGCGCCGCCGGCAAGGAGACCTCCAAGCGCCACGGCGCCTATGTGACGGAAAAGGCGACCAGCGCCATCACCGCCATGGAGGCGGCCGGGCTGAAGATCACCGAGCTGCCCGCCGAGGAGAAGCAGAAGTGGGTGAACAACCTGCCGAACATCGTCGAGCCCTGGCTGCAGAGCGGCGGCGAGCCGGCCCGGACCGTGCTCAAGGCCTATTTCGCCGCCCTGCGCGCCAGCGGCATCGAGCCGCTGCGGGCCTGGGACGCCGGCCTTTGAGCCTTTCCTGCACTCTTGCCCTTCCCGGACCCGGTCCGGGAAGGGTTTAATCGCAGCGCGGGCCGGCGCGACGGGAGGGCGAGGACAGTGAGCGACGAGACCAACCTCGACAGCGTGGTGGACGCACCGCCCGCCCGGCGCGGTGGCGGCCCGTTCGCCCTTGCGGCGAACGCTCTGGCCGCCATCGGCACCGTCTGGATCTTCCTGATGATGCTGGTCATCGTCGCAGACGTCGCCGGCCGCAACCTGTTCGATGCCCCGATCACCGGCGTGGCGGAGGTCTGCGCCCGCTCGGTCGTCGCCATCGTGTTCCTGCAAATCGCCTCGGCGGTGCTCGCCGGACGCATGACCCGCGCCGACTTCCTGATCCGCCCGGTCAGCCGCCGATTCCCGGGCCTGACGCGCGTCATGGAGGCGCTGTTCGCGCTTGCCGGCGTCGCCGTCTACGTCGCCATCCTCCTGGCCGCCTGGCCCGACACGGCCGAAGCCTGGCGCAGCGGCGAGTATTTCGGCGTCCAGGGCGTGTTCACCATCCCGACGCTGCCGTTCCGGGCGATCATCGTGATCGGCGCGGGCTTCGCCGCCCTCGCCTACCTGATCGCCGCCGCCGCCTCCCTCCTGCGCGACCGGACCCTGCCCGCATGACCGCCCTCACCGTCGGTGCCCTGCTGATCGCCGCGCTGGTGCTCCTCGTCCTGATCGGGATGGAGATCGCCGTCGCCCTGTTCGCCGTCGCCTTCGCCGGCGTGTGGATCATCCGCGACAACTTCGACCTGGCCATGCGGCTGTTGTCGATCACCGCCTACAACGGCATCGCCGACTACCTGTTCGCGACCATCCCGCTGTTCGTGCTGATGGGGCTGCTGGTCAGCATCTCCAACGTCGGCCGAGACACGTTCGAGGTGGCCGAGCAGTTGCTGCGCCGCCTGGCCGGCGGCCTCGGCGTCGCGACCGTCGCCGCCAACACGGTGTTCGCCGCCGTCACCGGCGTGTCGATCGCCTCGGCCGCCGTATTCACCCGCGTCGCGGTGCCCGAAATGCGCCGCCACGGCTACCGCGCCGGCTTCGCGGCCGGCACGGTGGCAGGCAGCTCGGTGCTCGGCATGCTGATCCCGCCGAGCCTGCTGCTGATCATCTACGGCGTGCTGGCCGAGGTCTCGATCGGCCAGATGTTCGTCGCCGGCGTCATTCCCGGCCTGATCCTCGCCTTCGGCTTCGTGACCATGATCGTGCTGATGGCCCGCCTGCGGCCCGGCTTCGTGTTCGACCAGGCGGGGCGCGCCGAGAGTGCGCCGGCCGCTGCGGATATCCCGGCGCTCGGCACGCGCGAGATCGCGGTCAAGCTGGTGCCGATCCTGCTCCTGGTCGCGCTCGTGCTCGGCGGTCTCTACAGCGGCTTCTTCACGCCGACGGAGGCCGGCGGCGTCGGCGCTTTCGGCGCCTTCCTGATCGCGCTCGCGCGACGCAAGCTCGACCGCAACCGGATCTGGGAAGTGCTGCGCCAGACCGGGACCGTCTCGGTTGCCATCCTGATCCTGCTGATCGCGGCCGGCTTCTACAGCCGCATGCTGTCGGTCGCCGGCATCCCCAACGCCATCGGCGATCTGGTGCGCATGGGCGGCATCGGCCCCTATGGCTTCCTGCTGCTCTATGCGGTGTTGCTGCTGCTGCTCGGCATGATCCTCGACAGCAGCTCGATCCTGCTGATCATGGTGCCGATCGCGGCGCCGATCGCCCAGTCGATGGGCTTCGACCTGATCCATTTCGGCATCGTCACGGTGATTGCAGTCGAGATCGGCCTACTGACGCCGCCGTTCGGCATCTCGGTGTTCACCGTGCACAACACGCTGGCCGACCGCAACGTCGGCGTCGAGCAGGTGTTCCTCGGCACCGCGCCGTTCATCCTGGTGATGCTGGCGGCGCTTTTGGCGATCGCCCTGTTTCCCGCGCTGACACTCGCGCTGTTGTGAGCCGACGCCGCCGCGCGCCGGCGGCCCCCATCCCGGCGCCTCACGCCCTCGGCATGCCGCTCGGCCGCATGATGCGCTTCTGTGCGGCGATGCGGAACGGCGCGTTGGCGGCACCATAGCCGCGGTAGCCGCCGCGCCGTTCGACGATCTCGAAGAAGAAGCCCTCGCCATAGGGACGGCTGTAGAGCTGGAAATACTCGCCGTGCTCATCGCGGTCATAGAGGATGCAGGCCGCGCGCAGGCGCTGCAGAAGGTCGCCGTCAAGGGCGAAGCGGGCGTCGAGGTCGTCGTAGTAGTTGGGCGAGATCGGCAGCGGGTCGAAGCCGTTCGTTGCCAGTGCGGCTGCGGCGGCGAAGATGTCGCGGCAGGAAAAGGCGACGTGCTGCACCGCCGAACCGAAGCTTTCGGCGATGAAATGGCCGGCGAGCGTGCGCCGGTTCTCCGCCCCGTTGAGGGTCAGCCGCAGCGTGCCCTCGGCGTTCTCGATCGCCTGGCTGCGCACGACGCCGGCCGGGTCGATGACGTCGACCATCGGCAGCTTCCGCGTCTCGAAGATCGCCGTGTAGAACAGCAGCCAGGTCAGCATCTCCTCGTAGTTCATGGTCTGGGCGAGATGGTCGATGCGTTCCAGCCCGGCCTCCGCCGCCGCGCCCGTCTCGGTGCCCGTATCGGCGAGCGCATCGGCGAGCGGCTCGAACTCGATCTCCCACACGCGGGCGAGGTCACCGGCATCGTCGACGACATGGATCAGCCCGCCGCCGACGCCGCGGATCGCCGGGATCTCCAGTTCGCCGGGTCCGATCGGCTGGCCGAACGGCTGCGCGTCGAGCGCGGTGGCGCGCGCGACCGTCGCCCTGGCATCCTCGACCCTTATGCCGATGTCGCACACCGAGGTGCCGTGCAGCACGTAGGCGGAATGGGCGAAGCCTTCGCGCTCGGTGTTGACGACAATGTTGATGCCGCCCTGGCGCCAGAGCGTGACGTCCTTGGCGATGTGGCGGCCGGCCTTGCGGAAACCGAGGGTCGACAGCAGGGCGCCGAGCGTCTCGGCCTCGTCCTCGTCGGCGGTGAATTCGACGAATTCGACGCCGAGGGCCCGCGCGCGCGCCGGCATGGCCGGCACCTCGATGCGGATGTCCGGCTCCTGGCGGCGCACAACGTCCATCAGGTTGAGCAGCGAGCGGTGGCCGTCCAGCGCGATCGACCGCGGGCTGCCGCCGCGGAACTGGTCGTTGAAGATCTCCAGCGACAGCGGCCCGGCGTAGCCGGTGGCGGCGACGGCGCGCATGAAGTCGGTGACCGGCAGGTCGCCCTCGCCCGGCATGGTGCGGAAGTGGCGCGACCAGTAGAGCAGGTCCATCTCGATCATCGGCGCGTCGGCGAGCTGGACGAAGAAGATCCGCTCGCCGGGAATGGCGCGGATGGACTGCGGGTCGAGCCGGCGCGCCAAGGTGTGGAAGCTGTCGAGGATCAGGCCGACATTGGGATGGCCGGCGCGCCGGACGATCTCCCAGGCGTCGCGGTGGTCGCTGACGTGCCGGCCCCAGGCCAGCGCCTCGTAGCCGATGCGCAAGCCGCGCCGCGCCGCACGCTCGCCGAGGGCGCGCAGATCCTCCGCCGCCCGGTCGATGCCGCCGAGCGCCAGCGGCGAGACGTTGGAGCAGACCAGCACCAGGTCGGTACCGAGCTCCTGCATCAGGTCGAATTTGCGCTCGGCGCGGTCGAAGGCGCGCGCGCGCTGCGGCTCGGGCAGGCCCTCGAAATCGCGGAACGGCTGGAACAGCATGACCTCCAGGCCATGGTCGCGCACCATCGCGCCGACCTGGCGCGGCGGCCGGTCGTAGGCGAGGAAGTCGGCCTCGAAGATCTCCACGCCGTCGAAGCCGGCGGCGGCGATGGCGGCCAGCTTCTCCCTCAGGTCGCCGGAGATCGACACGGTTGCGATCGCGGTCTTCATGGCTGCGGCCCCTCTCCCGAAACGATCCGGATCGGCCGGCCGTCGCGGCGGCCCGGCGGGGCCCGCGGGCCGGATCGACGCCACTGTCGCCGGCTTGCTGAAATAACGCAAATACCGATTATTCTCTATTCTATAACTTCGCGTTATTTCCCAGCTTCCGTCTGCATCATCTCCCGACGCAGGCAGTCGATGAAGGCGGACGAGAAGCCGGACGGCTCGATGTCGTTGCGGATGGCGACATAGGTCTGGAACGGCGTCGGCTCGTCGATCGGCAGCACGACCAGACCGTCGCTGTCGTCCTGAAGGTCCTGGGTGGTGAAGCTGTCCAGCACGGCGATGCCGAGGTTCTGGCGCACCAGCCCGATCACCGTGACGCCGAAGCGGGCGCGGATGACGATGTCGTAGGCGAGCCCCCGGCTGTCCAGCAAGCCGGCGAGGATGCCGCCGTAGGGATCCTTGGGATCGATGCCGATCAGCGGGTAGCGGGCGATGTCCGCGGCGCTGACCGCAGCCTGCGCCGCGATCGGGTGGTCCTTGTGGGCGAGGCAGACCAACTCGCCGCGCGCCAGCGGCAGGAAGGCGATTGAGGGATGGTCGAAGCGGTAGCTCATGCACACGAGCTCGCCCTTGCGCAGCATCAGGAAGTCGACCGCCTCCTCGACCTTGAGCAGCTCGATGTTGACCCGGATGTCGGGAAAGCGCGCCTTCAGGCGCGTGATGGCGCGCGGCACCATCGCCTGGGCGATGCTCGGCACCGAGCCGAGCGACAGCTCGACGTCCTGGCCGCGCCGGAACTGCTCGACCGTGTGGTTGAGGTTCTCCAGGCCGCGGTAGACCTCCTGCACCTGGGCGAAGATGTCCTTGGCTTCGGGCGCGGGCACCAGCCGCCCGGCCTGGCGGACGAACAGGTTGATGCCGAGCCCCGCCTCCATGTGCTTGAGCATGCGGCTGACGCCGGGTTGGGCGACGCCGAGGAAGCGCGCCGCGCCGGTGATCGAGCCGGTGATCATGATCGCGCGCAGGATCTCGATCTGGCGCAGGGTGAGCGTGAACTTGGTCAGCATGGCGCCAGCCTACACCGGGTCGCGGCCGCGTGTCCTCCCGGGCGACGGCGCGCCTATATCAGCGACATGACGAACAGGTAGAGCAGGATGAACAGCGGCGGCACGCCGAGATAGGCGTCGCCGAACAGGAACAGCTTGAGGAAGAAGAACAGGAAGGCGCCGTAGAGCGAGACGGCGAAGGGCAGCAGGAAGCCCGGCGTGATCGGCGCGACCAGGGCCAGCAGCGGGTCGGTCAGCTTGCGCAGCACCACGAAGAACGTGATGTTGCGGTCCGCTCCGACGACGAACTCCAGCACCCCGCGCGAGAACAGGAAGGCGGCCAGCGCGGTCAGCGCATAGGTGCCGCCGAGATAGACCGCCACCGTGCCGGGCGCACCGCCCAGGATGAAGGTCACGACCGCAAGCAGGTAGGTCGCGGCAAGAAGGAGGAGGCCGCTGAGGGCAGACGCCTGGTGCATCGTTGGATCCATCCGTCACAAAAGAAACGCAGGGCCCGGAGGCCCTGCGTCGTCGCTTATAGGTCGATCGTCAGTGACCCGCCACCATCATCGTGCCGCCTTTCGGCAGACGCAGACGGTCGACGAAGTCCTGCATCTCCTGGCTGGGCGCCGGGGTCACCAGCGACACCACGTAGGTGACGACGAAGGCGACCGGGACGCCGAACACGCCGGCGGAGATCGACGCCACGCCGAACCACGAGATCTCGTCGCCGGTGCCCTTGACGAAGTCGAAGCCGTACACGTTGCCGATCAGGTAGTACATGGTCGTGGCGAAGCCGGCGGCCATGCCGAGGATGCCCCCGAGCGTGGTCGTACGCTTCCACCAGACGCCCATCACCAGCGGCGCGAACAGGCCGGCCGCGGCGATCGAGAACGCCCAAGCCACCATCGACAGGATGTCCGACGGCTTGGTGCGCGCCAGGAACGCGGCGGCGAGCGCCACGACGACGAGCAGGATCTTCGCAACCATCAGACGGCGCTTGGCGTCGGCCTTGGGGTCGATCATCTTGTAGTAGACGTCGTGCGACAGGGCGTTGGCGATGGCGAGCAGCAGGCCGTCCGCGGTCGACAGCGCCGCGGCGAAACCGCCCGCGCCGACGAGGCCCACGACCCAGATCGGCATGCCGGCGATCGACGGGGTCGACAGCACGATCATGTCGTTGTTGAGCCGCAGTTCGTTGTACGGGAAGCCGCCCGTCAGTCCCTTCGCCTCGCAGGCCGCCTGGATGGCGGCGAGCGTCTCGGCCTTGACGCCGCAGATCGTCACCAGCTGGTGGCCGGCGATCGAACCCCAGTCCAGCATCCACTGCGGGATCGCAGAGAAGGCAAGCTGGTAGCTGGTGTCGGCGCCGGAGGCGACGAACAGACCCATCAGGTTGAACTTCGAGAACGCGGCATAGGCCGGCGCCGTGAAGTACAGCAGGAAGATGAAGAACAGCGACCAGCCGACCGACTTGCGCGCCTCACGAACCGTCGGGGTCGTGAAGAAGCGCATCAGGATGTGCGGCAGCGATGCGGTGCCGACCATCAGGCAGAAGATCAGGAAGAAGTAGTCGCGCGGCGAGTAGGTGGTGAACGGCTGGACGTGGCTCTTGGCGACGTTCAGCAGTCTTTCGTACTCGGCGATCTGGCTCAGCGCGCCGCCGTAGGTCAACTGCGGGATCGGAATGCCGAACTGCACGGTCGACATCCAGATCGCCGGCAGCAGGTAGGCGACGATCAGAACGATGTACTGCGCCACCTGCGTCCAGGTCACCGCCTTCATGCCGCCGAGCATCGAGCACACCAGGATGCCCGCCAGACCCGCGAACACCGCCCATTCGAAGGCAATGCCGAGGAACTGCGAGGCGATGATGCCCGAGGCATAGACCTGCGCGGTAATATAGGTGAAGGAGCAGCAGAACAGCACGACGATACCGACCAGACGCGCGGCATTGCCGCTGTAGCGGGTGCCGAGGAAGTCGGGCACCGTGTAGGCGCCGAACTTGCGCAGGTACGGGGCGAGCAGCACCGCCACCAGCACGTAACCGCCGGTCCAGCCGAGCACGAAGGCGAGGCCGTCGTAGCCGAGCACGAACAGCGTGCCGGCCATGCCGACGAAGCTTGCACCGGACATCCAGTCCGCGCCGGTCGCCATGCCGTTGTAGACGGCTGGAACCGAGCGTCCCGCGACGTAGTATTCCGACACCTGGGCCGTGCGCGACATGATGCCGATGAAGGCATAGATGCCGATCGTCGCGGCCATGTAGGCCCACAGGATGAAGCGATCGGGAATGCCCAGCATGGACAGGATCGCCATGAGGACGACGAAGCCGGCAAAGCCTCCGACATAAATGCCGTAGATCTTGCCGAGGTTGTCGGTGAAATCACCTTTCATAGACAAAGCCATTGGTGGTCTCCCCTCAGTCCTCGGCCACGCCGAATTCCTCGTCGATCGCGTTCTGCCGGTGCGAGAACCAGAAGATCAGGATCACGAAGATGATGAGCGAGCCCTGCGCGGCCATGTAGAAGCCGAGCGGGAAGCCCAGGATGACGACGTTGTTCAACGCCGAAACGAAAAAGTGGATGAAGAAGCTGAAGATCGCCCAGACCGCGAGCGTGACCCACATGAGGTTCCGCGTCTTGGTCCAGTGCGCCTCTGCCACTTCGGGTGGCAATTTGTCAGTCAAGATCGATCCTCCCGATGCTGAATTCAGGGAGGCGAAAGCGCCCGCGACGCATCACCCTCCCATTCCCCCGAACAGCAAACCATGCTCATGCTGCAACACGGAAAAACGGGCCGTTTTTGCAGGTGCGAGATTCATGGATACTGCTTCGAAGGGATACTTGCGCAGCGGGAATATTCTGTCAAATGTAGACAAGGGTCTTTATCCTAAAGACTAATTTCGAATTCCGGGGACCAAACCCCGACCGGGAGGCTGTTTCTTGCTCGACCTGATTGGAACGCTGCTGCCGAAACGGCGCACGTCGGACTGGCCGTCGGCCGTGGAGGCAATCCGCGCCGGCGCCGCCTTCCTGGCGCAGGGCGCCAGCTATTCGTACCTGCGCGCCCGCACCCTGCTCGCCGGCCCGAAGCTGTTTCAGGACCCCGATTTCGGCTTTGCGTTGCAGATCTGCAAGTGGGAGGCCTTCGCCATCGCCGTGCAGGACCTGATCCTGATCCTGGAGGCGGACCTGCGCCCGGCGCTGCCCGCCGATCCGGCGGCCCGCGCCCGCGGCCTTGCCGCGCTCTACCGCGAGGTGCTGGCCAGCGAGACAGTGCCCGAGCATCGCGCCGACACGGGTTGGGACGACGTCATCACCGCCTTCGACGAGCGGCTGGCCGTCTACATGGACAAGCCGCCGCTGAAGCCGGATGCGATCTCCATCGCCACCGCACTGGCCATCCTGGAGCACGCCCCGATCGAGGACAGCGTGCGCGAGGCCGACAAGATGATGGTGGTCAACAACGTCGCCTTCCGCTTCATCGACTACCAGGCGGCGCTGCGCAAGCGGATCGACCTCGACGCCTTCGCCCGCGACCTCACGAAGCGGATGGAGGGTGAGCGGTGAGGCGCGGGCCCGTCGCCGGCACCAGTGCCGCGGCGCCGCTGATCGCGCTTGACGTCGTCGTCCTCGACACCGAGACGACCGGCCTCGACGTGCGCCACGACCGCATCGTCCAGATCGGCGCGGTGCGCATGCACGGCGCGGAGATCGACGAAACCGCGGTGTTCGAGGTCACCGTCGACCCGGGCATCCCGATTCCCGAGGTGGCGAGCCGCATCCACGGCCTCGCCGACGCCGACGTCGCCGGCAAGCCCGGCCTGGCGGCGGTGATGCCGGATCTGGTCGCCTTCATCGGCGATGCAGTGGTCGTCGGCCATTCGATCCATTTCGACATGGCGGTGCTGCGCCACGAAGCGGAGCGCCACGGCTTCGTCTGGAAAGAGCCGCGCGCGCTCGACGTGGCGCTGATGGCCGCCGGGCTCGACCGGGAACTGGTCGACACCTCGCTCGACAGCCTCGCCCTCGGCCTCGGGGTGACGATCACCGGCCGCCACACGGCGCTCGGCGACGCGCTTGCCACCGCCCGGGTCTATGCCGCGCTGCAGCCGAAGCTGCTCGTCGGCGGCGTGCGCACGCTGGGCGAGACAGAAACGCTGTGCCGGCGCGCGACCGGGCTGATCGCCCGCCAGGAGGACGCCGGCTGGTTCGCCCGGCCGAGCGAGCGGCCCGACTTCGCCCTCGCCGTGCTGCGCACCGGCAGCCAGCGGGCGATCGACAGCTACCTCTACCGCCAGCGCCTCGTCGACGTTATGAGCAGCCCGCCGATCGCGATCGGTGCCGACGCGACCCTGCACGAGGCGACCCGGCTGATGGCCGCCCGCGGCATCGGCTGCGTGATCGTCGACGGCACCGGCGGCGCGCCGGGCATCGTGACCGAGCGCGACGTGCTGGCGGTGATGGCCGACAAGGGACCCGAGGCCAGCGGCGTGATCGTGCGCGACATCATGAGCGCACCGGTGATCACGGCCCCGGCCGACACCTATCTCTACCGTGCCCTCGGCCTGATGGCGCGGCGCAACCTGCGCTATCTCGGCGTCACCGACGCTGGCGGCCGGCTCGCCGGCATCTTCACCCTGCGCACCCTGCTGCGCGAGCGCGCGCTGGCCACGCTGACCGTCGGCGACGAGATCGCCGAGGCGACCCGCCCGCGCGAGCTGGCCCGGGTGCAGGCCGCCCTGCCCTCGCTCGCCAGCGGCCTGCTCGCCGACGGGCTCGACGCGCGCGCCGTCGCCGGCATCATCGCCGCCGAGGGCCGCGCCATGACCGCGCGCGCCGCCGAGATCGCGGAAGGCGAACTGGCCAGGGCCGGCTACGGCCCGCCGCCGGCCGACTATGCCCTGCTGGTGCTCGGTTCGGGCGGGCGCGGCGAGAGCCTGCTTGCTCCCGACCAGGACAACGCCCTAATCATCGCCGGCGACTATGCCGGCGACCTCGATTCGCCCGAGGACTGGTTCGTGCGCTTCGCGACCCGCGTCAACGAGATCCTCGACCGCGCCGGCATCCCCTACTGCAAGGGCGGCGTCATGGCGAAGAACCGGGCCTGGCGCCGGACGCTGCCGGAATGGCTCGACCAGGTCCGTGGCTGGACGCACAAGCCGACGCCGCAGGCCCTGCTCAACGTCGACATCTTCTACGACTTCACCCCGGCGCATGTGTCGTCCCAGGCCGGCGCCGAACTCGCCGAGACGCTGCGCACGGAGGCGGTCGAGATCGCCCGCGGCTCGCTGTCGATGCTGCGCACCATGGGCGAAAGCGCCGGCTCGCACAGCCCGCCGCTCGGCATGTTCGGCCGCATCCGCAAGGACGACGCCGGCCGGGTCGACCTCAAGGGCGGCGGCCTGCTGCCGCTCGTCGCCGGCGCGCGGGCGATCGCGCTGCGCCACGGAGTGCTGGCGCTGGCAACGCCCGAGCGCATCCTGCAGGCGTCGCACAAGGCCGGCCGCTCGCAGGCCGATGCGGAGCTGCTCGCCGACATCCACGGCTTCCTGATGCGGCTGATCCTGACCCAGCAGATCGCCGACATCGAGGCCGGCGTGAAGCCGAGCAACCGGATCGACGTCAACCGGCTCGGCCACCAGGACCACGACCAGTTGCGCGACGCGCTCGGCCGCATCGAGCTGATCCGCGACATCCTGCGCGACCTGCTGCAGGGGATCTGACGGGACCGCCGGCCTCAGGCGAAGGGATCGGCGGCGAGCGCGGCCAGGGCGGCGCGGTATTCCGCGGCCAGCCGCCGGCACAGATCGCCGGCCGCCGGCACGTCGGCGATGGTGCCAGTGCCGTGGCCGGCCGACCAGATGGTCTTCCACACCTTCGCCTCGCTGGCCATGTCGAGGGCCCCGGCATGGGCGAGGTTGTCCGGATCAAGGCCGGCGCGCTCGAGGCTCGGGCGCAGGAAGTTGGCGTTCACGCCGCTGATCGCCGGCGTGTAGAGGATGTCGGCGGCGCTCGCGTCGAGGATCATCTGCTTGTAGTCGTCGACGATCGTCGCCTCCTTGGTGGCCAGGAAGCGCGTGCCCATGTAGGCGAGGTCGGCGCCCATGGCGCGCGCGGCGAGGATCTGCGCACCGGTGTTGATGGCGCCGGCAAGCACCAGCGTGCCGTCGTAGAAGGCGCGGATCTCGGCGGCGAGCGCGAACGGGCTCAGCGTGCCGGCATGCCCGCCCGCCCCCGCGCAGACGGCGATGATGCCGTCGACCCCGGCCTCGGCCGCCTTGCGCGCGTGGCGGGCGTTAATGACGTCGTGGAACACCAGCCCGCCGTAGGAATGGACCGCCTCGATGACGTCCCTGACGGCGCCGAGCGAGGTGATCACCAGCGGCACCTTCTGCTCCACCGTCACCTGAAGATCCGCCTCCAACCTCTTGTTCGACTTGTGGACAATCAGGTTGACGCCATAGGGCGCCGCCGCGCCGTCCGCCAGCCTTGCCTCGATCTCGCCGAGCCAGTCGCGATAGCCCTCGGAGCTGCGCTGGTTGAGCGCGGGAAAGGTCCCGACGACACCCGCCCGGCAGGTCTCGACCACCAGGTCGGGCCCGGAGGCGAGGAACATCGGCGAGGCGATGGCCGGCACCTGCAAGCGGCCCTGGAACGACTTCGGCATGCCCATCAGCGGTCTCCTCGGTTTCGGCGGATCCGGTTACCCGCCCTGTTGGTATCAGATCGCCCCGGACGCCGTCAGCGCGGCGATGCGCGCGGCGTCGAGGCCCCAGTCGGCGAGCACGGCCAGCGTGTCGGCGCCGGGTTGCGGCGGCGGCGCCGGCCGGTCCGGCACGGTGCGGCTGAAGCGCGGCGCGGGCGCCGGCTGCGGCACGCCGGCGACCGTCACATAGGTGCCGCGCGCGGCGTTGTGCGGATGCGCCATCGCCTCGTCCCAGTCGAGCACCGGCGCCACGCAGGCGTCGCTGCCGGCAAACAGCGCCGCCCAGTGGTCGCGCGGCTCTTGCGCGAACACCGCCGCGAGCCGCTGCCGAAACTCGGGCCAGCGCGCCGGGTCGTTCTGCGGCTCGAAGGCGGCCGGGTCGAGCCCGAGCATGTCCAGGAACAGGCGGTAGAACTTCGGCTCGATGGCGCCGACGGCGAGGTAGCGGCCGTCCTTGCAGGCATAGGTGCCGTAGAAATGCGCCGCGCCGTCGAGCAAGTTGGCCTCGCGCGCGTTCGACCAGCCGCCGCCGGCCTTGAAGCCGGACATCATGGCGCCGAGCAGCGCCGCGCCGTCGGTCATCGCCGCGTCGATCACCTGGCCCTGGCCCGAGCGCGCCGTCTCCAGCAGCGCGCAGACCATGCCGAAGGCGAGCAGCAGCCCGCCGCCGCCGAAGTCGCCGACCAGGTTGAGCGGCACCGCCGGCGGGCGGTCCTTCGGGCCGATGGCGTGCAGGACGCCGGCAAGCGCGATGTAGGTGATGTCGTGGCCGGCAGTCGGCGCCAGCGGTCCGTCCTGGCCCCAGCCGGTCATGCGGCCGTAGACGAGGCGCGGGTTGCAGGCGAGACAGACGTCCGGGCCGAGCCCGAGGCGTTCCATGACGCCCGGCCGGAAGCCCTCGACAAGGCCGTCGGCCTTTTCCACCAGGTCGAGCAGCGCCTCGCGCGCGCCCGCCACCTTGAGGTCGATGGCGAGCGAGCGGCGTCCGCGCGCCAGCACGTCGAACTCGGTGTCGATCAGCGGCACCGCTGGGCGGGCGCCCTTGGCATGCACGCGCACCACCTCCGCCCCCATGTCGGAAAGCATCATGGCGCAGAACGGCGCCGGCCCGAGGCCGACCATCTCGATCAGACGCAGCCCGGTCAGCGGCCCGCTCATCGGCCCTTGAACTCCGGCGCCCGCTTGGCGAGGAAGGCCGCGACGCCCTCGCGGAAGTCGTCGGTCGCGGTCATCGCCACGAAGGACGCGCGCTCGGCCTCCAGATGAGCGGCGAGCGGACGATCGCAGGCGGCGTCGACCAGGCTGCGATAGGCGCCGAACGCCCGCGTCGGCCCGCGCGCGACCTTGGCCGCGATCTCCGCCACCGTCGCCTCGAAATCCTCCGGCGCCACCACCGTGCTGACGATGCCGGCCGCGCAGGCGGCCTCGGCGTCGAGGGTCTGCGACAGCAGCATCAGTTCCATCGCCCTGGCCCGGCCGACCTTGCGCGGCAGGAACCAGGTCGCGCCGCAGTCCGGCGAGGTGCCGATGCGGTCGTAGGCGACGACGAAGCGGGCGCCCTCCTCCGCCACCACCAGGTCGGCGGCGAGCGCCAGGCTGAGGCCGGCGCCGGCGGCGACGCCGCGCACGGCGGCGATCACCGGCGCGGGGCCGGCGCGCAGCGCCAGCAGTGCGGGATGCAGCGCGTCGAGGATGTCATGGACGACGCCGGCGGAGCTTCCGGGATCGGCGCCGAAGGCAGAGATGTCGCCGCCGGCGACGAAGGCGCGCCCCGCCCCGGTCAGCACGATGCAGCGCACGTCGTCGCGCGCCGTGACCGCGCGCACGGCATCGAGGAACGCCCAGGCGGTCGGACCGTCGACGGCGTTGAGCAGCTTCGGCCGGTTGAGCGTGATCGTCGCGATGCCGCTGTCCGCCTCGACCCGGGTCAGGACCAGGTCGTCGTTGCGCTCGCCGTTCATGCCGCCGCCTCCCCCGGGCTGTGGAAGCTGCCGCCGCTGCGCGCCAGCGCGGCCAGCCGCTCCGGCACGTCCTGGCCTTCGCCGGTGGCGTCGAGCACCATGGCGGCCGCGCCGATGCGGTCGATCAGGGTGAGCGGGCCGCCGGTCCAGGCCGGATAGCCGGCGACGTCGATGGCATGGACGTCGGCCTCGTCGGCATCCCCAACAAGCCCGGCGTCGAGCGCGGCAACGGCGGCAAGCGCGACGGCGCGCAGCAGGCGCTCGCCGGTCGGGCGCAGCGTGGCGCGGTCGGTCCCGCGCGCCGGCGCCGCTTCGACCGTTTCGAACGGCCCGGCGGCGAAGCCTGCGACGAGGGCCGCATTCTGCACGAAGGCAGGGCTCAGCCCGCCGCCGACCAGCCGCTGAGCCTCCCGCACGAAGGCCGCGCGCAGCGCGGCGGCATAGGCGCCGCCCGGATCGGCCTTGCCGCGTCCGGTCTTGGCCAGCCGCTGGCGGGCGAAGAACAGCGTGCGGATCATCGCCTGGGCAACGTCGCCGTGGACCAGATGGCCGAAATAATGCCGCTCGATCTTCAGCGCCTTGTCGGTCGGCAGGCGGATGCCCTCGTAGACGCAGGACAGGATCGCCTTCAGCGCCGGATAGTTGCCGCGCCCGCGCGCATGCGCCTGGGCGTTGGCGACCAGGAACGTGTCGCCGACCGCAGTCGAGTTGGCCGCCGGTCCCGGCAGCGCGAAGCCCTTCTGGTCCCAGCGGGCGATCGAAGGCACGCGGCCCTCCTTCAGCGCGCGCCTGGCCGCCGCGACCAGGTCGTCCGGCTCGACCACCTCGTCGAGGAAGCCGGCCTTGAGGGCCTCCTCGGCCGACACGCCCTTGCCTTCCAGCAACAGCGGCAGCGCATAGGCGACGCCGGTCAGGCGCGGCAGGCGCTGGGTGCCGCCGCCGCCGGGCAGCAGCCCGAGCTTGACCTCCGGCAGGCCGAAGACCGCCTTGTCGTTCCGCGCCGCGATCCGGTAGTGGCAGGCGAGCATCAGTTCCAGCCCGCCGCCGAGCGCCGTGCCGCTGGCCGCCGCGACCACCGGCTTGCCGCAGGTCTCGAGCGCGCGGAAGCCCTCGGACAGGCGGCCGATCATGTCGGCGGCCGTCTTGGGCGAGGTGCCGGGACCGACGAAATCGGCCATGATGGCGAGATCCGCGCCGGCGATGAAGCTCGACTTGCCGGAGGCGAAGACGATGCCGGTGACGGCCGGATCGCCGGCGAGCCGGGCGATCTCGGCGCGCAGCGCGTCGGCGAGCGGCCAGTCGATGACGTTCATCGACCGGCCGGGCATGTCGATAGTGACGAGCGCGATGCCGTCCTGGTCGATGTCGGTTGTCAGCATGGCGCTCCTCCTCAGACCCGTTCGATGATGGTGGCGACACCCATGCCGGCGCCGACGCACAGGGTGACCAGGGCGGTCGCCTTGCCGGTCCGCTCCAGTTCGTCCAGCGCCGTGCCGAGGATGATCGCGCCGGTTGCGCCCAGCGGGTGGCCCATGGCGATCGCGCCGCCGTTGACGTTGACGGCGTCCGGATCGGCGTCCATCGCCTCGATGAAGCGGATCGCCACCGAGGCGAAGGCCTCGTTGATCTCGTAGAGGTCGATATCCTTCGCGCTCATGCCGGCCCGCTTCAGCGCCTTCTCGGCGGCGAAGGACGGCGCCGTCAGCATGATGGTCGGCTCCGAGCCGATCTCGGCGAAGGCGCGGATGCGCGCGCGCGGACGCAGACCCGCGGCCGACCCGGCCTCGCGGGTACCGATCAGCACGGCCGCCGCACCGTCGACGATGCCCGAGGAGTTGCCGGCATGATGGACGTGGTGGATCTCCGCCAGGTCCGGATAGCGTTCGAGCGCGATGCGGTCGAAGCCGCCGGCCTCGCCCATGGCGGCGAAGGACGGCTTCAGCCGGGCCAGGTCCTCAAGGGTGGAATTGCCGCGGATGGTCTCGTCGCGGGCGAGCAGGATGTCGCCGACCCGGTCGTGGACGGCAACCACGCTGCGGTCGAAGCGGCCTTCCGACCAGGCCCGCGCCGCCCGGCGATGGCTTTCGACGGCGAAGGCGTCGAGCCGCTCGCGGTCGTAGCCCCATCTGGTGGCGATCAGGTCGGCGGAAATGCCCTGCGGGACGAAATAGGTTCCGAAGGCAATCTGCGGATCGGCGCCCCAGGCGCCGCCGTCGGACAGGATCGGCACGCGCGACATGGATTCCACGCCGCCGGTCACCACCATGTCGGCCTGACCCGCCATCACCTTGGCTGCGCCGATGTTGCAGGCCTCCAGGCCCGAGGCGCAGAAGCGGTTCACCTGCACGCCCGCCGTCTGCTCGGCATAGCCGGCGGCGACGGCGGCGACGCGCGGCAGGCACTGGCCCTGCTCGCCGACGGGCATGACGATGCCCATCACCACGTCGTCGACGAGCGCGGTATCGAGCCCGTTGCGGTCGCGCACCGCGTCCAGCACGGTCGTTGCCAGCCGGATCGGCGTCACTTCGTGCAGGGCCCCGTCCGGCTTGCCCTTGCCGCGCGGCGTGCGCACATGATCATAGATGAAGGCGTCGGCCATTCTCGCGTCCTTGCTTGGGGGCGGCAGCGCGGCTCAGCGCGGCGCCAGGCGCAGCGCGCCGTCGATGCGGATTGTCTCGCCGTTGAGCATGACGTTGTCGACGATGTGCGTGACCAGCTTGGCAAACTCGGCCGGCTCGCCGAGCCGCGAGGGGAACGGCACGGCCGCGCCCAGGCTCTGCTGCGCCGCCTCGGGAAGCGCCTTCAGCATGGCCGTCTCGAAGATGCCCGGCGCGATGGTGCACACCCGGATGCCGGAGGCGGCGAACTCGCGCGCCGCCGGCAGGGTCAGGCCAACGACACCGGCCTTGGACGAGGCATAGGCGGTCTGGCCGATCTGGCCCTCGTAGGCGGCGACCGAGGCGGTGTTGACGATAACGCCGCGCTCGCCGGTCTCCAGCGGGTCGAGCGCGCTCGCCGCGGCGGCGAACAGGCGCAGGCAGTTGAAGGTGCCGATCAGGTTGACCTCGATCACCCGGCGATACTCGTCGAGCGGCATGACGCCGGCCTTGCTCAGCACCTTCTTGGCCGGGCCGACGCCGGCGCAGTTGACCAGGATGCGGGCTGGGCCGTGCGCCTTCGCCGCTTCGGCCATCGCGGCTTCGACGGTGTCGGCGTTGGCGACGTCGCAGCCGACCGCGATCCCGCCGATCTCGGCGGCGACCGCCCGGGCAGCCTCCTCGTTGAAATCGAAGATCGCGACCTTCGCCCCGCCGGCGGTCAGCGCGCGCGCCGTGGCGGCACCGAGACCCGATCCGCCGCCGGTGACGATGGCGGACATGTCCTTGAGCTTCATGACGTTTCCCTTGTTTTTCTTGGGCTGATGAGGCACCCAGGCGCACCCGCCGGGGCGTGCGGCCGGGATCAGGCGGCGGAATAGAGGCCGGCGATCTCGGTGGCGTATTTGGTCTGGATGTTGGAGCGGCGCACCTTCATGGTCGCCGTGACCTCGTCGTCGTCGTGGTCGAGTTCCTTGGTCAGCAAGTGGAAGCGGCGGATGTGGGCGACCTGGGCCAGTTGGCTGTTGGCGGCCTTGATCTCCGCGTCGACCAGTTCGCGCACGGCCGGGTTCTCCGCCAGGTTGCGGAAGTTGGTGAAGGAGATGCGATGCTCCTCCGCCCACTTGCCGACCGTCTCGAAGTCGATCTGGATCAGCGCGGAGACGTATTTGCGTCCCTCGCCGATGACGATGCACTCCTTGATGTAGGGGCTGCTCTTGACCGTGTTCTCGATCTCCGAGGGGCTGAGGTTCTTGCCGCCGGCGGTGATCATGATGTCCTTCAGCCGGTCGACGATGCGGAACTGGCCGTCCTCGGCCTGGACCACGTCGCCGGTGTGCAGCCAGCCGTCCTTCAGCGCCCCCGCGGTGGCGCCGTCGTTCTTGTAGTAGCCGACGAACACCGTGTCGCCCTTGAGCAGCAGCTCGCCGTGCTCGCCGATCCTCGCCTCGACGTCGGCGACCACCGGACCGACCGAACCCGGGATCAGCCGGTCGAGCGTCTGGCCAAGCGCGATGCCGCTCGATTCCGTGGCGCCGTAGACCTCGACCAGCGGCACGCCGAGGGTGCGGAAGAAGCGCACGATCTTGGGCGAGATCGGCGCCGCGCCGGTCATGGCGATGCGCGCGCGGCGCAGGCCGATGTAGTTCTGCAGGGCGCGGAACACCAGCAGGTAGCACAGCGCGAAGGTCAGCCGCTGGCGCAGGGACCGGCGCGCGCGCGGCGTCTCGGCGAAGGGCTCGCAGGCCCGGTAGGCCCAGTCGAACAGCGCCTTGCGGTAGCCGCCGGCCTCCAGCATGCGGATGTAGATGGAGGAATGCAGCTTCTCCCAGATGCGCGGCACGCCGAGGAACATCGACGGCGCCACCTCGCGCAGGTCCTCCTGCACGGTGCGGATCGACTCGCCGAAGGCGATCTGCGAGCCGAGATAGACCGGTCCCATGACCGTGCAGATCTGCTCGGCAACGTGGCACAGCGGCAGGTAGGACAGGTGCGTGCTGTCCGCCGTCACCTGGATGCGATCGGCAAAGGCGATCGCCTGGGCGCGGATGTTGCGGTAGGACAGCATCGCGCCCTTCGGCTTGCCGGTCGAGCCCGAGGTGTAGATCATCAGCGCGATGTCATCGAGGCCCTGCGCGGAAAGCCGCTCGTCGACCAGGCCCGGATGCGCCGCGCGGTGTGCCCTGCCCTCGGCCTCCAGCGCCTCGAAGGCGACCACGAAGTCGGCCGGATAGGTGCGCAGGCCCTTGGTCTCCATGACCACGACGCAGCGCAGCCGGGGCAGCTCGTCGCGCACCTCGATCACCTTGTCGAGCTGCTCCTGGTCCTCGCAGACGATGATCTCGCTGTCGGAATGGGCGAGCACATAGGCGACCTCGTTGGCCGGGCTGGTCGGGTAGACGCCGATCGTCACCGCGCCGACGCAGCCGGCGCCGAGCTGGGCGAGCACCCATTCGACGCGGTTTTCCGACAGCACGGCGACATGGCCGCCCCTGTCGAGGCCGCGGGCGACGAGGCCGTGGCCGACATTGCAGGCGCGCTCGAAATAGTCGCGCCAGGTGACGGGGTTCCAGATGCCGAAGTCCTTCTGCAGGACGGCGATCCGCTCGGGCCGGCTGTCGGCCTGGGCGCGTAGCATCTGCGGCAGGGTCAGGTCGGGGAGGGTCAGGGTCAGGGTCATGATCGCAGTCTCAGGACAGCCAGCGCTTGCGGCGCTTGTAATGCTTGATGTCGCGGTAGCTCTTGGCGTGCTCGCCGCCGCTCATGCCGAGGTAGAACTCGCGCACGTCCTCGTCGCGGACGAGGCGTTCGGTCGGGCCGTCGAGCACGATCTTGCCCGACTCCATGATGTAGCCGTAGTGGGCGACGGCGAAGGCGACCGCGGCGTTCTGCTCGACCAGCAGCATGGACACGCCGGTGTCGCGGTTGATCGAGGCGATGATCGAGAAGATCTCCTCGACCAGGATCGGCGACAGGCCGAGCGAGGGCTCGTCGAGCAGGATCAGCGACGGCTGGGCGATCAGCGCCCGGCCGATCGCCAGCATCTGCTGCTCGCCGCCCGACAGGTAGCCGGCGCGGCCCTGGCGGCGCTCGTAGAGGCGCGGGAAATACTGGTAGACGAGGTCGAAGGCGGTCGGCTTCAGCCCGCGCCCGGACAGGGCGAAGGTCGCCGCCGTCAGGTTCTCCTCCACCGTCAGGTCCTCGAAGATGCGCCGGCCCTCCATGACGTGGAACAGCCCGCGCCGCACCAGTCCGTGCGGCGTGGCGCGGGCGATGTCCTCGCCGTCGAAGCGGATCGAGCCGGAGGTGACGGCGCCGTTCTCCAGCGTCAGCAGGCTGGAGACAGCCTTCAGCGTGGTCGACTTCCCGGCGCCGTTCGAGCCGAGCAGGGTGACGATCCTGCCTCGCTCGACCGACAGCGACAGGCCGCGGAGGACCTGGATCGTCTTGTTGTAGACGACCTCGATGTTGTTGATGTCGAGGATGGTGTCCGCGGCCATGCGCCTTACTCCTGAACGCTGATCCAGTCGGACGCCGGTTCCATCTTCTTGGCGGCGGCGTTGTACTGGTAGATCCGGCCGACCGGGATCGAGTTGCCGGGGATCGAGATCGGCATGCCGATCAGGCCGCCGGTATCGAAGTCCTGGATCGAGTTCAGCGCCGCCTTCAGGTTGGCGCCGGTCAGGTCCTTGCCGGCCTCCAGCGTGCGCTTGGCCGCCTCGGCGAACAGCATGGCGGTCAGGAAGCCCTGCATGTAGGGCGTCGACTGGTAGGTCGGGCGCATCTCGCGGATGCGCTTGAGCATCGGCGCGTCCTCGGCCTCGTCATAGTAGTAACGGTAGGGCATGACGCCCATGAAGCCGTCCGCCACCTCGCCGACCTTGTCCCAGATGCTCGAATCCATCGACCAGAAGGTGCCCATGAACTTGGTCTCCAGGCCGAGCTGCTTGGCCTGGGTCATGAACTCCGGCAGCGGCGCCAGCACGTAGCCGTGAAAGATGGTGTAGTCCGGCCGCGCGCGGCGCAGCTTGAGCACCTCCGTCGAGACGTCGACGGCGGTCGGCGGGGTGATGATCTCCTCGACCACCTCCAGGCCGAGTTCCTTGGCGCGCGCCTTGGTGGCGGCGATCGGGTCGCGGCCGAACTCGGTGTCGGAGTTGACCAGTACGATCTTGGCGCCCGGCTTCTCCTTGGCGATGTACTCGAGCAGGATGCCGGTCATCTCCGAATAGTCCGGCCCGGCCATGAACTGGTGCGGGAACGCCTTGGGATCGTTCAGCTCGGTGGCGAAGGAGGCGCCGGCCATCAGGATCGAGCCCATGCGGTCGATCTCGGGGTTGATCGTCTTGGCGAAGCCGGTCGAGTCGCCGTAGTAGAGGTTGATCGTCTCCTGGCTGGTCAGCTTGTTAAAGGCGGCGACCGACGCGTCGACCTTGTAGCCGGTGTCTTCGTAGGCGAGGCGCAGCTTGCGCCCGGCGATGCCGCCGGCCTCGTTGACGATCTTGATGTAGTCCTGCATGCCGGCCTCGACGCCGACGCCGGCGAAGGCGAACACGCCGGTCAGCGGGATCGAGCCGCCGATGACGATCTCGTCGGCCGCGAAGGCCGGCACGGCGGCGCTCAGGGCCAGCGCCGTCGACAGGGCGAGAGCCGTTCTTCTGGTCAGTTTCAACATTCCGATTTCCTCCACTTGGATGCCTGTTGCGGTCTATTTCTTGAAGGGCCAGAGATGGAAGAACCTCCGCAGTCTCTGGACGATTTCGGCGAGACCCTTGGGCTCGAAGACCAGGAAGCCGATGATCAGCGCGCCGAAAACGATGGTCCTGACGGGCGACAGCAGCGTGCCCGCGTTGGGCAGGACGGGCGACAGGATGTCGACGACGAAGCGCAGCAGTTCGGGCACTAGCGTCATGAACACCGCGCCGAGGATGCCGCCGAGGATGGTCCCCATGCCGCCGACGATGATCGCCGCCAGGAAGAAGATCGAATAGACGAAGGGAAAGCTCTCCGGCGTCACCACGCGGAAGAAATAGGCCCACATGCCGCCGGCCAGACCGGCGTAGAAGGACGACACGGCGAAGCTCATCAGCTTGTAGCGCAGCAGCGAGATGCCGAGCACCTCGGCCGAGATGTCGCGGTCGCGGATGGCGATGAAGGCGCGGCCGATGCGGGTGCGGAACAGGTTGGCCGCGCCCAGCACCATCAGCGCCGTGATCGGCACGAAGACGTAGTAGAGCTGGACGTAGTCGGTCAGCGGCGTGCCGAGGAAGGTCGCCGGCGGCACGCTGAGGCCGCTGTTGCCGTTGGTCACCGTCTGCCAGTTGACGAAGACGAAATGCAGGATGAACGAGGCGGCGATGGTGGCGATGGCGAGATACAGCCCCTTGACGCGCAGGCTCGGCAGGCCGACGACCACGCCGATCAGCGCGGCGACCGCGCCGGCGGCGACCAGGTTGAGCAGGAACGGCGTGCCGATCCTGATCTCCAGCACCGCGACCGTGTAGGCGCCGACCGCCATGAAGGCCGCCTGGCCCAGGCTGACGAGGCCGGTGAAGCCGGTCAGGATGTTGAGGCCGGTCGCGCTCGCCACGTTGATGGCGACGAAACAGGCGAGATAGAGCCAGTAGTTGTCGAGGACGAGCGGGGCGAGCGCGAGGCCGACGGCCAGGACGCCCATCCAGATGCGCTGCGGACGGGTGGTCAGCAGGGCCTCGTCGGCGCGGTAGCTGTGTTTGGCGGTTCCGATCAGCATGTCACAGACGCTCGATTTCGCGGGTGCCGAAGAGGCCGTAGGGACGGATCATCAGCGCGACGATGAGAAGGCCGAAGGTGGTGACGAGCTTGTACTCGCCGCCGAGATAGGTGCCGGCCCAGGCTTCGATGAGGCCGATGGCGAGGCCGCCGAGCAGCGCGCCGGCAACCGAGTCGAGGCCGCCGACGATGACCACGACCAGCGCCGACAGCCCGAACACGCCCATGGCCGGCGAGATGCCGCCGATGGCGCCGAGCAGGACGCCCGCGCCTGCGGCCGTGCCGCAGCCGATGATCCAGGCCAGCGAGAACACCCCCGGCACGTTGATGCCGCAGGAATAGGCCGCTGCCTGGTCGGTCGCCGTGGCGCGCAGGGCGACGCCGCCGCGCCAGAACCGGAACAGGGCCAGGAACAGCGCGATGACGAGCGCCGCGACGACGAAGGCGATGGCAATCTTGCGCGACACATAGGCCTCGCCGAGGAAGATCGGCGCGTTGCCCATGAAGGCCGGCAGCGCGCGCGGGTCGGTGCCCCAGGTCAGTTCGACCAGCCCGACCAGCACCGAGCCGAGCCCGATGGTGACCATGAACACCGCGATCGGGTTCTCACCGAGCATCGGGCGGATCATGCCGCGCTCGACCACCGCACCGATCGCGCCGCCGCCGGCGATCGCCAGCGGGATCGCCGCCCACGCCGGCATGCCGAGGCCGGAGGCGAAGGCGAAGAACAGGTAGGCGCCGAGCATCAGCACCTCGCCGACCGCCAGGTTGATGACCCGCGTCGCCTTGTAGATCAGCACGAAGGCGAGCGCCGTCAGCGACAGCAGCGCGCCCGAGCCGAGACCCGCCAGGGACACTTCGATGAAGAACAGCACATCCATCACGCGGCTCCCGCTTCGGCTTTCAGCCGCGCCATCAGCGCGGCCGGGTCGCCGCTGCCCAGATAGGCTTCGGCGACATGCGGATCGGCCTGCACCTCGTGCGGCAGGCCGCTGGAGATCACCTCGCCGAAGTTCAGCACGACGACGTGGTCGGAGATATCCATGACCATGCTCATGTCGTGCTCGACCATCAGGATGGTGGTGCCCCACTCCTCCTTCACGTCGAGGATGAAGCGGGCCATGTCCTCGGTCTCCTCGCGGTTCATGCCGGCCACGGGCTCGTCGAGCAGCAGGATGCGCGGGCGCATGGCCAGCGCGCGGGCAAGCTCCACCCGCTTCTGCAGGCCGTAGGACAGCGCCGCGACCGGCATGTTGCGGATGTGGTTGATCTCGAGGAAATCGATGATGCGCTGCTCGACCTCGGCGCGCAGCTCCATTTCCTCGCGCGCGGCCGGGCCCCAGTAGGCGAGCGCCTGCAAAAGGTTGGTCTTCATGTAGGCGTGCCGGCCGAGCTTGATGTTGTCGAGCACGGTCATGCCGCGGAACAGCGCGATGTTCTGGAACGTGCGGGCGAAGCCCATCTTCGCCCGCTCCGGCGGATGGGTGCGGGTGACGTCCGCACCGTCGTAGACGATGCGGCCCGCCTGCGGCTTGTAGAAGCCGGAGATGCAGTTGAACATCGACGTCTTGCCGGCGCCGTTCGGCCCGATCAGCGCGGTGATCGAGCCCGGCTCGACCTCGAAGGAAACGTCGCGCAGGGCCTTCAGGCCGCCGAAGGACAGCGACAGGCCTTCGACCTTGAGGCGCGCGGCGCCCTGTGCCCCTGCCCTAGCCTGCATCGCTCGACTCCCCTGTCATCGGCACCGCCGGCGGGATGACCGACACGACGCGCGGCATTGCGACCGCGGCCGGCCGTGTGGACGAAAAACCAGACATGTTCCTCCCCGATCTGCACCCGGCCGCCTCCTTGGCCGGAGCAATCACCTCACGAGAAAAGACCTCCGGGCGACAGCCGCTCGACGACCCGCTCGACGGGCTCGTCGATGTCGCGCCCGGCGCGTTCGAACCCCTTCTTCCAGTCGGCGACGTGACGCCTGATCCAGGCGATCGCCTGTTCCTTGTCGCGCGCCTTCAGCGCATCAATGATGTGCCGGTGCGCGGCGACCATCCGGCTGGCGCCCTGCGGCACGCGCCGGACGATCAGCTCCGACGTCGGAAAGAACAGCAGCGCCGCCGGCTCGCGGGCCAGTTCGAGCACCCGGTTGCCCGAGGCGCGCGCCAGCAGCGCGTGAAACTCCGTGTCGATCTGGGCGAGGCGGATCGGATCGCCGACCGCGAGCTCCAGCCGCGCCTGGGTGTCCTCCAGCGCTGCGATGTCGGCCTCGCCGGCATGGTCTACTGCCGCCTCCACCGAGGCGACCTCCAGCACGATCGCGGTGTCGTAGACCTCGCGGAAGGTGACCTGGTGCAGCACGAGCGCGCGGCTCATGCGGGTCGACAGGTTCCGGTATTGCGGCAGGCAGACGAACAGCTTGCGGCCGGCCTCGCGCTGCACCAGCCCGCCCTGTTCGAGCAGGCGGATGCCTTCGCGCACCGTCGAGCGGTTGACGCCGAACTGGCGCACCAGTTCCGCCTCGGTGCCGATCTCGTCGCCCGGGCGCAGGCGGCCGGCCATGATCTCGCGCTCGATTGCTTCCGCGACCATCTGGTAGGCCGAGGGCACCTTGATGCGTTCGAATCGGGCGACGTCCGCGTCGGCCATGCGTCTCGGGTCCTCCCAGTCCCTTGTCCATTTGTCGGACAAAGCTAACCACTACCCGTCGAACGCCGTCAACCCCGTGTCGCAACGGCACGCCCATCCGCCGAAAGGCTAGGTGTACAAAGGTAGAAACATCCTTCTCAGGGACATTTGTCCGACAATCGGTCGATGATCGCTCGAGACCCGTGCCGCGCCTGGTCGCGCCGATGCCGTCCGGCTACCGCCATAAGGTCCGCTTATATCCACTTCGTTATTTCGTATTTTCCCGCCGTCGCGCCGGGCGCCTACACTGCCCCGCATGCGGATCACGGAACCGGCCGGCACGGGTCGGCGGCGGATGCGTGCCGGCACACCCGGATGTCGTCCCGGGCCGGCAGGGAGGACGACCATTTGAACCAGAGTCGCCGGTCGGGCGGCCGGGCGCGGGAGGCGCTGGACAGGGTGAGGACACGATCGGCTCCAGTGGCAGGGACGGGCGGCATCCGTCGCTGCGATCTCGTCGTGCTCGGCAGCGGTGCGGGCGGCCTGACCGCCGCGCTGACCGCCGCGCTCGAAGGGCTCGACGTGATCGTGCTCGAGCACGAGCCGGTCATCGGCGGCACCAGTGCCCGCTCCTCCGGCACGGTCTGGGTGCCGGACAACCGCCACATGCGCGCCCACGGCATGACCGGCGACCGGGCGATGGCGGAAACCTATCTCGCCGCCCTGGTCGGCGAGCGCGAACGGCCGGCGATGTGGCGGGCGTTCCTCGATGCCGCGCCGCTCATGCTGGCTGACCTCGAGGACCGCGCCGGCCTCGGCTTCCGCCCCTATCTCGCCGCGCCCGACTACCGCCAGGACAAGCCCGGTGCGGCTGCCGGCGGCCGTCCGCTGGAACCGCTGCCCTTCGACGGCCGCGACCTCGGCGAGGATTTCGCCCGCCTCGCCTCCCCGCTGCCCGAACTGATGCTGTTCGGCGGCATGATGATCACCCGCGCCGAGGCCGCGCGGCTGGTCCATGCCGAGAAGGACCCCGGCGCGCTGTGGCTCGGCCTGAAGCTGGTGGCGCGCTATCTGGTCGAGCGCCTGCGCCATCCGCGCGGCCTGCGCCTGGTGCTCGGCAACGCCCTGGTCGGACACCTGCTGAAAGCCCTGCAGGATCGCAAGGTGCCGGTGCTGACCGGAGCTGCGACCGACCGCCTGATCCTGCGCGACGGCCGCGTCTGCGGCGTCGAGGCGGTCCGGGACGGGCGGGCGCTGGCGATCGAGGCGCGCTGCGGCGTAGTGCTCGCCGGCGGCGGCTTCCCCGCCGATCCAGACAAGCGCGCCCGGCACCTGCCGGCCCCGGTCGCCGACCATACGCCCGCCGCGCCCGGCTGTGTCGGCCGCACGCTCGACCTCGCCCTCGCAGCCGGCGCCGTGCTCGGACCGCCGGGCCGCGACAACGCGTTGTGGTTTCCAAGTTCGGTCGCCCGGCGCAGGGATGGAACGACCGCCGTCTATCCGCACATCGTGCTGGACCGGTCGAAGCCCGGCCTGATCGCCGTCGACGCCTGCGGGCGCCGCTTCGCCAACGAGGCGGTGTCCTACCACGAGTTCGTGCGCGCCATGTATGCCGCCGACGCCAGCCGCCCGGCGATCCCGGCCTGGCTCGTCGTCGACCGGGCCTTCATCCGTCGCTACGGCCTGGGCCTGATCCGTCCGCGCACGCCGAGCCTGAGATCCTGGGTCGACAGCGGCTACCTCCACGAGGGGAACACGGTCGCCGACCTCGCCCGGACGATCGGCCTGCCGGCGGACGAACTGGTGGCGACCGTCGCGCGCTACAACGGCTTTTCCGCCGACGGCGTCGACCGCGACTTCGGCAAGGGCGGGACGGTCTACGACCGCAGCAACGGCGACCCGACGGTCGCCCCCAACCCCTGCCTCGGCCCGATCGCGCAGCCGCCTTTCTACGCCGTCGCCGTCTGGCCGACGCCGCTCGGCACCAGCCGGGGGCTGGTCGCCGACACCGACGCCCGCGTCCTCGACGCGGCCGGCGATCCGATCCCCGGCCTCTATGTCTGCGGCAACGACATGCAGTCCGCCTTTGGCGGCGAATATCCCGGCGCCGGCGCCCAGCTCGGCCAGGCGATGGCCTTCGCCTGGCTGGCGGCGCGCCATGCCGCCCGACACGCGACGCGCCGGGACGGGGCGTCGGAGTCGGGCCGGACAGGTTCAGGACAGAAGTAGGACACAAGCCAAGCGAGCGAGATAATGGCAGTACGCAAGGGTGGCGACCTCATCGCCGAGTTTCTGGTAAAAGAAAAAATCCCTTATGTTTTCGGGATTTGCGGCCACGGCAACGTCGGCCTGCTGGATTCCCTCTATGACGTGAGGGACGAGGTCAAGCTGGTCTCGCCGCGCCACGAGCAGACCGCCGCCCACATGGCCGACGGCTTCTTCCGCGTGTCCCACAGCCCGGCCGCCACGCTGACCTCGACCGGGCCGGGATCCGCCAATCTGATCATGGGCTTGGCCGTGGCGCAGACGGATTCCTCGGCGATCCTGTCCATCACCGCCAACGTGCCGACATCGCAGTTCAACCGCGGTCCGTTCCAGGAGCTCAACCAGCACCACCAGGCCGATTTCAACAATGTCATCAAGCCTGTAGTCAAACGCAGCTTCCAGCCGACGCGGGTCGAGATGCTGCCGCTCGCCATGCGCCAGGCGGCCCAGACCATGACCACCGGCCGCCCCGGCCCGGTCAATCTCGACATACCCTACAACCTCTTCCTGGAAAGCGCTGACGTCAAAGAGGAATCTGCCTGGGCCGGGTTCAATCTCCGCCGCTCGGGGGCGAGTGACGCCGACGTTTCGACCGTCTGCGACTGGCTGCTCGCGGCCGAGCGCCCGGTGCTGTTCATCGGCCACGGCGTGACGTTATCCGAGGCCGGCAGCGAACTAGTCGCGCTCGCCGAGCGGCTGTCGATCCCGGTCATCAGCTCGCCCAACGGGATGGGCTGCATCGACATGCGCCATGAGCTATCCCTCGGATTCATCGGCAGAAACGGCGCCTACCAAGCCAACCAGGCGGGCCGCCACGCCGACCTCGTGCTGGCCGTCGGCGCCCGTTTCGACGACCGCTCGGCGTCGTCCTGGATGCCCGGCTACTCGTGGAATTTCCCCCACACGCGCCTCGTCCACGTCGATGTCGACCACGCCGAGATCGGCCGCAACTACCCGCCCGACCTCGGCATCCTCGCCGACGCCCAGGCGTTCCTGCGTCAGGTGCTCGCCGAACTCGACCGCCGGAGCGTCGGCCGAGGTTCGCGCAACGAGAAATGGCTCAATGAAATCAAGGGCTGGAAGGCCGAATGGGAGACCTTCGTGCAGCCCGGCTTCGAGACCCACGCGCGCCCGATCCGACCAGAGCGGATCGTCGCCGACGTGCGCAAGGTGCTGCCCGACGACGGCATCCTGACGCTCGATTCGGGCATCCACCACAACTGGTTCATGCAGTTCTGGCAGGCACGCCGGCCGCAGAGCATGTTGAATACATGGGGCTATTCGGGCATGGGCTTCGGCCCGAGCGCAGCCCTTGGCGCCAAGCTCGCCGCGCCCGACAGGCCCGTCGTGTCGGTCTGCGGCGACGGCGGCTTCACCATGGTGCCCCATGTCCTGTGCACCGCGGTCGAATACGACATCCCGGTTGTCTGGGTGGTCTGGAACAACTTCGCCTGGGGCGCCATCCGCGACCTGCAATATGCCTATTTCGGTGGCCGCGAATACGGCACCGCCTTCTACCAGGGCCCCAACCGAGAACCCTACAACCCCGACTTCGCCGCCTGGGCGCGCGCGTCCGGCGTCGACGGCTACACGGTGACCCGGTCGCAGGACTTCGCCGGGGTGCTGGAGCAGGCCATCGCCGCCAACCGCCCGGCACTCATCGACGTCCATGTCGACGCCGACATCCGCCCGCCTGCGACCGGCGCCTGGGAACTGCCGCCGATCGTCCCGAAGCCGCCGGTTTATGGCCGCCCGTGGCGGCCGGGCGACACCAACTGACTGGAACACAAAGAGAAATCTGGAGATATCCGATGACCGGCAAAGACGCGATCACGATCCGCAACATCGCCGAGGAACCCTGGCAGCAGTTTCCGGGGCACTTCGGCGGCGCCCTGTCCAAGGCGCTGGTGCATCCCGACACCACCGGCTCGACGCAACTCGACTACCGCATCTCCACCTACCAGCCGATGGCCTATGTCGAACGCCACGTGCACAAGGTGCAGGAGCAGGTCTACCATGTCCTCGAGGGCGAGGGCATCATGGAGGTCGGCGACGAAAAGCGGGTGGTGCGCAAGCACGACGTCATCTTCCTGCGGCCGGGAGTCTGGCATTCGATCCAGAATACCGGGCTGGGCGACCTGACCTTCATTGTCGTGACGGCGCCCGTCAAGGACGACTAACCCGACCCAACGCCGCCCGGGCAGGCGGCGATCCTGATCGAGCCCGGCGGGCGAACCGCCCGGCTCAGATCATCACGCTGGAGGCTTCCAGGGCGCGCAGCACCGAGATGTCCTCGAAGCCGTCCCACGCCTCGCCGTCGACCAGTTCGCGTGCCGTCTCCTTCAGTTCGTTGGCGACGACGGCGGCGGCCGTGGTCAGGCGTTCGGGCGGCAGCGAATAGAGGAAGTTGCGCCGGCGGAAGCGGGCGTCGGAAATCGGCAGGCAGCGCCACTTGCGCCCGCGCGCCCCCTCCTGCATCACCGCACCCATCGGCTTGATGGTCGCGCCGATGTCGTCGTAGACGCAGTTCATCAGCAGCGACAGCGAATCGATCTCGGCGACGACATTGGTCGGCAGGCCGCGGTTCTCGAACTCGGCCGCGATACGCTGGCGCAGGCCGTGCGATCCGGTCGGCAGGATCAGCGGGATCCGGGAGGCCTCGGCGATGGTGATCGAGGTACGACCCGGCGGCACCAGCCGGCTGTGCTCGGGCACCATTACGAACAATTCCTCAACGAGAAGCGGCTCGATGGTCAGATCGGGGGCGATATCGGCGCTGAACAACACCGAAAGGTCGAGCTGGCCGAGCCGCATCAGGTGGCCGATGTGGCCGCTCATGCCTTCCACCACGTTGAGCAGGATGCTCGGGTAGCGCTCGCGAATCTTCTTCACCAGCCGCAGCCCGATGGCCGACACGGTCGTCGCAGGCAGGCCGACGGAGACCATGCCTTGCACCGCACCGGTCTCGCTGCGGGCGATCGACAGCGCCTGCTCAAGCTGGCGCAGCATGAAGCGGGCATGATGATAGAGCGCAAGGCCGTTCTCGGTCGGCGAAATGCCCTTGGACGAGCGATGCAGAAGCGGCTTGCCGACCTCGTCCTCGAGTTTGGCCAGTTGCTGGGACAGCGCGGGCTGCGCGATGTGCAACTGGCGCGACGCCTTTGACAGGCTGCCACTCTCTACGATCTGCACGAAATAGCGGAGTTGCCGTGTATCCAACATTCTTTCACCTAACACCAGTTCTCGTCATAAGTCCACGTTATACCCCATCTCTCTATTTAGTATTTCCGATCCTTCCGCGCGTTTTTTAAATTCTCCCGACATCGACCGGGATCAGTCCGCGCGCGACCGGTCCGTCAGAACAACAAGAACCTTGCTGAACATGTGCACAACGGGAGGAACTATCATGACGAAGCGTATGTTTGAAATCGGCGGCGGTAGCCTGGTGACCAGGCGGTCGGCCCTGAAGTTCGGAGCCGCTGGCCTTGCCGCCGGCTCGATGCTGTCCATGCCGGCGATCGTGCGGGCGCAGGCCGACGCCATCAAGATCGGTCATCTCACCCCGATGACCGGCTTTCTCGGCGTGCTCGGCGAATGGGCGGTGCAGGGCATCCAGATGGCCGCGGAGGAGATCAACGCCGCCGGCGGCGTCATGGGCCGCAAGCTGGAGGTCGCCTCGGAAGATTCGATCAACCCCGACACCGCCGCGACCAAGGCCCAGCGCATGCTGGAACGCGACGGCGTCGCATTCCTGATGGGCGAGATCAGCTCGGCCTCGGCACTGGCGATCTCGCAGGTGGCGGCGCGCAACAAGCGCCTGTTCATGGCGCTCGGCCCACGCTCCGACACGCTGCGCGGCAAGAGCTGCAACCGCTACATGTTCTGCACCGACATCCCGAATACGGTAATGGTCAACGCCGTCGGCAGTTCGCTGATGCGCGACAACATGGTCAAGGGCAAGAAGTTTGCCGCGGTCACTTCGGACTACGTGTTCGGCCATGACCTGCTGCGCGCCGCAAAGGCCTTCTTCGACACCCATGGCGGCAACATCGTGTCCGACGACCTGGTCGCGACCGACGTCACCGACTTCAGCCCGTACCTGCTTAAGATCCGCCAGGCGCAGCCGGACGTCGTCTGCCTCAACCTGGCCGGCAACCAGGTGACCAACTTCGTCAAGCAGTATGCCGAATACGGCCTGCCGTTCCCGACCGTCGGCTTCAACCTGAACACGGCCGACGCCTGGGCCGCCGGACTCGGCAACCTGGCCGGGACCTGGCCGACCGTGTGGTATCACACGCTCGACAATCCTGCGTCGCTGGCCTTCGTCGAGGCCTTCAAGACCAAATACGGCAAGATCCCGGAAAACCATGCCTGGATCGAATATGTCTCGCTCAAGATGATGGCCCAGGCCATGGAGGAGACCAAGTCGACCGACAGCGAGGCCCTGGTCGACTACCTGGAGAAGGGCGCCGAGTTCGACATCCTCAAGGACCGCAAGGCCTACTTCCGGTCCTGGGACCACCAGCTGATCCAGGAAGCCTATCCCTTCAGCGTCAAGGCGGACGCGACCGACGTCATCGACATGATGGAACTGGGCGCCGCGGTGCCGGGCGCCGACGAATCGCTCGAGGTCATCTATCCGACCCGAGAACAGAACCCCTGCAGCCTCTGAGGCTGCCGGATCGAGGGCGGGCGCCGAACCGGCGCCCGCCATTCGGCGCGGCCGCGGCGCTCAAGCCGGACCGGCCACGCTCCCCTCACCTTGGACATGACCATGCAGTTCGTCTTCCTGATGGAGCAGGTGGTGAACGGCCTCGTGCTCGGAGGCTACTACCTGCTCATCGCGCTCGGCCTGTCGCTGATCTTTAGCGTCGGCGGCATCGTCAACCTGTCGCACGGCGCGTTCTACGCGCTCGGCGCCTATGTCTCGATCGAGATCGCCAAATATCTTGGCTTCGCCGGCGGTGCCATCCTCTCGCCCGTGATCGTCGGCCTGCTCGGCATCCTGTTCGAACGCTTCATCCTGCGACGCTTCTATACCGCCGACCCGATCCTTTCCCTGCTGGTGACCTTCGGCTTCGCCATGATCGGCGAGCAGCTGATCCGCATCCTGTGGGGTGCAGCGCCGATCCCTGTATCGATGCCCGCGGCGATGAAGGGTCCGGTGATGGTCGGCGACTTCCTGTTCTCGCGCTACCGCCTGTTCCTGCTCGCGGTCGTCGTCGTCATCCTCGCCGGCATCTGGTTCCTCCTCAACAAGACAGCCTTCGGCCGCGTCGTGCGCGCCGGGATCCAGAAGCCCGACATGGTCGCGGCCCTCGGCATTCGCCTGCAGCCCTACATGACCGCGGTGATCGTGCTCGGCGTCGGCCTTGCCGCGCTCGGCGGTGCGCTGTTTGCGCCGATCACCATCGTCCACCCCGCCATGGGTGCGGAGATCCTCACCGTCGCCTTCGTGGTGGTGGTCATCGGCGGGCTCGGCAGCTTCTGGGGGGTCATCGTCGCCGCGCTGATGGTCGGCGTGGTGCGCGGCGTGACCATCCACTTCGTCCCGGCCGCCGGTGCCGCGTCCATGTACCTCCTGATGTTCCTGGTGCTGATGCTCCGGCCGCGCGGCCTGTTCGGTGAACGCATAGAGAAATTCGAATAATGACAACGACCCTTCTCACCAAGTACCGGCCCCTGTGGATCGGCATGGCGGCGCTGATCGCGCTGCCGCTGATCATGCCGGTGATCGGCCTGACCGTGAACACGGCGTCCGTCATCGTCATCCTCGCGATCGCGACGATGGGGCTCAACCTGCTGGTCGGCTACACGGGCCTGCATTCCTTCGGCCACAGCATGTGGTTCGGGATCGGCGCCTATGCCGCCGGCCTTGCCCAGACGCACTGGTTCGCCGGCCAGATCGGCCTGCCGATCCTCGTCTCGATGGCCTTCGTCGCGGTCGTCTCGCTGGTCATCGGCGCCCTGATCCTGCGCCGGCGCGGCGTCTATTTCGCCCTGTTGACCCTCGCCCTGGTGGCGCTGAGCTACACTGTCGCCTTCCGCTGGACAGAAGTGACCGGCGGCGAGGACGGCCTCGGCGGACTGCAGCGCGGCAGCCTCGGCCCGATCAGCCTCGATAACAGCACCAACTACTACTACCTCGTCGCCGTGATCGGTCTGGCCGTGCTGTTCTTCATGCTGCGGCTGGAGCGTTCTCCCTTCGGCCATGTCCTGGTCGCGATCCGCGAGAACCAGCTGCGGGCGACGTTCCAGGGCTACAATATCGACCGCTACAAGCTGGCCTCCTTCGTCATCTCCGCGGTGATGACCGGGCTGGCCGGCGCGCTGTCCGGCTTCCAGCACTACATGGTGTCGGCGGAATCGACGTCGATCGCCCTGTCCGGCGAAATGCTGGCCATGGTCGTCATCGGCGGCATGCACAACATCCTCGGCCCGGCGATCGGCGTCGTCTTCTACATCCTGTTCCGCGAACTGTTCTCGATCTGGACGACGAACTGGCTGCTGTGGTTCGGCATCGTCTTCGTCGGCTTCGTGATCTTCTCGCCCGGCGGCCTGGTCGGCATCTGGGCCCAGATCAGGCGGCGCTGGAAGCCGGCTCCCGAAGAATCCGCAGCCATGAGCCGGCGCAAGATCTACGACGGCCTGCCGCTGCCGGGCTTCCTGCGCCCCGACCCCGCCCGGGGGCCCGTGCTGGAGGTCTCCGGCATCGTCAAGACCTTCGGCGGCTTCGCCGCGGTCAAGGACGTCAGCCTGCAGGTCGACAGCGGCCAGATCCATGCGCTGATCGGTCCCAACGGCGCCGGCAAGACGACGACCTTCAACCTGATCTCCGGCATGTTCCCCCCCGACGCCGGGACGATCCACCTCAACGGCACGCCGGTCCACGGATTGCCGGCCAACCGGATCACGGAGCTTGGCCTCGCGCGCTCGTTCCAGATCACCAACCTGTTCGAGGGCCTGAGCATCTACGAGAACCTGCGCCTGTCGGTGCAGGCCAAGCACCCATCCCGCTTCAACCTGTGGCGCGACATCGACAGCTTTCCGGACATGCACGACCAGACCGCCGAGTTGATGAAGTTCCTCGGCCTGGAGGGCATCGACGACATCCAGGGCGGCGACCTGTCCTACGGCGGCCAGCGTCTCGTCGACCTCGGCATCGCGCTCGCCTGCAAGCCGCAGATCCTGCTGCTTGACGAACCGCTGGCCGGCCTTGCGGCCGCCGAACGGGAGCGCGTTACCAGCCTCGTGCGCCGCATGGCGGAAAACATCCCGGTGCTGATCGTCGAGCACGATCTGGATCGCGTCCTGTCGCTGTCGCATGACGTGACGGTCATGAACCAGGGCGAGGTGCTGATGACCGGCGCGCCCGACGCCGTGCGCGCCGACCGGCGGGTGCAGGAGGTCTATACCGGCACCGGCACGCCGCCGGTCACGGGCCGGATGGCGGGCGGCGACACCTCGGCCGCGCCGCTGCTGCAGGTCCAGGGCCTCAACACCTTCTACGGCAAGAGCCACATCCTCAACGACGCTTCGCTGTCGGTCCGCGAGGGCGAGATCGTCGCCCTGCTCGGCCGCAACGGCGCCGGCAAGTCGACGCTGCTGAAGTCGCTGGCCGGCCTGGTGCCGGCCGCTTCGGGCAGCATCCGCTTCGCCGGACGGGACCTGGCCGGCATGGCGGCGCCCGACATCGCCCGGCTCGGCGTCGGCTACGTCCCGCAGGGGCGCGGCATCTTCGCCGGCATGAGCGTAGCGGAGAACCTGTCGCTCGGCCGCCTGGCGCGCGCCACCGACGGCAGCACCGGCGTGGTGTGGAGCGAGGAGCGCATCCTGGAGATGTTCCCGCGCCTGAAGGAACGCTTCCACACTCCGGCCGACTACCTGTCGGGCGGCGAGCAGCAGATGCTCGCGGTCGCCCGCGCCCTGTCCGGCAACGTCCGCCTGCTCTTGCTGGACGAGCCGTTCGAGGGTCTGGCGCCGGCGATCGTCGAGGAGCTGTTCACCGTGTTCGACCAGTTGCGCAGGCAGCTGCCGATCCTGATCGTGGAACACAACCTCGATCTGGTGCTGGCCCTGGCCGACCGGGTGTTCGCCCTCGAACGCGGCGCGGTGTTCCACGAAGGTCCGGCCGAGGCGCTGCTGACCGACATCGACTACCGCAAGCAAATCCTCTGGCTCTGACCCGGCAAGATTGTGCCAGCAAGAAAGGACGGCATCGTGACCACCATCAATGCCAATGAAACGATCCAGCCGGGGTCGGCCGATGCGCACCTGCTGCTGATCGGTGGAGACTGGGTTGCCGGAGAGGGGGCCAGCTTCGATCTGCTGGAGAAATACTCCCTGCAGCCTCTTGCGACCATCGCCACGGCCAGCTCGGCCCAGGTGACCCGCTGCGTGGAAACCGCCCACGCGGCCTTCCGTGCCGGCGCCCCGTCGCCCCACGAGCGCGGCGCGATCCTCGACCGCGCCGCAGCCCTGGTCGAGGCGCGCCGCGCCGACTTCATCCGCACCATGCAGGCCGAGGCCGGGTTCACGGCGACGGATGCCGGCGGCGAGGTCGGCCGCTGCGTCCAGACGCTGCGGCTATCCGCGGAGGAAGCGCGCCGGCTCGCGGGCGAGGTGATCCCGCTCGCCGGCGCACCGAACCAGGAGGGCCGACTCGCCTTCACGCTGCGCGTGCCGCTTGGCGTCATCGCCGCGATCACGCCGTTCAACTCGCCACTGAACACCGTCACCCACAAGGTCGCGCCGGCGTTCGCGGCAGGCAATGCGGTCATCCTCAAGCCCTCCAGCAACACGCCGATCACCGGACGGAAGCTGGTCGAGGTGCTGGTCGAGGCCGGTATGCCGCGGGGCTTCCTGTCGCTCGTCCAGGGTGGCGGCGATGTCGCCCGCGGGCTCCTGGAGGACGAGCGGGTGCGCTTCTTCGCCTTCACCGGCAGCACCGAAGTCGGCCGCAGCATCCAGCGTGCGGCAGGCCTGCGCCGCACACAGATGGAGCTCGGCTCGATCGCCTTCACCATCCTCGCCGACGACGCCGATCTCGACCGGGCGCTGCCGCGAATCGTCAATGCCGGCTACCGCAAGGCAGGCCAGGTCTGCACATCGGTCCAGATCCTACTGGTTCAGGACCGCATTCTCGACACGGTTACCGCCCGACTAACCGCCCTGGTCGCCGCCCTGCCCTACGGCGACCCCTATGCCGCCGACACGGTGGTCGGCCCGATGATTGCCGAGAAGGAGGCGATCCGCGTCGAGAGCTGGATTGCGGAGGCGATCGGCAAGGGCGCGAGGCGTCTGGTCGGTGGCGAACGGCGGGGCGCCGTCATTCCCCCGACGCTGCTGACCGACATCGACCCGTCGATGCAGGTCGGATGCTGCGAGATCTTTGGGCCGGTCGTTTGCCTGATGCCCTATGCGTCGCTGGACGAGGCCATCGACCGGGTCAACGCAACACCCTTCGGCCTCGCCTCGGGTATCTTCACCAACCGGCTGCAGGACGCTCTCGCGGCGGCCCAGCGACTTGAGGTCGGTGGCGTGCACATCAACGAAACGTCGAGCTCGCGCGTCGACATGATGCCCTACGGCGGCTCCAAGGACAGCGGCTTCGGCCGCGAGGGGCCCCGCTACGCCATCCACGAAATGACGGAGGAGCGGGTCGTCACCATCTCGACGAAGTGACCCGTGCCATCCCCTCCCCAAAACAAGGACGAACCATGAGCAAGAAAATCGCACTGGTATTCGGCGGCTCGCGCGGTATCGGCGCAGCATGCGTCAAGGCGCTGAACGAAGACGGCTTCGACGTCGCCCTGACCTATGTCAGCAACCCGCCCGAGCCGATCGCCGCCGCCCCCGGCACGGTCATCCGGGCCTACAAGGTCGACATCGGTTCTCCGGCCGAGGTCGCCGGGGCGTTCGCCGACGTTGCCCGGGACTTCGGCGGCGCGCCGAGCTGTGTCGTCGCCAACGCCGGCATCAACGTGCCGCCCGCACCGATGGCCCAGTTCGATCAGGACAACTTCCGCCGCCTGGTCGAGGTCAACATCGTCGGAGCCTTCAACATCCTGGCGGAAGCCGCGCGCCAGGTCGCCGACAACGGCGCCATCATCGCCACCACGACGTCGCTGGTGCGCCACGCGGTGCCCGGCGTCGGCCCCTACAGCGCCACCAAGGCAGCCGTCGAGTGCCTGGTCCGCTCCATGGCCAGGGAGTTGGCCGGACGCGGCGTCCGGGTCAATGCAGTTGCTCCCGGCCCCATCGACACCGATCTGTTCCGGGCGGGCAAGAACGAGGAGGCGCTGAAGCGTTCCGCCGCCATGAGCCCGCTCAACCGGGTCGGTCAGCCGGAAGAAGTCGCCGCCGTCGTGGCCTTCCTGGCCTCCGACAAGGCGTCCTGGGTGCTTGGTCAGGTCGTACAGCCCAACGGCGGCCTGATCTGAAGTCCTTCGTCCACCCGGCAAGACCGAGAGCACAAGAGGCCCGGCCGCAACGGCCGGGCCTCCTCGTTCGATTGCCTGCTCGGGCAGGAAAGGCGTAAAGGGATGCCATGGACAGAAAAGTGATCGATGAACTGGCGCCGCACGGGGTCCTTCGGGTTGGCGTCAACATGGCCAACACCTTGCTCGTCTCCGGCACGGACGCAAACGGCGATCCGGTCGGCGTCTCCGCCGACGTCGGGCGCGAGATCGCCGCCCGGCTCGGGGTACCGGTCCGCTACGTCAAATATGCCTCGCCCGGCGAGGTCGCAGATGATGTCGGAAACGACGCCTGGGACATCGCCAACATCGGCGCCGAGCCCCAGCGCGCCGAGGCGATCCTGTTCACCCCGGCCTATTGCGAGATCGAGGCGACCTGTCTGGTGCCGCCGAACTCACCGATCCGCAGTCTGGCGGAGATGGATGTCGCGGGGCGCCGGATCGCCACCAAGGCCCGCGCGGCCTACACCCTCTGGCTCGAGCGTACCATCCGCCATGCCGATCTCATCCTCGTGCCGCCGACGACCGACGCCTTCGACGTCTTCGTCCGCGATGGGCTGGACGCGCTCGCCGGCCTGCGGACGCAACTGTCCAAGGCGGCAGGCAGGATGGAAGGGGCCCGGATCCTCGACGGCAAGTTCACCGCGGTCCAGCAGGCGATCGGAACGGCGCGGACGAACATGCAAGCGGCCGCGTGGCTGACCGAGTTCGTCGGCGAGGCGAAGGCCTCGGGCCTGATCGCCCGGTTGATCGACAGGCATCGGGTCGACGGACTGAGCGTGCCGGTCGGAGACTAGAAGCCCGCCGCCAGAAGGGCGTCGACCGAGGCCGGCAGATCCCGATCCGGCGTGCGCGAGATGACTTCGAGCATGCAGGGCCGTGTGTAGCCGGCCGCCCGGATCGCCTCCGGCAGGCGGGCGAAGTCGAGATCGCCTTGGCCGACCGCGTCGTGGCGGAAGGCGCTGCGGGTGGTGTCGGAGAGATGCACCAGAGCCAGACGCGACGCCACCGTCGCGAGGCCATCGACCGGATCCTCCGCAACGAAATGGGCGTTGGCGACGTCGTAGCAGACCCTCAGCTCCTCCGCTCCGTAGCGGGCGAGCGACGCCATCAGGTCCGCAGCGCCAGGCAGGAAGGCGAAGGGCATGTTCTCGACCCAGATCTCGACGCCGCAGCCTTGCGCGATTGGCAGCAGCGCGTCGAGCGCACGGAAGAAGTGCCCTTCCAGAACGTGCTTGGGCAGGGGGAAGAGCTGGTTCGGCTTGCCCGGCCCGAGGATCATCGCCTGCGCGCCGATCTCGCCGGCAAGGCGCAGGAAGCCGGCGTTCAGGTCGAGGCTGCAGGTCCTGGCCTCGGCCGCCGCGGCGGCGATGTTGAGATCGATGTTGGGCGTGTTGACCGTCAGCGGGCGGATGCCGGCCTCCTGCAGCGCACGCCGGACATCCGCGATCGCATCCCGGCCGTCGCCGATCCACAGATGGCCGGGATAGAGCATGAGTTCCACCTCGGCGACGCCGAGACCGCCCAGATGGCGCAGACAGGCGCCGGCGGTCATCATCTGGGTGTAGGAATAGGTGTTGACGCCGAAGCGGCTGCCGATCTGCATTCCGGTCTCCTCCCCGATCCCGGTGTTTCCGGTGCGGCTTCCAAGAGCCGCGCCCGGCAAGTCACTTGCCGGCGCTCACGCTTCAGGCCTTCGCCGTGGTGGGCACGGTCGCCGGTCGGTCGGCCTTGCGTTCGGCCGCATAGAGCATCAGCGCGCCGAAGCGGTAGAAGCCGTGCACGAACTTGCCGTAGGGCATGGTCAGGAACAGGGCGAACACAACGCCGAGATGGACCGCCAGGGCAATCCCCATGGCCGACGTCTCGCGCAGGACCATCAGGACCAACCCGGTCAGTCCGGTCGCGAACATCATCGCCAGGAACGCCGTCTCCATGCCGAACTTGGCCTTGTCGACCAGATCGTCCTGACGCTTCAGCTTGGCAAGGAACAGGCCGACCGGGCCGACCACCAGGCCGATGCCGCCGGGAATGCCGAACAGCTTGGGCAGCGAGGTCCAGCCGTAGGGCGCCGGCCAGTCGAACACGTAGTGATAGATCGTGCCCGTCGAGGTCGCCGCGAAGCACAGCAGGAAGCCGTAGAAGGTCAGATGATGGTAGAGCCGCCGGTTGTCGGTCGGCTTCTCGTCCGCGTTGTAGCAGCCGACCCCGCCGCCATCGAGATAGCGCAGGCTTGCCACGTCCTTGACGGCCTGCCAGATCGACAGGCCGGAGGCGGCTGAAACGCTGCCGGCGCCGATGTCCCTCCAGAAGTTGAGGAAGCCCATGACGATCGCCAGCAGCGCATAGAGCGCGACGGCGCCGAACAGGCCGGCCATGACGTTGTGCGGCATCAGCCGGTAGAACTCGCCGCTCGTGCCGGTCAGCACCGAAGGATCGTGCCACAGCGCGAAGCCGAGGATGAAGCCGGCGACGGAAAGCGCGGCGACGATTGCGATGGCGAGGCCGTTCCTCTCGAACATCGGCTGGAATGCCTTCGGCCAGGCATAGTGGCGGTAGCTGTCGGTGCGCACCTTGGCCATGGTCTGCGGCACGTTGACCTGGAACTCGTGCGGCGGCGAGAACTGGCAGTCGACGTAGCAGGCGCCGCAGGCGTGGCAGAGGTTGGCGAGATAGTTCAGATCGCCGTCGGCGAAGCTGCGCCGCAGTTCCATCGCCGGGAATACCGCGCACAGGCCCTCGCAATAGCGGCAGGAATTGCAGACCGTCATCAGACGGTCCGCCTCGTTCAGATGATCAGTTGCATGCATGGTTCGCAGCTCCCTCGCCGGCGATGCGGCCGAAAACACTGCCGATGGTCATGCCGACACCGGCGGCGTAGCCCTTGCCGAGCACGTTGCCGGCCATGATCTCGCCGGCGGAGAACATGTTCCCGGTCGCCCCGCCGGCGGCGAGCTGCATGCGCGCCTCCCGGTCGACGCGGGTGCCGAGATAGGTGAAGGTAATGCCGGGACGCACCGGATAGGCGTAGAAGGGGGGATCCTCGAGCCGGCGCGCCCAGTGGGTCTTCTCGATGGCGAGGCCGCGCGTGCGGCAGTCGTCGAACACGGTATGGTCGAAGCTGCCCGGCTGGACCGCCGCGTTGAAGGTGCCGACCGTCGTCTCCAGCGCCTCGACCGGCAGGTCCAGCTTGTGTGCCAGCTCGCCGATGCTGTCGGCCGAAATCGGCGGGAACAGCGAGGGCATGAACAGCTTCAGCGACTTGGCGTCGAAGATGATGTAGGCGATCTGGTCCGGCTGGGCGGCGACCAGACGGCCCCAGATGGCGTAGCGCTTGGGCCAGAAGTCCTCGCCCTCGTCGTAGAAGCGCTCGGCGTGCCTGTTGACGACGATGCCGAACACGACGCAGTCGAGGCGGGTGATGATGCCGCCGTCGAATTTCGGCGCCCGCGCATCGATGGCGACCGCATGGCACTGGGTCGGGTCGCCGATCGCCTCGACGCCGTTTGCAAGCAGCATCTTCAGCACGTCGCCGCGGTTGCAGGGCGTGCCGCGGATGAGGAAGTTCTCGGCTCGCTCGCCCCAGCCCTCCTTGAGCCAGTCGATGTTGGCCTCGAAACCGCCGGCGGCGGCGACAAGGGATTTCGCGGCGATCCTGACGTCCCTGCCGCCGATCCGGGCGATGGCGGCGCGGAAGCTGCCGCCGTCGATCTCCAGTGCGGTGACCGGCGCGTCGTAGAGCACGTCGACGCCGAGCTTCTCCGCGGTGAGATACAGCGCATTCAGCATCGCCCGGCCGCCGCCGAGGAAGAAGGAGTTGGTCCGCCCGAGGCTGAGCGTGCCGCCGAGCGAGGGCTGGAAGCGCACGCCCTGCTCGGTGATCCAGGTCAGCATCTCCTTGGAGGCCGCAATCATGTGCTTGGCCAGCGCCTCGTCGGTGTTGCCCTCGGTGACGCGCAAGAGGTCGTCCCAGAACTCCTCTTCGGTATAGGGCCCGGTCAGCGTCTCGGTCGCCGTGTCGTGGGCGCAGCGCATGTTGCGCGTGTGGCGGGTGTTGCCGCCGCGGTAGAACTTGGGCGCCGCCTCGACGACGAGCACCCGCGCGCCCTTGCGCCGGGCAGCTATGGCCGCACACAGCGCCGCGTTGCCGCCGCCGACGACCAGCACGTCGGTGTCCAGTCTTTCGCACTTCATGGGACTCTCCTCTCCCTCGCGCGCGTCATGCATGGGGTCAGGGGCCGACCGGCACGCAGCCATCGCCCTGTCGCGCCTGCCATAGCACATCCTTGCATACTGTTGTATACTAGAACCCGCAAATTTTCTGCGGCACTGGTCTTTTGCGCCGCGATCGCGCAATCATCGCGGCATCGCGGACGCGACGGGCGCCCGCCGGCAGCCCGGGAGGCATCGACAGCGTGGCGGACAAGGCAACGGCACGGGAACGGACGGGCGCTCGGCGGCAGGCCGGCCCCAGCAAGGGCACTGGCCCGGACAGTGGCCGGGACACTGGCCGGGACACTGACCGGGACACTGGTACGGGCGGCGGCGCGGCACCGCGCGGCGGGACGGAACGCGGCCGCGGTGCCGACTCGCGCGGCGCCAAGGTCTACGAGGCGCTTCTGGCGCGCATGCGCTCGGGCGAGCTGGTGCCCGGCACGCGCATGCGCGAGGACGACCTCGCCAGGGAACTCGCCGTCAGCCGCACGCCGGTGCGCGAGGCGCTCGCCCGCCTACAGGCCCGCGGCCTAGTCGAGAGCACCGGCGGCGGCTGGACGGTGGTCGAGCTCAGCCGGCCGCAGATCATGGAACTCTATGCGCTGCGCGCCGTGCTGGAAGGGGCCGCCGCGCGCTTTGCCGCCGAGAACGCGTCGCCCGGCGAGATCGCCGGCCTGAAGCACATCGCCGGGCTGTTTTCAGCCGTCATGACGGGGAATGCGGCAGACGATCCGGCAGGGCTTGCCACCCTCAACGCCAGCTTCCACGAGGCCATCTACGAGGCCGCGCACAACCGCTACCTGCAGCGCATGCTCGCGGACCTCAACGATTCCCTCGCGCTCCTGCCCGACACCACCTTTTCCGTCGCCGGACGCAGCAGCGCGGCGGTCGGCGAACACGGTGCGGTGGTCGCGGCGATCGAGGCACGCGACGCCGACGGTGCGGAAGCCGCCGCGCGCGGACATATCCAGAAGGCGCTCGAGGCGCGCCTGATTCTCCTGTTTTCCTGACCCACGCCGGCTCTGCTTCGGCGTGCTCGGCTCAGACCGACGGAGGCCTTGCACGCCGTCCGAACTCCGCCAGCAATCGGTCGAGGACCTCGAAATGCCCTGGCCAGGCCTTGTCGGCCAAGACCTCGCCGCCCGGCCCGAGTTCCGGTTTGCAGGCTGCAAGCTGCTCGATCGCCTCCTGCCAGCCGAGGCCGTCGAGTGGCGACAGGAACTGCGTATGCGGTCCGCCGACTTCCCGGTGGACCGGAATGTCGGAGGCGAGCACCGGCACGCCGACGGCCTCGGCTTCGACGACCGGCAGACTGAAGCCCTCGACGAAGGAGGGGACCAGGACGCCTCTGGCGTTGCGCATCAGCGCGGCGATCTCGACGTCGGTCAGACCGGACGCTTCCATCACGTGATCCTTGAGCGCCGCACAGCGCTCCAGGAAATCCAGGATGTTCTCGTTCTCCCAGCCGCGCCGGCCTATGACGATCAGGCGCGGGGTGCCTGCCGAATCGCGTTCGACCATGTCACGCCAGATCTGCAGCAACAGGAGATGGTTCTTGCGCGGTTCGATCGTGCCGAGCACGACGAAATACGGGTCGCTTGCCCGAAATAGGGGAAGCGCCTCCGGGGAACGGAACACCGGCTCGATTCCGAGCAGGCCGACGACGGTGCGCGGCTGCGGCAGGCCGCTGCGCCGGCAAAACTCCAGAAACACATCGCGGGTCATGGCGGAATTGGCGATCACCACCGCGCCGTGCAGGGCGACCGTCTCCATGCGCTGGCGATGCAGGTCTGCGTGGCCGGGCCGGCAGTATTCAGGATGAGTGATGGGAATCAGGTCATGGACGAGGAAAACCGACCGCACGCCGGTCCGCTCCAGCCAGTGCCGAAGCGCCGGAGCGCCGAGGTTGCTGTGCGCGACGTTGATATAGACGGCTGCGGGCGACACGGCCGCGGAGGAGACGAGCGCCGACATGGCTTCCCCGACATAGCTTGCAGCCGCGCGGAGGACCGACACGTCGGCTTCGACCCTCGGCTCCGACGCCTGCGCGCCGTCCCACCCCTCGGTGTCGGCATGGACGAAGGCGAGCGCACGGCGATAGCCGGCGCTGCTGGCTCGGGCCTGCAGACCCCAGCTGGCGACCGTGCGCGCCAACACCGCCTCGCCGACCCTGCGATCGAGCAGTCGAACGCCGAACCGTGTCGCCTTGACGAAACGCAGATCGATGTCCGCGCGCTCCAGAAGATGATCGAGGTAGGCGAGTTCGACCCGGTCGATGCCGGTCGGCGAAGCCCTGAGGCCACGGCTCATCAACCGCGTGATGTCGAGGATGACGGCAAGCGTCATGCGCGCGTCTCCGTGCGGCCCGCGGCGGTCGGGCGTGTTCGCGTCCAAGCACGGGACCATCTTTCGGTCTTGCCGCGGGTTGCGAGCTGGTCGGCGAAGGTTGTGGGGATGTTCTGGGCCCTAGCCCTTTCGAGGCGGGGGGGTGGGTCGACGCGGGCGCCGGGCTGGTTGAGGGTGCCGGCGGCAAGGCGCAGCGCCATGGCGCGCGCGCCGGCGCGCCGGCCGCGCTCGGTGTAGAAGTTGCCCTTGACCTGGATCGACGCCGCCAGCAGCCGCTCCAGCGCCTCCAGCAGCTGCGGATCGGGGCGCGTGCGGTCCGACCAGAACGCGTCCAGCGGGCCCTGGCTGGTCAGGCCGGCGATGTCGTAGAGCGCGATGCCCAGCACCTTGGTCGGGCAGCCGACCCTGAGCGCATGGATGCCGGTCGTGCTGTTGATGGTCAGCGCGCCCTTGGCGTGTTCCAGCAGCCGGTTCAGGTTGCCGCCGTCGATCACGTAGATGCGCTTGCGCACCCCGTAGCGGCGCGCGATCCCCTTCAGCAGCCGCCGCCACGGCTCGATGCCCTGGTCGAGCGGGTGGATCTTGAACACCAGCCGCGCCGACACCGGTGCCGCCTTGGCAAACGAGCGGATCACCTCCTCCGCCGCCTCGCCGATGTGGTCGTAGGGCGCGTTGTAGCGCAGCTGGTAGTCGCTCTGCAGCTGCAGCGGGAACACGTAATAGGGCAGACCCGTGCCGATCAGATCGTCGATCAGGTGCTCCGCGTTGGTGTCGCGCCAGCGCGCCAGCGCCAGGCGCGGCGCCATGCGCAGGTATTCCGCCAGCGGATGGTAGAACTTGTCGCGCACGTAGCGCCGATAGGCCAGCGGAGCCAGCAGCACGTTGGCCAGGTTGTAGACCACCTCCGCCGCCGCCTCGCGCCAGAACGCATAGGGATACAGCGGCCGCCGGTCGATCGCCGGCAGACCCGCGGCCGCCGACAGGATCAGCGCCGGATCGTCCGGGAACAGCGAATGCGCCGACATGCCGTTGCGCTCCGGCGTGATCCAGTCCGGCCGCAGGTAGCCGAACTCGTAGGCCGCGCAGGCGATCCCCAGACGCCCCGCCACCTCCGCCGCCGCCACGTGATAGGGCTGGCGGTCGGCGTAATAGACCAGGTCGCTCGCCCCGACCCGGCGCAGGAACCCCTCCAGCCAGGCCGGAAACCCCGCAAGGCTGCCCCGGTACGACGTGCAGCGCCGGTCGTGCCAGTCCAGCCAGTCGCCCGGACACAGGTTGACCCGCAGCGTGCGGTGGCCGAGCAGCTCAAGCTCGTCGGCCAGCGTGCGCGCGAAGATCGACGGCGGTCCCTGCAGGAACACGAACACCCGCTCCGACCCCGTTCCCGCCTCCGCCATGCCGCCTTACCGCTTTCCCCGTCCCCGCCCCCGGCCGTCCCCGGGCGCCCTTGCCAGATCCTCCAGACAGATCCTCCAGACGGATCCGTCCCGTCAGTCGTCGAAGAAGGACGAGTTCACCGTCGCCACGTTGCTGATCAGCGGCGCGATGATCTGCAGGAACTTGCCGAACTCCGCCGTCGGATGGTTGGCCACGTAGAGGATGTCCTTGTCGCGCATCTCGAAGAAGCGCGCCAGGAAGAAGCCCTGCGGATCGCGCAGGCTCAGCCGGTACACCAGCGGCACCTGCTCCCCCCCCGACAGACGACCGGCAAGCTCCGGCTTGAGCGCGCGCACAAGATCCGCGTCCTCGAAGCGGAACAGGAAGATCCCGCCCGCGTCCGCCCGGTAGTCGTTCAGACCGCCCACCGTCGCCAGCGCCTCGGCCAGCGTCACGCTCTTGGTCTTGAACGCCACCAGCTGGTTCGCCTTCACCGCCCCGAAGGCCGAGAAGGTGCGCGGGCGATGCGACAGCAGCACGTTGTCGCCCGGCGCCACCAGCACGTTGTTCTCCGGATAGTCGATCAGGTGCTCAAGCCGCGTCGTCCCCGACCGCGGACCCCGCTTCAGCGTCACAACCGTCTCGTAGGTCGCAGCCCGCGGTCCGCCGGCCACCGCGACAAGCTCCAGAAGCCGCGTCTGGCGCACCGGCAGCGGATACACCCCCGGCTTGCCGACGTCACCCACCACCACCGCCGTCGAACTCTGCTTGTCGGCAACCACCACCAGGACCTGAGGCTCGACCGCCTTGCCGACCAGCTTCTGCTCGATCGACGCCCGCAGACCCTCCACCGTCAGACCCGCCGCCGCGATCCGCCCCGCATAGGGCACGAACACGTGACCCGTCTCGTCGATCACCGCGGGAACCAGCGTGCTGTCCGAATCGCCCGGCGAGAACAAACCCTCGCGCGAGGCCTCGAAGATCTTGACCTGCAGGCTGTCGCCGACCCCCAGAAGCGCCGACGACCCGCCGCCGGAGCCAACCCCGCGGAACTGGTTCGAAAACGCCAGAGGACGGTACGCCTTGATCACATCGATGTTCGACGGCTCGATCGACACAACCGCATAGGACTCAGACCCAGTCGGAACCGAACTCCCCTGCGCCGATATCTCCTCAGACGTGATCCCAATCGCCGAAGGCCCCTCACCCGGAAGCGCGCCGCAGCCCGAAAGAAACAGCAGTAGCGCACCCCAAACAGTCGTCCGCATCCCCGCTCCGCCGGACCAATGACCCTGCGCCCCTGTTAGCACCCCCGAACCGGATGTCCAAGCCGGTTTGTCGATGGGCAGCATGCGAGCAGCATCCTATGGCCCTTTCGCAACTTGCGAGACGGCCGAAGCGTTCGCAGCAACGGAGCGAATCCCCATTGCCTCGCCGCGTCGCATCCGCTAATCAGATGGCCATGAACACGCAGACGATTTCTCAGGCATGGTGGTGGCGGGGCGCTTTCTAGGCGGCCAGCGATCGTGCATGCCCTGACGGGATCGAACTCGACCAAAGGCCGCCGCGGAAGCCCCGCAGGCGGCCTTTGGTCGTTCAGGGGGCTGGAATGCGGCTCCAACGGAGGACGACAGATGCCGGGACCGGCGCAGCAGACCTATCAGACCCCCGGCGGGATCGCCGTGACCCGCTCCTCGCGTCCCTCCGAGTACGCGGCCGGCACTTCGGCCTGGATCGACCGCCTCGATGCCGAGCGCGGCGCGGTGCTCGCCTCCTCCTACGAGTATCCGGGCCGTTACACCCGCTGGGACATGGCGCTGGTCAACCCGCCGCTCGTCCTGGAGGCCGCAGACCGAAATGTCGAGATCCGGGCGCTCAACGACCGCGGCCGGATCCTGATCCCGGCGATCGCGAGGAGGCTCGAGGGCCATGCCGACGTGGGGCGCTTCGCTGCCGACGGCGAACGGATCCATCTCACGGTGAAAAAGCCCGACCGGGTGTTCCAGGAAGAAGAGCGCTCGCGCCAGCCGTCGACCTTCTCCATCGTCCGGGCTATCAAGGAACTGTTTGCCTGCGACGACGAACAGCTCGGCCTCTATGGCGCCTTCGGCTACGATCTGGCCTTCCAGTTCGAGCCGATCGACCTGAAGCTCGCTCGCCCCTCCGACCAGCGTGACATGGTGCTGTTCCTGCCCGACGAGATCCTGATCGTCGACCACCACGGCAAGCGCGCCTATGTGCTGGAATACGACTTCGAGGTCGACGGACACTCGACCAGGGGCTTGCCCCGCGACGGCGACAAGGCGCCCTACGTGCCGGCCAATGAGGATCCCGGCCGGGGCGACCACGCGCCGGGCGAATATGCCGAGATCGTACGCACCGCGAAGGACTATTTCCGCCGCGGAGATCTGTTCGAAACGGTGCCGGGCCAGACCTTCTACGAGCGTTGCCCCAACCCGCCGTCGGCGGTTTCCCGCCGGTTGCAGCAGATCAACCCGTCGCCCTATTCGTTCTTCTTCAACCTCGGCAACGCCGAGTATCTCGTCGGCGCCTCGCCGGAGATGTATGTGCGCGTCACCGGCGGCCGCCGGGTCGAGACCTGCCCGATCTCCGGCACCATCCGGCGCGGCAGGAACGCCATTGAGGACGAAGCGCAGATCCGCAAGCTCCTGAACTCGGCCAAGGACGAGGCGGAGCTGACCATGTGCTCGGACGTCGACCGCAACGACAAGAGCCGCGTGTGCATCCCCGGTTCGGTCAAGGTCATCGGCCGGCGCCAGATCGAGATGTATTCGCGTCTGATCCACACCGTCGACCACATCGAGGGCATCCTGCGTGAGGACATGGATGCGCTCGACGCGTTCCTCTCCCACACCTGGGCGGTGACGGTGACCGGGGCGCCGAAACGCTGGGCGATGGAGTTCATCGAGACCCACGAGAAGAGCCCGCGCGCCTGGTACGGCGGAGCGATCGGCGCCATCCTCTTCAATGGCGACATGAACACCGGCCTGACGCTCAGGACCGTGCGCATCAAGGACGGCGTCGCGCAGATCCGTGCCGGCGCCACCCTGCTCTACGACAGCGTGCCGGAGGACGAGGAGGCCGAGACCGAATTGAAGGCCGAGGCCATGCGCGCCGCCGTGCGCGAAGCCGGCCTTGCGGCAAAGGCTGTCGAGAAGGCGACGGCGACCCAACCGGGTGCAGGGCTGAAGATCCTGCTCGTCGACCACGAAGACAGTTTCGTTCACACGCTGGCGAACTACTTCCGCCAGACCGGCGCGGCGGTCGTCACCTACCGCACGCCGATCGCCGACCACATCTTCCACGATGTCGATCCGGACCTCGTGGTGCTGTCGCCAGGACCGGGCAACCCGAAGGACTTCAACTGCGCGGCGACGATCGGCCGGGCACGAGCGCGCGGCCTGCCGATCTTTGGCGTCTGCCTCGGGCTGCAGGCGCTGGCCGAATCCTTCGGTGGCGAACTGGCCCAGCTCGACGTGCCGATACACGGCAAGCCCTCGCCGATCAGCATCGCCGGCAATTCGATGCTGTTCGAGCGCCTCCAGGGGCCGGTGATCGTCGGGCGCTACCACTCGCTCCACGCCCGGCGCGAGACGTTGCCGTCGGAGCTCAGGGTGACGGCTGAGACCGAGGACGGCGTGGTCATGGCAATCGAACACGCGCACGAGCCGATCGCCGCCGTCCAGTTCCACCCCGAAAGCATCATGTCTCTCGACCAGGACGCCGGCCACAGGATCATCGAGAACGTGGTGGTCCGGCTCGCCGCCCGCCGACCGGCGCTGCGGCGCCAGCCGGCCTGACCGCCGTCCCGCGCGGCGTGGCTCGCTTCGCCCTTCCCGCTCCGGCTGCATCGCGGCCGGAGGGGCTTGCCGCATACCATGTGAGGACGGGACCTACGAAACGTGGACACGAATACTGTCTTTTCTGACAGGGGGTCGACAAGATCACAGAACCCCAGTTCAATTCTATTTTCTCTTTTCGTTCATAGGCTTGATCCGATATTGGAGGCCAACGCCCGTACGATACACAAAGCAAAGCACAGGCACGTATGGGTCATGACTGGACGTGGCAAAGCTCCTATCGGTTTTTTAACAATTCAAACCCATTCTGATCCCGCATTCAGGATGGGCGCGGGAATGAGAAAGAACAATTACCTGGAACTCGTCTGCATGATTGCTGGATTCGGCTTGGGAATTCTGCTGTCCCTTGTCCTCAAGTGGGGCATCCTGCTCGGCATCCTGGCGACAGCCAGCTTCACGATCCTCGGCGAACGGCTGTACAGCCTGTTGACCCGGCCCGAGGTCAAGAAGCCGTTCATGAACGACGTCGGCTACTGAGCGGCATCTCACCGGCTGCAGCTGACCGCCTGTCCCTTCTCCATCCTGCCGCGTATTGGGCGAAATGCCGGTGTTTTTTCGGAGATTTCCGAGTCATTTCGTGATTCCGGTCACGTCTACGTAACAGTACGTAACATTCACGGGAATGCCCGATTGTCCGACCCACCTTCACAGGCGTCGGCAGCCGGCGCACGGCCTGAACCTTGCGCCGAGAGGCCGGCGACCTGTCATGTCACGACCCAAAGGAGATAGGACATGCGAAACACCGTGAACACGCTCTCGGCAATTCTGGCAACGACGCTTCTGACCGTCACCACGGCACAGGCTGGCGGCCTCGGCGGGTCCGCATCCGGTGAAGCCGGCGTTTCGGTCGGAGCCGGAACGAGCGGCCTCGGCGGCCTTGCCGCCGGAGCGCAGGGATCCGGGCAGGCCGGTGCGTCCGGGAGCGGGGCGGACGCCTCGAGCGAGCTTGGCGTCACGGCGCAGATGGGGACGGCGCAGGACGCAACCGGGGCCGGGGTACGACAGGCGGACCCGGCAGTTGAGGACAAGGACGCCGTGGCACCGCAGGCCAATCCCGATCGCAGCCTGGAGGTCACGGCCGAAGCTCTGGCCGGCAAGGACATCGTCACCCGCGATGGCGAAACGATCGGAGAGGTCTCGCGCGTGCTGTCCAATCCGGGCGGTCAGGTGCTCGCGGTGGAAACCGAGATCGGCGGTTTCCTGGGCATCGGTGCGCAGACGGTGACCATCCCCGCCGACCGGCTGACCTTGATGACCGATGCCGTCGTGGTGGCGATGACGAAGGCCGAGATTAAGGCGCTCGACAGGCCCGGCGTCTCCCTCGACGGAACGGCCGAAGGCCGCGTCGAGGCACGATAGCCGTTCCTTCCGAAGGCCGCCTCCGGGCGGCCTTCGTCATGGGTCACATGTGGTCTCGAACCGCTGCGACCATCAGCGATCCGATCGCCCAGAAGATGTTTGCCGACAGGAAGGCGAAAAAGATGTTGAAGAGACGCTGCGGATAGAGCGCCTCCTCCGGCACATTGGGCGGCACGACCACGTTCAGGAACAGGCTTTGCTGCTCGGCGTTTACACGCGCCTTTTCCAGTGACGTCGCAGTCAGTTCGTACAGATTCTTCTTGAACAGGACGTCGAGCTGAAGCTGTTCGAACTCAGCGAGCTTGACCGACAGGGCTGCGGCGTTCTCCTTGCCGGTCAGTTCGTTGTCGAGTTCGTCAATCTGCCTGTTGAGCGCTTCGAGCTTGCGTCTGAGAATCCGCGCGGTCGGCGCGTCGTCGTCGATCTCGCCCGCGATGGTGTCGAGCGATGCCTGCAGCTTGGCGCGTTCGCCGTAGAGCTCGAGCATGACCTTGCCGACGGCCCCGGCCGTCTCGACCGGATCGATCACGCTTGAGGCGGTGCGGAACGCGTTCAGCCGGTTCTCGGCCATCTGGTAGTCGGACCAGGCCTTTTGCATCTCGGACGTGACCCGCTTCAGGGCATCGTTCTGGCTGCGGTCGGAGAGCCTGTTGACCAGTTCCTCGCTGAGCTCGATAACGACCTCAGAGATTTCCCTGGCCCGGTCGGGCGCAAACGCCTCGACCCGCAGTTGGACAATGCCAGAATTGATGTCGACATAGGTCGACACCCGCTTCTGCCAGTATTCCCACAATTCCTCGAGCGAGGGCTCGTCCTTCAGCCGGGTCAGAAGGTCGCCGTTGTCGCCGCCGAAAACCGAAATCAGGTCGATGCGCTTCATCACGTCCGTGACGATGCTGCGACTGCGGATGTAGTCGACGATGACATAGGCGTCCTGCATCGACGTCGACACCCCGCCGCCGGTAAAGGAGCGCACCAGATTCATGGTCATCCCGCTGGGCTCGAACACTTCGAGCCGCTCGGCGTTGCGGACGACGAAATGGCTCTCCGAGACATAGCGGTCCGCCGCCACGAAAAGGAAATAGAAGGCGACCATCAGCGTCGGCATCACAACGAAAGCCGCCAGACTGACCAGGACCCGTCGCATGCTCTTGCCGCCGCCGGTATCGTTGTCCGGCGTGCCTGCCGGAAAGCCCGGCACGCGCGCGGGATTGGCGACGAGGGCATTGGGCCGGCCGCCTCCCTCCACGGGCCTGCGCTGCAGGCGGCCGGACAATGTCCTTGCATGTTTGATGATGCTGTTCATGGCCCGCTACCGCGCCCAGTGATCGCGCACGAGGACGACGCCGCCGAACACGCCTCCCCACACGGCGAGACTTCCGATCAGGATCGCGCTCCAGATCAGAAAGCGCCGCGGATAGAGCGCCGATTGGGGCACCATCGGCTCGAGGAAGACGTCGAGATAGACCTGCGTGATGTCCAGTTTTGCCCGCGCCGCCTCGTACTTGGCGAAGGCCGAAACGTAGATCTCCCGCGCGACCTTCTGCTCGATGCTGATCTGGTCGAACCTTTGCTTGGCATCGGCGAGCGTGACGCCGTCCGGCACGTAGCCGCCGATCGAGTTCTGCAGGTCCTGGAGTTGCTTTTCGAGGCTGGAGATCTGCGCCCTGAGGATCCTCACCGTCGGCGCGTCGTCGGCAAGTGTATCCTTCAGAATATCGTAGCTCTGGCGGTACTCGACCAGTTGCGAGCGGATCTCCCCCCCCAGCTTGACGGCCGCCTCGGCTTCGGTATCCGCGTCAAGGATCCCAAGGGTATTGCGAGCGGCCTGGAACTGCGCCGTGATCTCCGCGACCCTGACCTGGGCGCGATCCAGTTCTTTCTTCGAGTTTTCCAGCGCCTCGTTGCGGGCCCGGTTGGTCAGATTGTTGACCAGTTCCTCGCTGAGATCGACGATGGCCGCGGCGATGTCATGAGCATCCTGGGCGGTGAAGGCGTAAACTTGAAGAATTACCGAGCCGGACCGGTTGTCCACCTCCACGGCGACCCGCCGTTGCCAGTAGTCGTGGAACTCTTCGATCGTCGCGTCTTCGCGCAGACGCGAGAGGAAATCGATGCCGTCCCGGCCGGTGAACCGCTCGCGCAGGCCGATCCGCTTTTCGAGGTCTGCGATGATGCTGTGGCTCTTGATGTATTTGGCGATAACATAGGCATCCTTGAACTGCCCCGCCTGCGCCAGGCTCGACAGCATGCCGAGCGAGTCTATGGGCGATTTCTCGCCGTTGCGGACGACGAAACGAACTTCGGTCTCGTAAATGTCGGATGCGATCGCGAAGAGATACAGCCCCGACAGAAGGGTCGGCAGCAGGAACAGGACGACGAAGGCCGATACGACAATTCGGATGACGATGCGGTCGATCCGACGCGCCTTGAAGCCGCCGCCACCGCTGACGATGGATACCGGTACACGCGACTGGCGCGCCGCGCGCCTCAGTGCTGCCGATATGACCGCGACGCTATCGGCGGCCCTGGCCGGAAGCTTCGGCTCGTCCTGCAGTCTTAGTTCGTAGGACATCGCACCCCTTCTACCGGTTCAGTTTTCGGTAAAGGGCGATGGCGTCCTCCAAATCCCGGAAGAGATGGAGCTTCCCATCAGCAAGCACAACCCCCCGATTGCAATACTGTTTCAACGTATTCATATCATGAGAAATCATAACTATGTCCGAATATTGGCGCCTCTTGTTGAACTCCTGCTGACAACGCGCCTGGAACCGTGCGTCACCGACGGCTGTGACCTCGTCGATCAGGTAGCAATCGAAATCGATGGCCATGGACAGCCCAAAGGCCAGGCGTTGCAGCATGCCCGACGAATAGGACTGGACGGGAACGTCGATATAACTGCCGATCTCGGCGAAATCCTCGACAAAATTAAGCGTCTTGATCGTATCGTGCCCATAGATGCGGGCGACGAAGACGACGTTCTCGCGACCGGTCATCTTGGGATGCAGGCCGCCGGCAAAGCCGAGTGGCCAGGAGACCCGCACGCTTCGAGTGATTTTGCCGTCGTTGGGCAGTTCCGTCCCGGCAAGCAGGCGCATCAGCGTCGACTTGCCGGCGCCGTTGATGCCGAGCACGCCGTAGCTGTTACCGAACTCGAAGGTCATCGAGACGTGATCGAGCACGACCTTGGTGACGCCGTAGGTCTTGTAGAATTTGAAGATGCGGTCCAGCGCAATCATCATTCGAGCAGCCTCCCGCGGATGGCGCGCTCGATCAGAAAGGCAGAGAAGAAAGTAAGGACCCCGGTACCGATCAGATAGGTGCGGTCCAGCAGGCCCGACTGGTAGCCTGCAAAATACGCGGTCTTCAGCCAATCCGCGCATTGGAAAAGCGGGTTCCAGGACAGCCAGTACTGGATCTCGGGCGTCAGGAAGGTCGGCAGAACCCAGGGCATGGCGGTCGCATACATGAGCACCATCGTCAGCACCGCGACGATATTCCAGGGCGGAAACATCGTCGTGATGACCGCATTCAGGCTGCCGTAGCCGATGCCGACGAAGATGATGGCCAGGATCGCGAACACGGCCTCGATCAGGTCGTCAGGCATGACGTCCTTGCCCATCAAGGCCAGGCAGGCGATCGCAATCAGGGTCACCACATAGGACGTCAGTCCCTCAAGCAGGGCCCGGGCGATGAGAATGTCGCTCGACTTGACGATCGGGAACAGCAACAGCGGGCGCGCAACGATGATTGCAAGGCACATCAGACGGGCCGGGTAGAACAGCAGCACATAGGGCAGAAACGCGGTCACCAGATAGATCGTCAGGTCCGTTCCGATCGGCGGTACACGCGCGAGCAGGTGCGGGATGGCAATCAGGAGGAACAGGTGAAACAGCGGCCAGGCGATCTGGATGAGATAGCCGAAGTGGGACCGCCCGAAACGCGTGCGCATGTCACGCAGGATCAGCGCATAGATCACGCGTGCCTGGACCTTCAGCGCATCGGCAATGGTCGCTCTGCTGTCGTCTGCCCGGAAGAGGTGGTCAGCCATGGCGAAACATCAAATCGGCGTTGAGGTCGGCGTTGACTGCATGCCCGAAACAGGCACGCGCGCCCCTGATCTGCCGACACTGGAGTTTCCCGCGTCCCATGCCTCTCCCGTGACCAGTCCGAACCGGGGGCCCCTCGACACGGCGACTCCCGGTCGAAGCTGGCCGCACAATACCCGCCTCCAACCGGCTTGCAAAGCGACCTCGGATGGCCTGTCGGTTTTGCCGCGCTTGCCCCTTGGGTGGCACGGACCGGCTTCGCACCTCGGCGCCGATCGGTGCCACGACGGGCGCATCTCTTGCCTGATCGACCGGGGATACGTACAGGATTTCAGTTCCAAATGTCCACGGTATCGGTCTATCCTGATTTTCTTGGACAGGAACAAACAATAGCGCGATTTCGAACTTATCGGCTTTCCAGAGGCCCGCAGGTTTCCGCCAATAACAAGAAATCCAAACGGTAGCGTAGAAAAACCAGGCCCACATATGAACCAGCAAATCCGGAAAACAAGGCCGAAGACCGGAAAATCCCCCAAGACCACGACACGCAAGCGATCGATCCCTTCCGTCGCGGTCATCAATCATCACGGTCTGCGTTGCGGCGTCTTCCAGTTCGGCAGGAACATTGCCAACCTTCTGGCACATGACCGGCGGATCAAGGTTAAGCATCTTCCATGCGCCGGCGTCGAAGAATTCCGCGACGGAGTGTCGAAACTCCGCCCGGACATCCTGATCGTCAACTTCTATCCGTCGACGATGCCGTGGCTGACGCCCGATGTCCTGAAGGAGGTGACGGCGACCAAGTTCATCGTCGTGCACGAACTCACGAACCGGCAGGCCAACCATCTGTTCATCGAAGGATACGACTTCTACCTCTGCGCCGATCCGATCATGGTGCCCTACAACGCCCAGGTCGTACCGGTGCCCCGCTTCGCGCCGGCGGTGAACGAAGCCGCCGAACCCGCATTCGACATCCCGACCTTCGGATCGTTCGGCTTCGCAACCGAGAACAAGGGTTTCGACGTCCTGTGCAGCCGCGTCGCCACGGAATTCGAGCGGGCACGGATTCGGATCAACATCCCCCATCATGACGATCCGGCCATTGTCACGGAAGACGCGCGCAACGCCATCATCGAAAAATGCCGGCAGGCGCTCGAAGGCACCGCGATCGAACTCGATGTTTCCGAGCATTTCTTCGACGACGAGGGCCTGCTTGCCTTCTGCGCAGAGAACCACCTGAACATCCTTGCCTATACCGGCGACAACGACCGCGGCATATCCAGTTGCGCCGACATCCTGCTCGCCTCGGGCCGGCCGTTCCTGGTCAGCGATTCGGTGATGTTCCGGCACATGCACCAGTACCAGCCGACCGTCCGGCTGTCGCAGACCACGCTGCGCAAGGGGATGGAAACCGACCCGCAGGCTTTCCGGATCGCCCGGCGCGAGCTTCATCCGCTCTATGCCTCGGCGCGCTGGGTCGATGCCATCCTCGACGCCGTCGACCGCAAGGCGCTGCTTGCGTCCGTGCCCGACCGGCCGAGCTTCAACAAGGTTCTGGACGACCAGTCGCGCGAAGCCTACGCGCCCGTCATCCAGGAGATGTGGGACGCCGTTCCCGAGATCATGGAACGCAAGATCGCTGAGGCAAATGTCCAGCAGGCTTTCGTTCTGGACGCTGTGCGGCGCCTTGCGACCCGGTACACCTGCCCGCGCATTCTGGCAGTCGGCGCGTTCGAGGATACCGCCTGCGAGGTACTCAAGCGGAACGGCTACCGGGTGACCGCGATCGATCCCGTACTCGATCTCAGCCTCAACGACTTCTATCTGCTGGAATCGACCGCGCTCGAAAGCTTCGACCTCATCCTGTCCACCTCGGTGCTCGAACATGTCGACGACCATATCCAGTTCGTCCGCCAGTGCGCGGACCTGCTGCAGCCCGGCGGTGTCCTCGTGCTGACCGTCGACTTCAAGGATAGCTACACGGACGGCGATCCAAAACCGTCGGTCGACCATCGGCTCTACACCGGCCACATGTTCCGGGCCGACATCATGGGCTGCCTCCCGGACTGCCGGCTTTTCAACGAAGGCTCCTGGGAAGGCGCGCAGCCGGACTTCACCTACGAAGGCGTCGACTACAACTTCGCCTCGCTCGTGATCGAGAAGATGCACGGCAACCGCTTCTACTGGGATGCCGAGCATTTCGACTACGGCGCCGGCAACGCATGGCGGCGCTTCGCTGCCCATGCCGCCGACGCTGGAGGCCAGTCGCAAGACGTCGTCACGGCCTTCGGCCAGGCCCAGGGCCGGCGATTCCTCGAAGCGGACGATGTTGCCCGCCTTGTCGCCGCGGGTCGGCTAGAGCCGGAGCATCGCGCCCGCATCCATGCGCTCGAGCTACAACTCGAACAGGCACGTTCGGAAGGAGATGCCCTCAAGGGAACGCTCGATCAGGTCAATCGCGCATTGAAAAGCCCCAAGTTCATGATCAAGAATCTCTGCCGGACGCTCATCGGCAAGCCGACCCGGTTCTAGCGACAGGACAGCATCTGGACCGTAGCGTTCTCAGGCGTCGGGAAACGCCGACCCACCGTTCTTCTGGCCGATATCGGCATTCCATGTACTGACCCCCTCCAATACGGCCTCTTCGGCGTAGGAATAGAGGGCCAGGTCGTGTTCGATCAGCTGGACGACGGTATTGATACCGGACAGTCGCTTGGCCAGTTCGGAGACCGGCTTCACATCCTGATGCTCGGCATGCAGGATGATCTCCTCTCCGAGCAGGCTGTTGAACATCGTCCGAAACGCCTCGAATTGGGTCATTGTGCCGACCAGTTCCATTTTCGACAGGTGATCGAGCGCAAGGCCGACATGTCGGCGCTCAGCCATCTCGCCGATCTCGCAGGCAAGAATGCGTGTCACCGGGTTCGAGATGCAGGCCTTCTGCTCCATGGTCAGGGCCCGGAAGGCAAAGCGCAGGTCCCGGTCGCTGTTGAAATCCAGTCTGTCCACGAATGGGCGAAGCTGCATGAAGCCGGACAGCTGCTGTTCGACGAGGGTCGGATTCTGCGTCCTGGATGCAAGCCGCAGAAGCAGCAGCCGTTCGGCCAACTCCTCGAATGGGTCTCTCAGCAGCGCTGACTTGAAGAACCCCTGCGCGGCCAGCGCACCGGCATAGCGCATGTAGCTCGGCCTGCCGATGCACACCACGGAGCGGAAGGTCGGGGAGTTGAGGATCGCATTGATCGTCTCGTAGGGGTAACGCTCGATATTGAGATAGGATGAACTGAACTTGCGCGTGATGCTGCGGATCATCTCGCGCTGGGACAGGCTTGAGAACGTATAGACGAATACACGCCTCTCAAGATTCTTCTTTATGTCGAACCGGCGATAGATCTCGATATTGCTGATCTTCTCGCGAAGGCAGATCGACTTCAGGCTTTCGACATTCGGGACGATGCTGCCGTCGATCTGGAACCCAGCCATGCCGGTGGCATGAAGTCCTACGTCCTTGAGATCGGGCCGGTTGACGTTGGCCGGCAGTTCGAACGGCGGATTGTCGCCCGCCTCGACAATGATCGTCGGGATCTCGCCGGGGTTTTCCAGAACCACCCAGCCAGAGATCACGGTACCTGCATCGACATCGATCGAGAACTGCATGCTGAAACGCTACGGCTGGGGCGATGGGCTGGCGGGCGATGCGGCGGTTGGCCGACGCGTCTGACCGATGGACAATCTGGTCCGCACCAAATGCGCAACCTCATGGATACCGGACAAGTTGCCCTTCGCGGTACATTTGCGGCAAGCATAGCGCAGGGCGCCAACGCTGTCTTTCCACGACGGTCTGCCCGCCCGCTGGCTGAATGCCGTCAAAGCCGGGATCCTGGCGTTCACCGCTCGCCCACGATGCGCCTCAGATAGGCGCCATAGGCTGTCTTGTCGAGTTCCCCGGCCAGTTGCAGAACCTGTTCGCTGTCTATCCAGCCTTGCAGGTGGGCGATTTCCTCGAGGCAGGCAATCTTCAGACCCTGCCGGTTCTCGATGGCACGAACAAACTCCCCGGCCTCGATCAGCGAATCGTGCGTACCGGTGTCGAGCCAGGCATAGCCGCGCCCCATCTGCTCGACGCTCAGCTTGCCGCGCTCCAGATAGGTTCGGTTGACATCGGTGATCTCGAGTTCGCCGCGATGCGACGGGCGGACCTGTTTGGCGATCTCGACCACATCCGAATCGTAGAAATAGAGCCCTGTGACGGCCCAATCGGACTTGGGATTCTTCGGCTTTTCCTCGATCGAAACCGCTCGGTTGTCGGCGTCGAACTCGACAACGCCATAGCGTTCCGGATCGAGCACGCGATAGGCGAACACGGTGCTGCCGTCGAGCGTCGAGACGGCCCGCTTCAGCAAACCGGACAGACCGTGGCCGAAGAAGATGTTGTCGCCGAGAATCAGCGCCGCTGGAGACCCGGCCAGGAAGGATTCGCCGATGATGAAGGCTTCCGCGAGACCACGCGGTTCCGGCTGTTCCGCATAGTCCAGGCGGATTCCCCACTTGCCGCCGTCGCCGAGGAGTTGACGGAAGGTCGGCAGATCGCGAGGCGTCGAGATGATCAAGATTTCCCGGATGCCCGACAGCATGAGGATCGACAGCGGATAATAGATCATCGGCTTGTCGTAGACGGGCAGGATCTGCTTGCTCGTCGCAATGGTCAGCGGAAACAGCCGCGTTCCTGATCCCCCGGCAAGAACGATTCCCTTCATTGCGGCATCCTTCTTCCTTGTCGGAGCGGTTCCGTCAGATATGCCCCTTGTCCCTCAGGTAGTCCCGAAGCGCGACGGTCCAGTGGCGCCGTTCGCCGACGACGGCGGCGACCTTGGCATTCGACAGCACGCTGTAAGGCGGACGCATGGCCGGCGTCGGGAACTCTGCCGAGGTGATCGGCTCGACGGTCGCCGCGATGCCCGTCTGGCGGATGATTTCCTCGGCGAACGCATGCCAGGTCGCATCGCCGCTATTGACGACATGCCAGATGCCGGGCTCGACATCAGCCTTGAGCATGTCGATCAGCGTCGTGGCGATGTCATATGTCGACGTCGGCGACATGTGCTGGTCGGCGACGACCCGCAAGGCGCCCTTCTCACGTCCGAAACGGATCATTGTCTCGACGAAGTTCCCGCCCTTGCCGCTGGCACCGGCGATGCCAAACAACGAGGCGACCCGAAGGACCGTCGTTCGAGCGCAGGCAAGGGTCGCGAGCGTCTCGCCCATCGCCTTGGAGGCGCCGTAGACGTTGACGGGCGCTGTCGGATCGTCCTCCGACAGAGGCGTCCGCTTGGACTGCCCCCCAAAGACATAATCGGTTGAAACGTGAACGAAGCGGGCGGCACGCTGCTCGCACAGCCTTGCCAGAAGCTGGACCAGATGGGCGTTGACGGTGACGCCGAGCTGGGCGTTCTGCTCGACATCGTCGGTCTTGTGATAGCTCGAACAATTGATCAGGACGTCGAAGTCGGCGCTGCCCAGAACGGTGCGCACCGTCTCGAAATCGGTCAGGTCGAGCGCCTGACGGTCGAGCGGGTGCAGGTCCAAGGGCGCTCCGAGGGCCGTATTGGCACGCACGATGTCTGTTCCGAGTTGGCCGTTCGGCCCGAGCAGGATCGCTTTCATGGTTCGGATCTCAAATCCGCAGGATGCCGTCGTTAAGTTCCAGCTCGCGGATGCGTTTGTGCCAGGCGACAAGCTCTTTGTACCATTCGAGGGTAATGGTCTTGGGCGTGCGGTCGATCTTACCGCTGGACAGGGCCTCATAGACGTCGCGCGCTCCGTCGACGGCTGTATACATGGCCTTGAAGCCGAGCTTCTCGATCTTGTCGAAGGCCACCCGGTAGGAACGATGGTCGGGGTCGCCGTACCATTCGATCCTGACGTCGTTGGGCAGCGTATCGGCGACGATCTGCGCCAGCGGGCCGAGCTGATAGTTGTTCTCGTCGGAGCCGACGTTGAAGATCTCGCCGTTGACCTTGTCGGCCGGCGCCGTGAGCATGAAGATCTGCGCGCGGGCCGTGTCCTTGACATGCACCATCGGCCGCCACTGGGTTCCGTCGCGCATCAGCGGCAGGACCCCGGTCTTCCATGCGCCGTAGACCATGCCGTTGATCGCCAGATCGAAGCGCATGCGCGGACTATAGCCATAGACGGTCGCCTGGCGCAGCACCACCACGACGAAATCGTCGCTGGCCAGCGGCAGCACACCGTGCTCGGCCATCTCGTTCGCCTTGGCATAGGTTGTCAGCGGATTGGTCGGCGTGGTTTCATCCGCGATCACCCCCGGTTCCTGGAAGCCATAGAGGCTGCAGGAGGACGGCAGGATGTAGCGTTTCACGCCGCATTTCTTCGCAAGGATCGCGGTGGCGACACGCGACTCGTGGTTGATTGCGTAGGTCTCGTCGCGGAATTCCTCGCCTGACGGATCGTTCGAAATGGCCACGAGATCGATCACATAGTCGATGCCGTCCAACAGGTTTTCGCCGATCAGACGGGTATCGGTCTGAACCATTTCCAGGTTCGGATGCGCGCAAAGCAACTCTTTGCCGAAGAAGTAACGGTCGACGGCGCGAACCTGATAACCCTCTTCCAGCAGCATGGGAACCAGCGTCGTGCCGATGTAGCCGCCCGCTCCGGTTACGAGAACCTTTTTCATCATTGCACTCCACTCGCGTTCGAAACCCGACAGGCAATGACGGGCGGCGATCGCAGAAGAAACGCTCGAAGCAGAAGAATGCCCAAGCCGCAGAATTGTTCGCCGGTGTCGCGCTGCTCTCGATTACTCTGCCAGAAGCAAGCCTGCCACAGCGAATGACGCATCGTGATAACGGTCTTTGGCAACGCCGTCCAGAGGCAAGCCCATGACCACAGGCCGGCTCGAATTCGAGATGTTTGACGGCCCCGGGAGGTGTCGCATGCGCCAAGATCAAAGTCTGTTCGGCGCTTCTGCGGCCCGCGCCCGGGATTCAGTCGAACAGGTCTGCGACATCCTTGAGGAACGGCTGCTTCGCGTCCTTGTCGGACAGGATCACCTTGTCTTCAGAGATCGGCCAGTCGATGGCAAGTTCCGGGTCGTTCCAGCGAATACCGAAGTCGTGGCTGGGCGCATAGTAGTTCGACACCTTGTAGAGCAGTTCGGTGTGCGGCTCCAGGGTGAGGATGGCGTGGGCGAAGCCGGCCGGGACCAGGATCTGGTTCCATGCCTCCGCCGATATCTCGGCCGAAACCCATTTGCCGAAGGTCGGCGAGGAACGGCGCAGGTCCACGGCGACGTCGAGGATTCGACCACGCAAGACCCGGACGAGCTTGTCCTGGGCATGCGGCGCCCCCTGATAGTGCAACCCGCGCAAGGTGCCGGGTTCCGCCGAGTAGGAATGATTGTCCTGAACGAACCGAAGATCGATTCCGGCATCGGCAAAGGCACGGGCGTTGTAGGTCTCGGAGAAAAAGCCGCGATGATCGCCGAATTTCTTCGGCTCGATGACCAGAACGTCGGGAATGGCAAGCGGCGTGATCTTCAGGTTCGACATGGGGTCCCCTCTGTCCCGGATTTCCCGTCAGGCGGTCGCACGGAAAGGCAGCAGGAAATCCGGCTATCGTGTTTGACGGGCCGAGGCAACGACATTCTCACCGATCGCGCGGCGCTTCGCAGTCGTCCCGCCAGCAGCACTTCCCGCTTGTGCTGTGCAAAAACGCTCCGTGAGATTGGGATATCGGCCATACGAGTAATCTGCCGCAGTGCGGCCGAGACGCGCCCGCGGCCGAGGTATCTTGGGCGTCCGCTCCTCGTACGCCACGCACGATATCGGCGGCCCTGTCGGTATCGGCGCTCAAGAAGAGCATTGCGCCTGCAGATACGATGGACTATTGCTACTCACGAATCGAGCCTGTTAAGCATCTAATACTAAGTAAATAAATGAATTCAATTCTCTTTCTTATGCGCGAAATGTTTTCAAGCCACTACCTTACATAGTATATGCATTTTATACCGTTCTGACACACCGGATCCTCATCGTCTTTCAGCGGGAAACCAAAAATGAACAAGGTCGCACTTATTACTGGCATTACCGGTCAGGATGGGGCTTATCTGGTCAAATTCTTGCTCGAGAAGAACTACAAGGTTTACGGCCTCGTGCGACGGTCCAGCCATTTCGGCGTAAACGACCATCGCCTGCGCTGGCTCGGTGTCGAGAACGAGGTCGAATACATCGACGGCGATCTGTGCGACCTGTCGAGCCTGATCCGGGCGGTCCGGACATCCAAGCCCGACGAGGTGTACAACCTCGGCGCCCAGTCTTTCGTGAAGTCGTCCTGGCAACAACCGATCCTGACCGGCGAAGTGACCGGCATCGGTGTCGCGAACATGCTGGAGGCTGTCCGCCTGGAAGCACCGCAGGCGCGATTCTACCAGGCGAGCTCGTCCGAAATGTACGGCCTCATCCAGCAGGAACGGCAATCGGAAACCACCCCCTTCTACCCGCGTTCGCCCTACGCCGTGGCGAAGCTCTACGGTCACTGGCTTACCGTCAACTATCGAGAAAGCTTCGATATTTTCGGTGTCAGCGGCATCCTGTTCAATCATGAGTCGCCGCTGCGCGGGCTTGAGTTCGTCACCCGGAAGGTCACCGACGGCGTCGCCCGGATTAAGCTGGGCAAGGCGAAGACGCTGGAGATGGGCAATCTCAACGCCAAGCGCGACTGGGGTCATGCGCGCGATTATGTCAAGGCCATGTGGTTGATGCTGCAGCAGGAGGTCGCGGACGACTACGTGATCGCCACCGGCCGCACCGCCACTGTGCGCGACATGATCGACATCGCGTTTGGTCACGTCGGCTTAAATCCCGACGACCATGTCGTCATCAATCCCGCCTTCTTCCGTCCCGCCGAAGTCGATATCCTGCTCGGCGATCCGTCGAAGGCGAAGCAAAGGCTCGGCTGGGAGCCCGAGACGACCCTTGAGCAGCTGATCATCGAGATGGTCGAAGCCGATCTCAAACGTCATACCCAGAACGGATAGGCAGGAACGGACGGGACGGAGACCGACGCCGAGGATGGATCGCCAATGACCGCGGGGCATCATGGTGCGTAAGATACTCGTGACCGGAGCAGACGGCTTCGTCGGCAGGCATCTTTGCAGGCGGCTGGAGTCGGGACCCGGCGCAGGGGCCTTCGAGGTTATCCGGACGGCCAAGATGCCGGTCGATGCTTCTCTCGCCTTCGACCTCGAGAATCCGGCCAGCGTCGAAGCCGCCGTTGCGGCAAGCCGACCCGATGCGGTGATTCATCTGGCGGCAATCTCGACCGCCTATCTGACCGACGGCACATCGGAGCGGGTCTGGCGGGTCAACTACGAGGGCACTGCGGCGCTCGCGGCCGCCCTCCGTCGCCATGTTCCCGGCGCCGGGCTGATCTTCGCCTCGTCCGCCGAGGTGTATGGCGCCAGCCTTAGGGACGGCCAGCCCAAACGCGAAACCGATCCGGTCGCTCCCGAGAGTGCCTATGCGAAATCCAAGCTCGCGGCCGAACTCATGCTCGAGGCGACGCTGGCACAGGTTTCTCCTGTCGTCGCGCTGCGCCTGTTCAACCACGTCGGACCTGGACAAGACGAACGCTTTGCCCTGCCCGCCTTCGCAGCGCAGATAGCGCGCATCGAAAAGGGCGCCTCGACGCCTGTCATCAAGGTTGGAAACCTGTCTGCCAAACGCGACTTCCTCGACGTGGTCGACGTGATCGAGGTATACCGCCGTGTCCTGGACCTGCTGCAAGCCCCTGCCGGCTACCAGCTCTTCAATGTATCGTCCGGCAAACCCCGCGAGATCAGCGAACTTCTGGACAAGATGATTGCCTTAAGTTCCGTGCCGATCACGCGCGAGGTCGACCCCGACCGCCTGCGCGACATCAACATTCCGGTTTCCTGCGGAAACTCCGAGAAAATCCGCGCTGTGATCGACTGGAGTCCGCGCGTCAACATCGACGAAACGCTGATCGAGATCCTCGACTACTGGAGAAACCGCATTCCCCCCGTTGGACAGGAGGACCCCACACAACGAATGCAGTGATCCCCGCTGCCGGTGGGAGTCGCCGATGGCCGACGCTCTCGCACCTATCCGACCTCCTCCACACCGATCCTCCTGCTGGGAAGGTTTGCCACAATGAAGCTGCTCTACTACTGCGATGCGACCCGTCGCTCGAAGGCCCGCTCCGGAATCCATCGCGTCATCGTGGAAGCCGGTCGTGCGCTTGAGGGCATGGCGGATGTCGATTTCGTGGTGTGGGACGACCTGCAGGGGCAATTGCGCTATGCGAACGAGCACGACTTGCAGGCCGTGTTCGTCGATACCGACTTCGTCGCCTCGCTGAAGGTCAATCCCAATGCGGGCCGGGTCTCGTACCGGTTCGGAGAGACGGTGGCGAATCCTGGGGCGACTTGGCTTCTGTATCCGGAAATCGCCTACCACACCGACAACGGCAACGAGCGCTATTCCCGCATTCTGGCACAATGCAGGGACTACCGCATTCCCGTCGCCTCGGTCCTCTATGACGTCATCCCGATCTCGGAGCCGGGATACGACGACATCCGCCAGGCCCACACCGAGTACGTCAAATACCTGTGCGGCAGCGACGCCATCCTGCCGATTTCCACCTATTCGGGCGAGACGCTGATCGACTGGCTGCGGCAGGAAAAGGCCATTGCAACCGACGCTGAGGCCGCTCTGCGGGCCGCGATCCATCCGGTCCGCCTGGGCGAGATCCGGGCCGAGGACCTGCGACCGCTGACGCGGCGGGTGGCTGCCGATGACGGCGCGCCGCTACGCATCATCTCGGTCGGCACGATCGAACCGCGCAAGCAACAGACCCGCTTTCTGCGCGTGCTGAACGAGCTCGCCACCCGCCATCCGCGCCTGCGCGAGGCCAGGGTCGACCTGTTCGGATCGCTGCATCCGGCCTGCGCTGCCGATCTCTCCGCTGCGGTCGCCGCCAACCGCAACATCGTGCATCACGGCTATTCGACCGACAGCGAAATCCGGGACTGTTACGCATCAGCCGACTTCTCGTTCTTCGTCTCCAAGAGCGAGGGCTTCGGGCTTCCGATCGTGGAGAGCCTGCGTAACGGCGTGCCATGCCTGTGCGCCGACTTCGGCGCCATGGCGGAGGTCGCCGAGGGCGGCGGCTGTCACATGGTCGACGTCACCCGCGACGAGGCGATCGCTGCCGGCCTCCTGAAACTTGCCGAGGATGCCGACTACCGTGGCCGGCTGCGCGACGAAGCAGCCGGACGGCATGCGGTCACCTGGACCGACTATGCGAGGGCGGTGCTCGATCGGCTCGAAGCTCTCAACGCGGCGCGCGATGCCGACCGCGAACGCTGCGTGCGCGCACTGTGCACCGAAACGCGCGCGCGCACGGCGACCGGCATCAACGTGGAGCTCGACACGGCGATCGTTTGCCGTCCGGATGCGGCAGCCACGCCCGACCTCGCCGCCGGACTCGTGCGCGGCGTCCTGCTCGACACCATACCCCCGACCGATGCGGTCGCAGGAATTGCCGGCTATGACAGCTGCGCTGTCGCCTCCGCCGAGATCCGCGATGGCCTGTATCGGGCCTGGGGCCAGGATGCGGCCGGAATGCTGCCGCCCCGAATCCTGGTGCCCGAGACGTCGGTCGCGGCGGCGTTGCGTGAACAGCTTGCCCGCACGCTGGTCGACCGCGCAGGCGATATTGCACGCTTGCGCATGATCGCGGCACGCGAGGCCATGTTCGGCCAACTCGGCCGCACGCTGACAGCGCCCCTCGCGCCGCGCAAGCCGGCACTGGCGATCGTCATCTCGACCTACAACCGGGCAGCCTTCGTCGCCATGAACGTCGAATGGCTGCTGGAAATCACCGCTCCGCACGGCGACGACATACGCGTCATCGTGATCGACAACGCCTCGACAGACGATACGTTGGACCGGCTGCAGCGTTTTGCGGGCAATCCGCATCTCCAGGTCCGGCGCAACAACGCAAATACGGGCATGCTGGGCAACCTAAACGTCTGCTCGCAACTGGAGGAGGCGCGCCATGTGTGGATCACGGGCGATGATGACTTCATCCAGCCCGACGTCCTTGCCAAAGTGCTCGCGGCGGTGAAGGCCGATCCCGAACTGCCGGTCGCCATCACCAATTTCGGTGTCTACCACCGCTTCCAGCCGGGCGAATTCGACAAGCCGGAGAACTACGCCAAGGAGGCGACGCTGCTCGCGCCGAAATGTCTCCCGGACGGCCGCTATTGGGTACGAACGATCGCCGAGCAGCACGACAACCTGTTCACCGCTGTCTATCCGATCGTCTGGCGGTCCGACATCCTCGCGGCGTGCTTCAACTACCCCTTCACCGGCATTCCCTTCGCCGATCTCGTCGAATGCGTGCCGACGACGAAGCAGTTGCTGGAGTCCTATTCCTTCGTCGAGGCGGCCTGGTTCGCCGACATGGGAACCGTGGGCAACGCCCACAACAGCTGGACCCGGCACCGGCCGCGCTGGCACGGACTGATCATGCCGCAGGTGCTGGAACTGGCCCGCGACGTCGGCGTCGACGCGCGCATCCTGCACGATTGGTCGAAGGTGCACGTCCGCCTGTATGACGAGGCGATCGGCATTGCTCAGGCTTCCGACCTTCTGGTGCATCTCGACGAGGAGGACCTCGAGGTGCCGCTAAGGGTGTTCGGAACGCAACTCGCGATTCCGGACACGGTGCGACGGTTCAAGGACACGCGGCAACTGATCGACTGGTGGGGCTCAAATGACAAGTGATCCGGTGCGCAAGAAAATTTCCTTCTGGCTCGGCGCCGCCCGTCTCCTGGTCCCTGCCCTACGTAAGCACGGCGTGCGGGAAGTCGTCCGCTTCCTCTGGTCGAACCTCACATCCAACAAGCTGGAAGCCGGCATCGGGCGCTACATGGCCGAACAGTCCGGCCTGTCGCGACCGCCGAACGTCGGGGCACCGCAGGGACACCTGCCGAAGTCGGCTTCCCCGCAGAGTGCACCGGCCGGTTTCGTCCTCGACCTCGCCGGCCTCGGCGCCCATATCGCGCGCTGGCACAAGGCGACCAGCAAGCGCGGGGGTAAGGGCGATGCCGTTCCCGAGGCGTTACCCGACCTCACCTTCGTCGTCAGTGCCGAGGCCGACGAGCAGACCGCCGCACGGCTTGCCGCCACGCTCGGCGCCATCGGGCGTCTCGACGACCTGAATCGCCGACGCGTCCGGGTCGCGGTGCTCGCTCCGGCCGCCGCTGTCGATGCCGCGCTCGCCGACGTGCCCAGTGCCCTCGACGGCGCCGTCGAAGGCCTCGAGGATTTCGACGCGCTCGCCGCCCGGCTCGACGACGATGATCGCGTGCTGCACCTGTTTGCCGGCGACACGCTCTACGGAACGGCCTTAACGGTGCTCGACGACGCCGACGCCTGGTCGGCCAAGCTCGTCGGCTTCGACGGCTACTGGCTCGGCCCGGACAACCTCTACCGCCTGGCGCTGCAGCTCGCCGCCGACCTTGTGCATCTCTACAACTGCGACTGCCTGTACTCGCGCTTCGCCGTCCGTGGCTCGACGCTCAAGGCGGCGATCTCCCGATGCACGGACGAGGGCGACGCGGCGCTTCCCATGCCCTACCGGATCCTGCGGCGCATCGCTCGCAGCCTGATCGAGACGGGTCGGGAGCGCGACTTCGTCCACCTTCCGGTCACCCTTGTCGAGATTCACGATCTGCCGGACCGGCTCGCGCGCGAGAGGCGTGCGGTCGCGTTGGGGGGGAGGCCTTTCGGTTTTCCGTTCGCGACGGGCACGGCCCGCGGCGCCAGCGACAAGCTGGGCAGCGTCTCGGTCGTCATCGCCACCAAGAGCCGTGGCAACCTGCTGCGCGCGCTGGTCGACGGACTGATCCGCAATCCGGTCGTCGGCAAGGTCGTCATCATCGCCAACGGCGTCGAGAACCTGGCGACGATCTCGACCCTGAACTGGGCGGCGGCGCAGGAGCAGGTTGAGGTCGTTCGCTACGACCAACCGTTCAATTTCTCGCGGATGAACAACATCGGCGCCAGCCTGTGCGACACGCCCTATGTTCTGTTCCTCAACGACGACATCGTGCTGCTGCGCGACGACTGGCTGGACGAACTGCTCAAGCCGTTCGACGACGCGACCACCGCCGCTGCGGGAATGCTGCTGCTCTATCCGAACGAGTCCGTACAGCACGCCGGCATGTTCCTCGGCTTCCACAACTGCGCCGGTCATCTTCTGCGTCACGCGACGCTCCCGGAAGGCGACTACGGTTTTCTCGGCATCGCGCCGCGGCAGGTGTCGACAGTGACGGGCGCCGCGCTCATGGTCGACCATGCCAAGTTCCGCTCAGTCAACGGCTTCGACGAGCAACTCGCCCACTACATCCAGGACGTCGACCTGTGCCTGCGTTTCGGCGCCAACAGCTGGCGCGTCGTCTACCAGCCCGGCGCGCGGGCCGTGCATATGGAATCGATTACCATCCTGGAACAAAAGTTCTCCGACCGCGTGCTTGAGCAGCGCGGCAACGAACATCAGCGCTTCATGAAGCGCTGGGGCGACACCATCTACCGCGATCCGTGGTTCTCGCCGGCCATCAGCTATCAGGACGAGAGCCTGAGGACGCTCAGAACCTGAAGGGACTTGCGCGACGCCAAGCCAGGCGCGCCGTTGGGGCCACGAACCGGGGCTTTTCGGAAGCGAGGGGAGTATTGCGAAACATGGGCAATGTGTTTACGACCTGTCGAAACGGTCACGGCGATCGCCCTTGCGGTGGCTAGCATTTGTTTTGCGACGGCATCGGGCGCTGTCGCGCCGATGCAGGCCATGCACAGCCGGCGAAGTCTCGCCTTTCGGTGAGGCGTCGGCTGCTCTGCTGCCAGACATGACATCCAGCGGGCCCGACCGGGTCGGGCCTCGAATTCAACGTCCAGGTTCCCGTCAGATCGTCGGGGTTTGTCGCGAGCCAGAGACATGGTGCGTTTCACTCGGGAAGGTCCCTTATGAGCACTTACAGAGCAATTGAGAAATGTCGGATCGGCGGAACGAACAACCTGGTCTCGGTGCTCAATCTGGGCAAGCAGGCGCTGACCGGCGTGTTTCCGACCTCAGCGGACGTTCCGGTTACCGAAGGGCCGCTTGAACTGGTCTGGTGCCCCGACAGCGGCCTGCTGCAGTTGCGCCACTCGTTCGATCCGTCGGAAATGTACGGCGAGAACTACGGCTACCGTTCGGGTCTGAACCAGTCGATGGTCGATCACCTGACAGCAAAGATCCACTACCTTGAGCGCATGACGGACCTTCAGCCGGGTGCGACCGTGCTCGACATCGGCAGCAACGACTGCACCAGCCTGAAGGCTTATCGGACGGCCGGCATCAACCGCATCGGTATCGACCCGACCGGTGCCAAGTTTGCGAGTTTCTACCCCCCCGAGGTGAAGCTCGTCCCCGACTTCTTCAGCGCGAAGGCGTTCCGCTCGGCGACCGACAAGGACGCCGACATCGTCACCTCAATCGCAATGTTCTACGATCTTGAGGATCCGATCAGCTTCGCCCGCGAGATCGCCAGCATCCTGTCGAAAAAGGGCGTCTGGCACTTCGAGCAGAGCTACATGCCCTCGATGCTGCGATTGAACTCTTACGATACGATCTGTCACGAGCACCTGGAATACTATTCCCTGGGCGCGGTCCAGTTCATCCTCAAGGCGGCCGGCCTCAAGCTGATCGACGTGGCCATGAACGCCGTCAACGGCGGCAGCTTCGCCGTCACCGCTGCGCGCGAGGACAACACGACGCTGAAGCCCAATTCGGCCGTCATCGACTGGCTGCTCGGACAGGAGGATCGCATGGGGCTCAACACGCCCCGCCCCTACCGGGAGTTCGAGGAGCGCGTATTCCGGCACGGCCAGGACCTGACGCGGCTGATCAAGTCGCTGGTCGCCGACGGCAAGAAGGTGTTCGGCTACGGCGCCTCGACCAAGGGCAACGTAGTGCTGCAGTTCTGCAAGCTGACCGCAGCCGAGATCCCGTTTATCGCCGAGGTGAACGAGGAGAAGTTCGGCCGGGTCACGCCGGGTACCCATATCCCGATCATTTCGGAAACCGAGGCGCGCGCCATGAAGCCGGACTATTTCCTGGTCCTGCCCTGGCACTTCAAGGACGGCATTCTGCGCCGCGAGAAGGAGTTCCTCAACAGCGGCGGCAAATTCATCTTTCCGTTCCCGGAAATCGAGATCGTCTGATATCGGACGCCGCCCCACGGGGCGGCGTTCTCGTCTCGGCATTCCTTCGGCGGCCGCCCGCCTACTCAGCGCCTCGCGGCGGCACCGCCAGGATGTCGCGGTCCGCGGTGCGCAGGACCTCCTCGGCGACGCTGCCGAGGACCGCCTTGGCGAGGCCGGTCCGGCCGCTGGTCGAAACGACGACGAGATCGGCCGCAAGCTCCTTCGCCGCGGCGACGATCTCGGCGGCGGCAGTCGACGTTTCCAGCCGCACCACCCGCGAGGCGCGGCCGACGTCGAGGCCGCCGAGGAAGTCGGCCAGACGACGCGCGGCGTCCTTCTCCGCTTCCTTGAGATAGTCCTCCCGCCCCTCCTTGCCGAGCGTGTGGCCCATGGCCAGCCGCAGCGCCGGCGCGTGATAGGCATGGTAGATCGACAGCCTGACCGCCTCGATCAGGCCGAGGCCAAGCAGTGTCTCCAGCGCCTGCCGCGATCCCTCCGAGAGATCGGTTGCGAACAGGGCGTGTCGATAAGCGACCAGAGGCGGCGCATTGACCATCAGCACCGGGACGCGGCTGGCGCGGATGATGCGCTCGGCCGTGGTGCCGACGAAGACGTCCCACAGGGCCTGCCGGCGATGCGGGCCGATGACGAGGAGATCGGGCCGCATTTCGTCCGCGGTTCTCAGGGTCGCTTCGAAAGGCGCCCCCAGGGTGACCCGCGTCTCGCAGGCCAGACCGTCGACGTCGCGCAATGTCGCGCCCTGGTCTCTGAGTTGCAGAATGGCTGCGTCCCTGGCCGCGGCGACGAGGCGCGCCGGCTGGTCGTCATCGACCGCATGGACAAGCGTCAGCGCCGCGCCGGTCTGCCTGGCGAGCAGCGTCGCCCGGCGCAGGGCGCGATCCGAACGTTCCGAAAAATCGGTCGCCACCAGGATTGTCTTCATCGGTCTCGCCTCCCTGTCGTTTCCGCATCCAGGCCCCGGCTCGACAGGGACGTTTGCGCGAAAACGCGCTCAACCCCGTTCAACGTCGTCATCCTATCATGAAGTATGATATTTTATTCCGAACAAGACTGAAAGATATTGGACATGCATTCAGATCGCTACCAGACGGTCAGGGAAGTTGCCGACCTCCTTAAGGTCGGCGAAGCGACGGTGCGGCGATGGATCCGGGACGGCGAGTTGCGTGCCATCGACCTGGGCCGCGAATGGCGGATCGCCGCCAGCGACCTCGACGCGTTCCTGCGCTGCCATGCGACCCGGCCTCCGCTGTCTGAATCATCGGATGGAACGGGGCACCAGCAGGGAGGCGCACCGCAGACATGATGGAGTCGGTCGTACAGTCCGCCTTCGGCGAGGTCGCGGTGCTTCTGGTCCTGGCCGCAGCGATCGGATTCCTCGGACTCATCCTGCGCCAGCCGCTGATCGTCAGCTTCATCGCCGTCGGCCTCGTCGCGGGGCCGTCTGCCTTCGACCTGGTGCATTCGGACGAGCAGATCGACCTGCTGTCTGAACTCGGGATCGCGGTGCTGCTGTTCCTCGTCGGCATCAAGCTCGACGTGAAGCTGATCCGCTTGCTCGGCGCCGTGTCCCTGATGACCGGTCTCGGCCAGGTCGCATTCACCTCGTTCTTCGGCTACCTGATCGGCCTCGCCCTCGGGCTCGGCCACGTCACCAGCCTCTATGTCGCCGTAGCGCTGACCTTTTCCTCGACCATCATTATCGTAAAGCTGCTGTCGGACAAGCGCGAGATCGATTCGCTGCACGGCCAGATCGCCCTCGGCTTCCTGATCGTGCAGGATCTTGTCGTCGTGCTCGCCATGATCGTGCTGTCGGCGATCGGCATCGGCGCGGCAGACGGTCATGGCGACCATGGCGGCGGATCGGCCGTCACGGTGCTCGCCTCCGGCGCCGCCATGGTCGTTCTGGTCGTCCTGTTCGTCCGCTACGTGGCCGACCCGTTGACCGAACGGCTGGCGCGCGCACCGGAACTGCTGGTCATCTTCGCCATCGCCCAGGCAGCCATGTTCGCCGCAATCGCCGATTTCGTCGGCCTCGGCCAGGAGGTCGGCGGCCTCCTGGCCGGCGTGTCGCTGGCCTCGACCCCCTATCGGGAGACGATCGCGGCCCGGCTCGCTCCGCTGCGCGACTTCCTGCTGCTGTTCTTCTTCATCGCGCTCGGCGCGACCCTCGACCTCTCGCTGCTCGGTGCCCATGTCACCGGCGCGATCGTTTTCTCGCTGTTCGTCCTGATCGGCAACCCGCTGATCGTGCTCGCGATCATGGGCGCCCTGGGCTATCGCAAACGCACCGGCTTTCTCGCCGGCTTGACGGTCGCCCAGATCAGCGAATTCTCTCTGATCTTCGTCGCCATGGGCGTTTCGATCGGCCATGTCCGGGAGGATGCCCTCGGCCTCGTCACCATGGTCGGCCTGGTCACCATCGCTGCTTCGACCTACATGATCACCTACTCGCATCAGCTTTATGCCGTCTTCGAGCCGTATCTCGGCCTGTTCGAACGCAAGGGCACGCCGCGCGAGGCGGGCGATACCGGCGTGCATGCCGCAGACGGCTACAAGATCCTGCTGTTCGGGCTGGGACGCTACGGCACGGCGATCGGGATGCGGCTGAAGAAACGCGGCATCCGCGTGCTCGGCGTCGACTTCAACCCCGGTGCTGTCCGGCGCTGGCGCGAACTCGGTCTCAAAGCCGAGTACGGCGATGCCACCGATCCGGAATTCATCGCCGAACTGCCGCTCGCTCACGCCGAATGGATCGCCTCAACGGTGCCCACCCATCCGACCGGACTCAGCTACGAGGACGCGCGCACGACCCTCATCCAGTTGACGCGCACCGCCGGGTTTGGGGGCCGCGTCGCGCTGACTTCGCACAGTTCCAGGGAGACCGAGGACCTGTTCGCCGCAGGCGCCGACATCGTGCTCGAACCGTTCCAGGACGCTGCCGACCGGGCCGTAGACCTGTTTTGCGGTGCCGAGCAGCAGGAGCGCACCGAGATCCCGGCGATCGCGAGCGAAGAGCCGACGCCGGCCTGAGTGCCAGACCGGAACCGCGAACCGCGGACCGCGGAAGACTGCCCCGATCATCGGCCGGCATCCCCGTACCTTGCGCCGCGCTTCGCAAGGCTGTCACGAAATCCGTCTAGCACGAAGGGGCAGAGACGCCGGCATGCCGGGCGACCGGTCACCGGAACCGAGGGAGATTCCGATGAAAGATCTGGAACGCGACTACCCCGATCATACCCTTGCCCCCTATTTCGAGCATGGCGACGAGCCGCAGTGCAACACCTCTGACAACCCCAACTTCTACGAGGTGATGGACGCCCGGATCGGCCGCCGCGGCTTCATGATGGGCGGACTGGCCAGCATCGCGGCCGGCCTGTTCGGCGCCGGGATGAGCGTGAAGGACGCGCTGGCGCAATCGACCGCCATCGACAGCCTGCTCGGCTTCAAGCCGGTGCCGGTCAGCACGGGCGACACCGTCGTCGTGCCTGAAGGCTACAGGTTCCAGGTACTCGGCGCCTGGGGCGAGCCGATTGCTGGCGACATGCCTGCCTTCCGACCCGGCGCCAACACCGGCGCCGAGCAGGCGATGCAGATCGGCATGCACCACGACGGCATCCACTTCTTCCCGCTCGACGGCTCGTCCGAGGACGGCCTGATCGCGGTCAACCACGAATACATCGAGCCGCGCTTCCTCCACGCGGAGAAGTACAAGGGCCTGGAACTCGACTCCTCGGCGGTGGTATACGACGCCGATGGAAAGCGCGACGACGACGACGTGCTGAAGGAGGTCGCGGCACATGGCGTCTCGATCTACCGCACCTCGAAGCAGCCCGACGGCACGTGGGCCATCGTCGCCGATCCGCGCAACCGCCGTATCCACGGTCTGACCGAAATGGAGATCGGCGGTCCCGTGCGCGGATCGGCCCATGTCGTGACGAAGTTCTCGCCCGACGGGACGAAGACACGCGGCACGCTCAACAACTGCGCCCACGGCGTGACGCCGTGGAACACCTACATGGCGGCCGAGGAGAACTGGGCCGGCTATTTCGCCAACACCGACAAGATCGACCAGAAGCCGGACCTGCCGCGCGAACATGCCCGCTACGGCGTGTCGACCGATCCGCGCGGCGGCCGCTACGGCTGGCATCTGGCCAGGTCGGGTGCCGACGAGTACGCCCGTTTCGACGCCTCGACGAAGGGCGCCTCGGCGACCGAGGACTACAGGAACGAGCCGAACACCTTCGGCTGGATGGTCGAGATCGATCCGTTCGACCCGAACTCCATGCCGGTGAAGCGCACCGCGCTCGGCCGTTTCGCGCATGAGGGCGTCGTCTTCGCCCCGGCAGTCGAGGGTGCTCCCGTCGTCTGCTACTCTGGCGACGACGCCCGTTTCGAGTATATCTACAAGTTCGTCTCGGACGGCGTCTTCATACTGGCTCAGACCGACGGCTCGATTCTGGACACCGGCACGCTCTACGTCGCCAAGTTCAACGACGACGGCACCGGTGAGTGGCTGGCGCTCGCACCCGGCCGCAACGGACTGACGCCCGCGAATGGCTTCGCCGATCTGGCCGACATCCTGGTCAACACCCGTCTTGCCGCCGACTTCGTCGGCGCGACCAAGATGGACCGTCCCGAGTGGGGCACGATCGACCCGAACTCCAGCGAGGTCTACTTCACGCTGACCAACAACTCGCGCCGCACCCAGGCGCAGGTCGATGCAGTCAATCCGCGCGCCGAGAACAACTATGGCCAGATCGTCCGCTGGCGCTATGCCAACGGCGACCACACGAAGAACGCCTTCGAATGGGATCTGTTCGTCATCGCCGGCACGCCGCGCCAGTCGGCCACCTTCGCCGGGCAGACCCTGACCGACGACAACACGTTCGCCTGTCCGGACGGCATCTGGTGCGACCAGAACTCGCGCCTGTGGATCCAGACCGACATTGGTGAAGATGCCCAGCTCAAGGGACCGACAGCGTCGATGGGGCAGAACGCAATGCTCGCGGCCGACCCGCGCACCGGCGAAATCCGGCGCTTCCTGACTGGTCCGAACGGACAGGAAGTGACCGGCGTGATCTCGACACCGGACGGCAAGGCGATGTTCGTGAACTTTCAGCACCCCGGCGCCACGGCGACCGCGGAGCGGTTCGCGGCGGGCGATATGGGCAGCCAGTGGCCTGACGGCCCGGGCTCCGTGCCGCGCTCGTTCACGATTGTCATCACCCGCGAGGACGGCGGCGTCATCGGCGCCTGAGCCGACGCCCCGAACCGGCGGCAAATGGAAAAAGGGGCGCCCCGCGAACGCGGGGCGCCCTTCAGCTTGTCGACAACCGTGCAGCCTCTCCGCTGTCATTCCGGCCAAGCGGAGCGCGAGCCGGAACCGGAGAGCCGCGGTGTCGATGGTGTCAATGACGGAGACCGACAGGACCCCGGCTCATCGATCCCGCATCTGCGCTTCGCTGCGTGCGGGATGACGCGTTTGGAGGTGTGTCGGCAGTCTGGAGGGCGCCCCGCGAACGCGGGGCGCCCCTGGCGCGTGCGGTTAAGAGCGACCGAAATTCCTCGTGCCGGTCGCGGCCTGCACGAGGCTCAGGGGCGATGCAGCCCACTCATATCAAGGTCAATGCGTTCCGACAGGCTTTCGAGACTGTCATAGAGCAGTTGCAGGGCATAAGCCGGATTGTGCACATAGGCGCCGGCATCCTTGGCCACGACCTGGTAGTTGTAGGCCGCCTTCAGCAGTCGCGGCGTCCAGCTGGCATAGCGGTTGGCCGGCACGGCTTCCTCGTCGCCGATGCGGCCATCGCCGTCGCTGTCGGTGAAGAAGTAGGGGAATCGCCCCTTGGCGTATCCGATCGGCGTTCCGGCCACCTCGGCGGCATAGGTCTGGATCGCCCTGCCGAGCATGCCGTGCAGCCCGACGATCTCGGCATGGATGCCGGCATCGGTCTTGCCGTCGCCGTCGAAATCCGCATGACGGGTACGGATGGCGCGCAGGTCATCGACGCCCCTGTGGCAGGCGACGCAGCCGTCGCTGGTGACCTCGGTCGTATGGGCGTCGTGGCAGGCAGTGCAGGTGTTGGCGCTCGGCACGTGGGCGAAGCGGCCGGCATAGCGACGCCCCGGATACTGGTAGCCGCCGCGCACCTCGGCGCCGTGCATGACCGCGGCGGCCACGCCATAGTGGACATTGAGGAACGCCAGCTCGGACGACACGGCATCCTCGTCGCGGCCCTGGGTCGCGGCCGTTACGGCATCGCCGGACTGGCGCCCCTGATGGCAGACGGTGCAGACCGCCGAGGAGCCGAGGCCGTCGACCGTCACGCCTGAGGGAAACGGAACGCTGTCGAGCGCATGGGCGGCCGCCGTGTGGCAGGAGGCGCAGCCGATCGGCGAATTGATCGCGGCCGGACGATCCACCTTCAGGGGCGTGCTGCCGTCGGCACCCAGATAGTCGATGAAGCCCGGCTCGGAATGGCAGGCAGCACAGGCCGGCGGCACTTCGCCGTCCTTGTTCCAGTAGGTGAAAGAAGGTGACTGATAGTCGCCGTGCGGCGACGCGAGCCAGGCCTCGATCAGATCGGTCAGGTTCTTGTCCAGCGCCGTGGCGGGGGATGCCGCCAGAATCGGGGCGGCCAGAATCGGGGCGGCCAGAACGTGAGCAGCGAGCGCGCCGAGCATTCTAAGTCCCCGGAGGAAAGGCATCGGCAGTCTCCTCTACTGTCAGGTGCCATCCAACAAAGGCTAGCCCGCCGCGGAAACCCTATCCATGATACAGATCAAGGTCACGAGCGAGGTATGCTGAAAACCTCGGGAAGCATCGCACCGACGGGGAGCCCTCTCATGCCCAAGGCCGAAAGCCGAAGCCCAGCCTCCGGCGGAGACCATGTGCTGCGCCTGCCGGCAGCCGCCCTCGCCGCCCTCTATCTGACCGTCTGCCTGCTGCCGCTGGCGCTCGCCCTCACGCGCAGCGTCGCCCCGGCCGATCCTTGGGAACTGGCGGCGGCGGCGTTTGGACTGGTCGCGCTTGCCGCAATGGCGGTCCAGGTCGTCACCTCAGGGCGGTTCGAGCGGGTGTCAGGGCACCTCGGCATCGACAAGATCATGGCCTTCCACAAGATCGCGGCGTGGTGGGTGCTGCTGGCGCTGCTTCTGCATCCGCTGGCCTACGTCCTGCCCACCTGGCTTGACGACCGCGCACTCGGCGCCGAGCGCCTGACGGCCTATCTGACCCTGCCGCACTACCGTAGCGGCGTGGTTGCGCTGGCAGCCCTCGTCCTGCTGGTCGCCAGTTCCGTGCTGCGCGACCGGCTGCCCTGGCGCTACGAGGTCTGGCGCGCCAGCCACGTGATCCTCGCGCTGACCGCGCTCTCTGCCGGCCTGCACCATGCTGTCGCCGCCGGGCGGTTCAGCGCGCTTGGAAGCGTGCAGGCCTACTGGTGGGCCGTCGGCGCGGCTGTCGCTGGCGCGATGGCGGTGCTCTACGGCTGGCGCTGGCTGCGGCTGCATCTTCGACCCTGGCAGCTCCAGTCGGTGACCCGGCGCGCCGACCGCCTGTGGGAACTGGACATCCAGCCCGCCCCGGGCACCCCGGCGTTGCGCTACCAGGCCGGCCAGTTCGTCTGGATGACGGAGGGCGCGCGCCGCTTCCCGCTGTTCGATCATCCGTTCTCCATCGCCGACAGCCCGTTGCGCCCGGGCCTGAGCCTGATCGTCAAGGAGGCTGGCGACTTCACCAGCCGAATCGGTACGCTTGCCCCTGGTACGCCGATCGGCATCGACGGCCCTTACGGCGACTTCACGCTCGACGCCCATCGTGGCGACAGCGTGCTCCTGCTCGCCGGTGGCGTCGGCATCGCTCCGATCATGGGCCTGCTGCGCGATCTCGTCGCCCGACGCGATCCCCGGCCGGTCCGACTCGCCTATGCGGCCGGCCGGCCCGACAATTTCGCCTGTCTGGACGAGATCGAGGCGGCAAGACAGCATCTCGACCTGCAGACGTTCCTGGTGAGCGAGGATGACGCTCCGGGCTGGCGGGGCCTCGTCGGCCGGCTCGACCGCGAGCGGCTGGGCCAGATGCTCGCCGGTCTCGACCCTGCCCGCAGCGTGGCGCTGATCTGCGGCCCGGGCCCCATGGTCACTGCCGTCTCCGACGCGCTGCTCGATCTGGGCATACCGATGCGCAAGGTGGTCTACGAACGTTTCGACTATTCGGGCGGCGCCTCACGCCAGGACCACCGCCGCAGGCTCAGCTTTGTCGGCGTCGGCGCGCTGCTGTCGCTCGGCATTCTCCTGTTCGTGCGCCTCGTCGCCTGACGCCGCGGCGCACCGGGAAGCAGGCGGCCGCCAAGCGCCCGCCGCCATGCCATCGTCCGCTCAAGGCGCCAGGGTGACCGTCGCCTGCAGCGTCGCCCGCTCGAACTCGGTGACGAGCAGGCGGATCGTCACGTCCCAGTCGCCCGCCACGGGCAAATCCGTCGAGCCGTGCCAGAGGCCGTCGTCGCCGGCCCGCAGACGGATCCGGATCGGCTCGATCCCGCGCCCGGGCATGGCGAAGGCCATCTCGGCCTCAAGCGGCACGAGCGGCTGGAAACCGCCGGTGTGGACGGCGAGCGCAACGTCGACCGGACCCGCGCGACCGGGAGCCAGCCGCAGGTCGGCCATGGCGTAGTCGGCGTGGACATGGACCTGGAGCGGCGGCACGGTCGCGACCAGGGCGCGCGGCGGCGGCGTCAGGCGGAATCCCGCCGCGAGCGCCAGCACGACCAGGCCGAGGGCGATCTCGGCGCGGATCGCGCGGGATAACGCCGGGCCGGCGGACGGTTCGCCCGCAGCAAGCCGCGGGACCAGCCGCAGGCGGTTGCGCAGCGCCAGCGCGAGCATGCCAGCGACCAGCGCCAGCTTGACCGTCAGAACCTGTCCGTAGGCGGAGCCGGCAAGCGACGCAACGCTGCCGGCCTGAATTGCGGTCAGAAGCGCACCGCTGGCGACCAGAAGCATGACCAGCGGCAGGGCGAGCGACGCGAAGCGGGCGAGAACGGCTTCCCCGCCGGGCCGTCGGAATGCCGAGAGCAACGGCACCAGCGTGCCCGTCCAGAACACCAAGGCGAGCGCGTGCAGCGCGACGGCCGGCGCGGCAATCCAGCGCGGCTCGGCGGTCGCAGCGTGGCCGGAAGCCGCAAAGGACAGCGCGGCGACGCCCCACGCAGCGAACGCAAGCGGCCGGTGCGCGCGGCGGCGGGCTGCCGGCTCGACCAGCGCCAGCACGGCGAGAAGCACGGCAAGAACAGACAGCGCCGTCGTGACAACGAGCGGCGCGGTGCGCGCGGCCTGCCAGGGTGCGGCGGTCAGCAGCGCCGCCGGCGGCAACGACAGGAGGTCGAACCCCTGGGCGGCGATGAGCGCCAGGCTGGAAGGCAGCGCCAGCAGCGCCGCAGCGATCGCGGTGCGGCGCATGCTGCGTGTCGGCGGCGCGCGCGTGACCACGGCCGAGAACGCCGCCATTCCGACCGCCGCCACAAGGGCAAGCGTCAGGAAAAAGCGCGCGGCAACGACCGCCCACGCCGCACCGCCGGCGCGGTCTGCCGGTGCAGCCTGCGTCGCCGACGGCGTACCGATCGAAAAGGACAGCGTGCCGCCGACCGGATGGCCATCGGCGGAGACCACGCGCCAGGACAGCAAGTGCGTTCCCTCGCCAAGACCATCCGGCGGGATCACGGTGACACGAGCGTTCGCGGCCGTTCCGGCAACCTGGCTCTCACCGCCACCCGGCGCGATCCAGCGCAGCACGACCGGTGCGACCGGCTCGTTGAAATCGAGCGTCACCGCCTCGGGCGGATGCGCGATGACGCTGCCGGCCGCGGGGGTCGAGGCGCGCAGCTGTGCATGGGCAAGGGACAGCTCCGGCACGAGCAGCAGAAGGCCGAGAACGGCGAAACGAAGGCGAGCAAGCATGGTGGTGCGGTCCGGGACGGGGACGGGCCGCACCGCCGCCGAGGCGGCGCGGTCCGTCCGGGCTGCTAGTGAGCGTGACCCTTGGCCGGCACGACCTTGACGCCGGGCGCCGGGTCGTCCAGGTCGTGGCTGTCCTGCCCCGCGGCCGGGATCTCGATCCAGCGTTCCGCGCCGTTGGCGCATTCCTGCACCGCCGGAATGTAGAGCATTTCGCCGGCCGCGATCTTGTCGGTGATCATCCCGCGGAACACGAACTCGTCGTAGAACGCGTCCGGCAGTTCGCCGGTCCAGACGATCTCGCGCACACCCTCCGTCAGGGTCCGGCCGTGATAGTCGTAGCTGTTCTGGTAGGCACCGGTGACGGTCTCCAGCGTCCAGCCGGCCTTGGGCATCGGCTTGACCGCGATCACGCCCTCGGGGATCTGCACGCGCACCTTCAGGGTCGCCTCGCCGCCGCAACCGTGCGGCACCCGCAGCGTAAGCTTTGCCGTCGCGCCCTGCACGACCTCCTTCTGCTCGAAGGTCGCATGCGCGGACACCTCGGACGCCGCCATGATCGGCAGCGCCAAGGCGGCAAGCGTCAGGATCGATTTCTTCATCGGTTCTCCGTCCTTTTCAAGTGATGGGCATGGTTCTGGTCGCCCCGGCCGGGTGCCCCTCCGGCCAGGGATCCGTGACAGCCGGACCGGCGAGGAAGCCCTCGTCCGTCAGACTGTCGGAAATGGTGAGGAGGCCAGCGGTCGCGGCCGAATGGCGGACGGCGCAGGTGCGCAGGCCGCGAGAAGACTCGTTTTCACGTCAGGGAGTCCACAGGATCGAAAGGCCCGCCAAGCGGACGTTAGCGGCCCGAAGTGGGCCGCACGTGCTTCAGATCATGCGGAGAGGAGGCGGACCGCGGGCCGGCGGAGCGCGTGGGCCATGCTGGGAGATGGCCGATGTGGTTCCGAATGACGGGCGTTCGACGGTCCAGACAACGTCCGAAACGACGCCGACGGCTGCCGTTGCCAGTCCGAACGCCTTGGCGAGCGTACAGGCGGGACAGTGGTCATAGGCGACCGGTCCGTCGCCGTCGGCGCCCGGTCGGCACAGGTCGTCCAGCGACCCGCCGAGCATGAGATAGGCGGCAAGATCGGCGTCGAGTGAAGGCGGTTCGACCGATACGGGCCGGTGCGCGAAGGCGACCAAAGTCAGCGCCAGTGCGCACAGCACCGGCACGACCCGTCTCTCGGCAAAATTGCGGATCCGCCCCATGCCTGACTGTGTACGACGCGGCGATGCCGCCTGCAAGCCCTCGCGGCTTTGCGGACGGTGAACGAAGGGCGGAGGCGCTCGGACGTGGGGACGCAGGCTCCATGACCGGAGGCCGGCGCAAGCGAACCGTTGACGCTGCAGGCCAGCGCTGCTTTATCGACGACGGAACCGGCAGAGGACCGGCATGGCCGGCTTCATGCAGCGCCTGGGCGGCTGTCCGGTCTGGTCCGGATGCAGATCCGGCGTCACCCGCGACGGCGACCGGCCGCCGGCCGAATGATCTGGGAAGAGACGACATGACGGACCAGTCGGCAGATGCCGAAACCGCGGCGCAGCGCGGCAGCCCCGCAGAGGTCTTTGCCGTCTTCCTCAAGCTCGGCCTGACGAGCTTTGGCGGCCCCATCGCGCATCTGGGCTATTTCCGCGACGAACTGGTGACGCGGCGGCGCTGGCTCGGCGATGCCGCATATGCGGATCTGGTTGCGCTGTGCCAGTTCCTGCCCGGCCCGGCGTCCAGCCAGGTCGGCTTCGCGCTGGGCCTGATGCGGGCCGGATGGCTGGGTGCGCTCGCCGCCTTCACCGCCTTCACCCTGCCCTCGGCGCTGATCCTGCTCGTCTTTGCCACGACCGCCACCGCCATCGCCGGACCGATCGGAACCGGCGCGCTGAACGGGCTGAAGATCGTCGCCGTTGCGATCGTCGCCCAGGCCGTCTGGGGCATGGCGAAGGCGCTCTGCCCCGACCGGCAGCGGGCAACCATCGCGCTGGCCGCGGTCGCGCTGCTGGCCTTCCTGCCGGGCGCCTACGGCATGGTCGGGGCGATCCTGATCGGCGGTTTGGCCGGCCTGGTTCTCGGAGGCAGCACGGACAAGCCGGTCGGTGGCCATGTCGCCATGCCGGTGTCGCGCGCGATGGCGCTTGTTTCCGTCACGCTGTTCTTTGGGCTGCTCGCGATCCTGCCGCTCGTCGCCGGTCAGTCGCAGGCGCTGGCCGTGATCGACAGCTTCTACCGGGCCGGCGCGCTGGTGTTCGGCGGTGGTCATGTCGTCCTGCCGCTGCTGCAGGCCGAGGTCGTGCAGCCGGGCTGGGTGACCCCGGACGCCTTCCTGGCCGGCTACGGCGCGGCGCAGGCCGTGCCTGGCCCCCTGTTCACCTTCGCCGCCTATCTCGGTGCGGCGCTGGGACCGGAGCCGAACGGCGTCGCCGGCGCGCTCATCGCCCTGCTCTCGGTGTTCCTGCCCGGCTTCCTGCTGCTCGTCGGCGTGCTGCCGTTCTGGGACCGGTTCCGCGCGATGGCCGGCGCTCGGTCCCTCATGCGGGGCGCCAACGCCGCCGTGGTCGGCATCCTCGGCGCGGCACTTTATTCGCCGGTCTTCACCGGCGCGGTCACCGACATGAAATCCTTCACCCTCACCCTCGGATGCTTCGTGCTCCTGTTGGCATGGAAGGCGCCGCCCTGGGTCGTGGTGGGTGTCGCCGTCCTCGGCGGCGCGGGCCTGGCGCTGATTGCCTGAGGTGACCGCGCTATTCGGCTGGCAATGCCAGAGCCGGCGCATGGCTGTTCTGCAGTCGCGCAAGCCTCCATGACGGCGCCAGGACATCACCCGCCTTGCGACCGGTCCGTGAATGGAGCAAATTTTCTGGCATGATCAGAGAAACCCGATGTCCCCGTCTGCGCATCCGCATCGTTTTCGGCGACAATGAAATGATGGGGCCCGGCAAGGCCGAACTGCTGGAGCGAATCGACGCAACCGGTTCCATCGCCGCGGCGGGACGTCAGATGGGCATGAGCTACAAGCGCGCCTGGATGCTGATCGAAACCCTGAACGACATGTTCAGCGAACCGGTCGTCGAAAGCTCCCGTGGCGGGCCGGGTGGCGGCGGCGCGGTGTTGACCGGAACGGGACGGCGCGTGCTGGAACTCTACCGCGCCTTCGAGGCGGACGCGGTTGAGGCCGGCGCGCCGCATCTTGACGCGCTGCTGGCCTTACTTCGCGATATTCCCCATGGAAAATAACGCTTGCTCTGACAGCAGGCTCCCTGCGATATGTTTCTCGGAACATATCAGACGGGAGATGCTTATGAGGATGTCCATCACGCGCCGTTCGGTCGTCGCGGCCTTCGCGGCCATCGCCCTGTCGGCGACCCAGCTTTCCGCCCAGAATCAGGCTCCGGTCGTGGCCGCGGCCTCGGACCTGCAATTCGCCGTGGCCGAGATCGCCGAGGCATTCAAGGTCGAGACGGGCAAGGAGGTGCGCCTGTCGATGGGATCGACCGGCAACTTCGCCCGGCAGATCCGCGAGGGCGCGCCGTTCCAGATCTTCATGGCGGCCGACGAAAAATTCATCGCCGAGTTGCACCGCGACGGCTTCACCCGGAACGAGGGCGACCTCTACGCCATCGGCCGGATCGTGGTGAAGGTCCCGACCGGCTCGATGCTCATGGCCGACGGCAGCCTCGAAAGCCTGCGGAAGGCACTGGCCGAAGGAAAGATCACGCGTTTCGCCATCGCCAACCCCGACCACGCCCCCTACGGCATGCGGGCTAGGGAAGCCTTGATTCACGCGGGCCTGTGGGAGCCGCTGCAGCCTTTCCTCGTTCTGGGCGAAAATGTCAGTCAGGCGGCGCAATTCGCGCTCTCGGGCAATGCCGAAGGCGGCATCATCGCCTACTCGCTGGCGCTGTCGCCGGATCTGGCGGTCAAGGGCAGCCATGACCTGATTCCGGCCGACTGGCACAATCCGCTGCGCCAGCGCATGGTGCTTCTGAAGAATGCCGGCCCCGTGGCAGAGGCCTTCTACGATTACATGCAGTCGGCCAGTGCCCGCCAAATCATGGAACGATACGGCTTCGTCCTGCCGAACGAGTGAGTCATGGACTGGACCGCCCTCTCGCTGTCGCTGAAACTCGCCGCCTGGACGGTTGCGATCCTGCTGCCCGTTTCGATGCTCATGGGGCGGTTCCTCGCCTATCGCTCCTTCGCCGGCAAGGGGCTGGTCGAGGCGCTGGTGATGCTGCCGTTGGTGCTGCCGCCGACGGTCTTCGGCTTCTACCTGCTTGTGGCCTTCGGGCGGAACTCGCCCATCGGCGCGTTCTGGCAGGCGAGCTTCGGCCACCAGCTTGTATTCACCTTCGAGGGACTGGTATTGGCCTCGGTCATCTTCAACCTGCCCTTCGCCATCCAGCCCGCGCAGCGCGGCTTCGAGGCGATCCCGGTCGAAGTACGGGAAGCCGCCAGTTGCTGCGGAATGTCGCCCCTGCGCTCGCTGTATAAGGTCGAACTGCCGCTCGCCTGGCCGGGGCTGATGACGGCGATGGTGCTGACCTTCGCCCATACGCTCGGGGAATTCGGCATCGTGCTGATGGTGGGCGGCTCCATCCCGGGCGAGACCAGGACCATCGCCATTGCCATCTACGATCGGGTACAGGGCTTCGACGACCGGTCCGCAGCGATCATGTCGGCGGTGCTGGTGGCGATCTCGCTTGTCACCATCGCCCTCACCTACTGGCTGTCGGCGCGCGTCGGACGGAGGCTGTCCTGATGGCGCTCGAAGTGATGGCGAAGGCCGCGACGCCTATTCCGCTCGATGTTTCCTTCCGGGTCGAGCCAGGCGAACTTCTTGCGCTGGTCGGGCATTCGGGGTCCGGTAAGACGACGCTGCTGCGCACCGTCGCCGGACTCTGGCGGCCGGACATGGCGCGGGTCGCGGTAGGCGGCACGCCATGGCTCGATACCGCCGCGCGGATCGATCTGCCGACCTACCGCCGCCGGGTCGGGATCGTGTTCCAGAACTACGCCCTGTTCCCGCACATGACGGCGGAGCAGAACGTCATGGCCGCAATGGACCGGACTGACCGCGCCGAGGCCCTGCGCATCCTTGAACTGGTCAATCTTCACGGTCTCGCCAACCGCAAGCCGGCGCAACTGTCGGGCGGACAACAGCAGCGCGTGGCGGTGGCGCGTGCACTGGCCCGCCGCCCGCAGGCGCTCCTGCTCGACGAGCCGTTCTCCGCCGTTGACCGAGCCACCCGCGAGAAGCTCCATGGCGAGATCGTCGCGCTGCGTGCGCATCTCAAGATGCCGATAGTGCTGGTCACCCACGACATGAACGAGGCCCAATTGCTGGCCGACCGGATGGTGGTGATCGAGACGGGAAAGGTGGTGTGCGAGGGCACCGCGGCCGAGGTGATGGCCGATCCGGACGCCCTGCGCGCCATGGGCATCCGCGAGGCTGCGGTCATGCTGCCGGCGATGATCGTCTCGCACGACCATGACGGGCTGACCCGGCTCGACGCCGCCACCGGGCCGCTGTTCCTGCCCAGCATCGAAGGCGCGCCGGGGACGCGGGTGCGGGTGCGGATCATGGCGCACGAGGTCATCCTCGCGCGAGGGCGCCCCGAGGGGCTTTCCGCGCAGAACATACTCCCGGGCAAGGTCGTCCGGATCGTTCCCGGTGCGGGACCGGGCGTGATCGTGCATGTCGGCATCGGCGACGACGAGATCCTCGCCCGTATCACCCGGCGCGCCGCCGATCAGCTGCGGCTACAGCCGGGCGATCAGGTCCATGCCATTGTCAAGTCGTTGTCGGTCGCCCGTGATCATGTCGCCCGCGCGCGCGTCTAAAGCATATTCTTGTCGATCAAGCCGTTCCGCTTGATCGCAAAGCGCCCTAGCAAGCGGCGCGACCATGCGCGGTATCCGCTGCGCATCATGGGCTGCCGGCCTGGAGGCCTGGACACGTGGCTATCGAGGACCGGCCAGCTGTGGCACCAAGGATCGATCCCGCCCGCTGTGCTGGCCTATCCCTGCATGATGGACCGCATGCGCCATCGCCGATAGGGATGATGGTGCCTGCAACCTGAGGGCCGAGCCCCGCGACCGGTGCGGCTGGCGCGAGAAGCGACACTGCCGTCTCCGAACGGTTCATTCCGGCGTTTCCACGCCGCTCAACGCCCGGCGGCCGAGCCGGCCACCGCTGGCTCTTCCGAAAAAGGTCGGCCGACCGCAACGTTCCTTGTACTCCCATCACCGTCACGCAGAAGAAAAAGGGCGCCGAATCCGTGCTTCCTCACAAGCGCACACCCCTGTGCGGGCCCGAGAACCATGAAGGCGGTCGCCCACGCGTCGGCCTCTGTGCAGCTGGGTGCAACGACGGTGACCGAGGCGGGCGAGGACAGCAGCGGCGTACCCCTCCGCGGGTCCATGGTGTGCGACAGGCGGCGGCCTTGCATCTCGACCCAATGGCGGTAGTCGCCCGACGTCGCCACGGCGGCGTCCTCGAGAGCGAGGATGGATTGGGGCGCGCGGCGCTTCGGATCGGGCGCTTCCACCGCAATCGTCCATGGCTCCCCGTCGGGCCTGAGCCCGAGCGCGCGCATCTCGCCGTCGATGCCGACAAGGCCCGCCTCGATACCGTGATCGGCGAGTGTCTCGGCCAGCCGATCCACCCCATATCCCTTGGCGATACCGTTCAAGTCGAGCGTGAGGGGAGCTGTCTTTCGGACACGCGCCTCCCCGATCTCCAGTATCTCATGTGCCGGTCTGCGCGGCGCCGCCATCGCGCTGCGGATACGGTCCGGCACGGCGGCCTCCGAGCCGAAGCCCCATGCAGTGACTGCGTCGCCCAACCCGACATCGAAGGCGCCGCCCGAAGCGCGCCCGATCTCAAGGCCGAGCCGCAAAACGTGCCTCAGCCGATCCGGCACCGCCACCCATTCGCCCACGGGCGCCGCGTTGAGGTTCATCAGGTCGCTGCCGGGGTTCCAGGTGGACATCTGCGCATCGACCTCGTCGACGGCTCCCTGCAAGGCGGCACGGACAGGCAGCGGATCGAAGTCCGCTGGCACGAAGACCAACGCCGACCAGCGGGTGCCCATGGTCGGGCCGTTCAGGGTGTGGCGCACCAGGTCAGTAGACATCTTCGACATAGCGCCCCTGCGTCTTCAGCACCGCGGGCGTTAGGCCAGCCGGAGCGAGGATCTCGGCCAGCGCATCGGCGACGCCGGCGGCCATGTCGCGCCCACCACAGACCATGACGCGGGCACCGTCACGGATCAACCGGGCGACCAGAGCGGCTTCGGCCCGCAGCGCATCCTGCACGTAATGGGGCTGCGCCCCGCGCGACACCGCCGTGGCGAGCCCGGAAAGGCGACCGTCGGCCTGCCAGCCCGGCATCTCCTCGCCGTAGAGAAAATCGCTGTCGGGATGGCGCATCCCGAAGAAGAGATGGATCGGGCGCCGCCGGGCATTGCCGCGCACGAAGCCGGCGAGCGGACCGATGCCGGTGCCCGCGCCGATCAGGATGAGCGGCGCCCGTCCCCGCCCCGGCTGGAAATCCGGATTGCGGCGCAGGAAGGCGGCAACAGTGTCGCCAGGCTCGAGCGCGGTGAGCCGGCCGGAACACAGCCCGCCCGGATGCTTCTTCACCACGATCTCGATGAACCCGTCCCGGCGTGCCGAGGCGAGCGAGTAGAGGCGCGGAACCGGCGACCCCTCGGGCAGGACGCCTATCAGGTCGCCCGCGTCGAAGCGGGCAAAGCCCGTCCCGGCCAGCCGCGGCCAAAGCGTCGCGCGTGGCAGGGCGAAACGGAGGATCGCGGTCGGGGCCTGCACCTCGGCGCCGTAGTCCCGGCGCGAGACGAGGGTCAGCGTTTCGGTTTTCGGCAGGACAGGCTGGTGCGACAATTCCAGGGGGATCCCAAGCGCCTCGCCGAGCGCGCGGCCCCAGCGGGCGAAATCCTGCGGCGACTGGCGGTCGATGGTGTCGAAAGGCATGAGCTCGGGCCAGCCCTTCGCCTCGGCCGCTGCCGCGACATCCCTGGCGAAGGCGCAGTAGGCCGGAAAGCTGCGGTCGCCGAAGCCGAGCACGACCAGGGGCGCGGCGGGCGCGCGGTCGAGTGTCGCCAGTCGTTCGAGGAATCCTCTGGCAGACGCCGGTGCGTCGCCGGCGCCATAGGTGGCGGCCAGCACGATGATCCGTTGCGCACGCACATAGCGATCGGGCGCGAAGGCCGACATCGGCGCGGCGTGGACGCTCCGCCCGGCCTTGGTCAGGGCGCCATGCAGCGTCGCAGCAAAGCCCCAGGTGGTGCCGCCCTCGCTGCCGACGAGCAGAATCGTCTCGGCGCGATCGGCCGGCTGGTTGCCGCGGATGCCCGGCCGACCGCGCCGTCCCGCAAGCCAAATCAGCACACCCGTTGCGCCCATCGCCGGCACAGCGAGCGCCATGAGCCCCAGGACCAGCCCCAGCACGGCGGCGCCCTGTCCGGTGTGCAGCATGTAGATGGTTTCCGAGACGCGCTCCCACGCGCTCAGGTCGGTCCAAGCCAGCAGCGCCCCGGTGCCCTGGTCGAGATAGCCGCTGCCCCGGTCGGTCTTCAGCGTGAAGACGTCGGTTCTGTCGCCGGGATAGGGGAAGCTCAGTTCGCGCAGGTCTGCCACCGGGATGTCGTTAAGCATCGCCATCTCGGCGAGCGCGACGCCGGTCTCGCCGCTGACCGTGGCCGGAAAGGACGGCTTGGCCGCGCCGGCGGGCAGCAGGTCGAAGGTGGAGGCTGTCATCCACAAGGCAGTGCCCGAGGAAAGAACGAGGCCCAGAAACGCCATCCTCGCAATCTCGACATGCAGTCGGCCTGTCAGTGGCCCGCGCAGGGGGGCGAACCAGCGCCGCCAGCCGCCCGCCCGCCGGGCGATCAGCGCCGCGCCCGAGAACGACAGCATCAGCATTGCGGCCGCGCCCGCTGCCATGGCGATGCGCCCGCTGTCGCCGAGGAACAGCGAGCGGTGCAGATTGGTGAACCAGCGTTCGACCGGATTGGGGTCGGCCGAGGTAATGCCCTGCCCGGTCGCCGGGTCGATCACGGCGGCGCCGGGCGCGCCCTGATCGAACCAGTAGGCGGTGATCCGCCCCGAGGGCGCGCGGCGGATCTGCTCGACGCCGGGATAGGCGGACTGGATGCGCGTGGCCAGTTCGACCACGCTCAGCCCTGCATCGGCCTGCGGCGCAGCGAGACGCTCGGCCGCCGGGAAGACCGACAGCACGGCTCCGCTCAGCGTCAGGACGGTGACGAAAGCCAGGGCCACGATCCCCGGCCAGCGATGAAGAGCGCGGATCATGACCCTGCCTCCTTACATGTCGTAGGTGAAACTGGCGACGTAACGGCGCCCCTTCACAGGAGTGCCCGCGCCGTCCGTCGTCAGCGGCACGGCGACCTCGTTCGGACTGTCGCGCATGTTCTCGACGGCGGCGTCGATGTGCAGCGTATAGCCGGCGTCGAACAGCGCATCGGCGAGATCGAGCGTGATCTCAAGCGTCCGACCTGCCCCGACGCTGGCACCGGTGATGCCGTTGATCTGCGCCGGGTCGCCGCCCGTGGCACGGTACCAGTCGGTCAGGTGCTCGTAGTATTTCGACTTGCCACCGGCCATCCAGAGGCTGCCCACGTAGGTCCCGGAGGCGTCGGTGACGTAGAGCGCCAGATAGGCGCCGTCGCCGCCATAAGGGGTGAGCATGGTCGTAAGCGTGACGGGGCGCGCCATCGCGACACCGGGAAGCGTAAGCGCCGTCGTCAGCGCAAGCGCTGCGAGAATTGATTTCATCGGAAGGATCCTTCGTTGGAGGTGCGGCCGACGGGATTCAGTTGACCTTGACCTGCGGTCGGCTGCCGTTCCCGAACAACCCGTTCTGCGGCGGTGCGACCGTGCCGGCAGGCGCCGGATTGCGAGCGCCGCGCCGGCGGTCGTGGTCGTCATCGTCGTCATCGTCGTCGTCGTCGTCGTCATGGCCGCGCCGCGATGTCTTCCGGTAGCGGCGGTCATCATCGTCGTCATCGTTGCTGGCCAGAATGATCGGCAGCGATTGCGCCACGTCTTCGAAGAGCACGGCGAAAGGCCGAGCCTCCCCATTGACGGGTGCACGCATCGCGCTCCAGGCCGGCACGCCGATGGCAGCGGTCAGGGCTGTGGACGCAACAAGAAGGGCGAGAGTCTTTCTCATGGCAGGGTCTCCTTTGGTCTGCTTCCGCCACTTTGGAGCGGCAACCTGAGGGCTACCTGACGGGGCAACGTTTCCCGCTTCAGCTTGCCGTCAGGAACGAAAAGCCCCGCCACGGAGGCGGGGCCGATCGAGCCGAAGGGACAGTCGGCCTTGGGAGACCGATCTGGCGTGGTCAGGGGATATCGCCGGGTCCGAGCGCGCGTTTGTCTCCGGTGATCATGGCACGGGCCAGGTTTTCGCGATGGCGGAAGGACGCGAGCACCACGCCCCCCACATGCAGCACGGCGAGGAGCAGCATCAGGTTTGCCAACGTCTCGTGGATCTCCTTCAACGGACCTTCCACTTCGCCGCGCTCTCCGTATTCCTCGCCGTCCTCGTCGGCCCATGCCGGTGCCATGATCTGCGGCATGGCCCGGGACATCGCCACGCGGCCCGGCTCTTCCATCAACCAGCCGGTGAAGGCGGTGCCGGAAAGGGTGACGAGCAGCGCAACGACCATCGCGGCACCTGCCGGATTGTGGCCGAGATAGCGCGGTTCCCGTCCTCGTGCCATGGCGCCGAGATACGCGAGGGTGTCTCGGGGACCTTTCAGGAACTGGGCGAACCGCGCATAGCGGCTGCCGACGACACCCCAGATGAGGCGAAAGGTCACGAGCCCCGCAACCGCATAGCCGGCGATCTCGTGCACCGGCTGGAGTTCGTCGGCGGTGAGCCATGCCGTCGCGAAAGCTGCCACCAGCGCCCAGTGAAAGACGCGCACCAGAGGATCCCAGACGCGCACCGTGCGCGTCCCGGCCTCCGGCGGTGCCGTGTCATGCACGCGCGCCTCAGTCACCGCCTCGACCTCCCCGACCGCCGGTGCGACGGCGATCGTCGTCTTCGTCCTCGTAGTCGACCTTGATCACCTGAAGCGTTCCGGGATGAACCGTCACCTCGATCCGGCGACCATTGGCATCGCGGCCGTCGATCTCATAGCAGCCATCGTCGATCTTGATGCGGCGCACGGTCCAGCCGTTCTGTTCCGCCAGCCGCGCAACGGCATCCCGCGGCTGCCAGTCCGCCATGGGCACGAAGCAGTCGTCGTCGGCGAGCGCGGTTCCGGCCGGAAGGAGCGCCAGAAAGCCGAGAATTGTCAGTGTCATTTTCATGGGCCAAACTCCCCGATGCGGCCATCTTGATGCAATTCATGCGCAGCGAAGCTGACGGGAGCCTGAAGCCTTGGACCGGGCAACGTCAGCTTTGTGTCAGCCGAAGGGATCATGGACGGTCATCTGAGTGTGAACGGGGACGGCCATGCGCATCTTGCTGATCGAGGACGACACGGTACTGGGAGCCGCGGTGCGGGACCAGGTCGCGGCTGACGGCCATTCGGTGGACTGGGTCACCCGCCTGGATGCGGCCGGCGATGCGATGATCGGCACGGCCTACGATCTCATCCTGCTGGATCTGATGCTGCCGGACGGCCGCGGCATCGGCTTTCTGAAGAGTCTCCGCGCGCGTGGCGACGTGACGCCGGTCATGATCCTCACCGCGCTCGACCAAGTGTCGGACCGGATCGAGGGGCTGAACGCCGGCGCGGACGACTACCTCGTGAAGCCCTTCGACCTCGCCGAACTCTCAGCCCGGATCGGCTCGGTCGCGCGGCGTTACAGCGGCAACCCCAACCCGATCGTCACCCATGGCCCGCTGGAGATCGACCTGGCCGCGCGAAGCATCCGTCGTGACGGCAAACCGGTCCAGTTGACCGCGCGGGAATGGGCGCTGTTCGAGGCGTTCGTGTCTCGCCCGGGCCAGCTTCTGTCCAAGACGCAGCTTGAGGAAAAGCTCTACGCCTTCGACGCGGAGGTGGAGAGCAACACCATCGAAGTCCATGTCAGCCGCCTGCGCAAGAAGCTGGGGCCGCAGGTCATAGAGACTGAACGCGGGCTCGGCTACCGGTTGGGAAAGCCATGAGACTGCCCCGAAGCCTGCAGGCCCGGCTGGGGCTCACGCTCGGCGTCCTGCTGACCGTGCTGTGGATCGCGGCCGCCTCCGTGACGGCCGTGATCGTGCGAAACGAGATGGACGAAGTCTTCGATTCCGCGTTGCAGGAAACCGCGCAGCGGTTGCTTCCATTGGCCGTCGTGGACGTGGTCGGACGCGAGGACGATGGCGTCACCCAACGGCTTGGCGCGATCCGCACGCACGACGAGTTCTTCACCTACATTGTTCGCGACGCCGACGGGCGCATCCTGCTGCAGTCTCACGCTGCCGACCCTTCTGTTTTCCCCGACTATGACGGACTGGGCTTCCGCCAAACCGCGACACACCGGCTGTTCAACGACGATGCGCTGCAGGGCACCATCCGGATCACGGTGGCCGAGCCGCTGGACCGGCGCGCGGCGGTCGCGCGCGAGATTCAGATGGGTCTGGGGCTCCCCCTGCTGATCGTAATGCCTCTTGCGCTGCTGTCGATCGTTCTCGCCGTAAGGGCGAGCTTCGCTCCGCTGCGACGCTTTCGCGACCGGCTTGACGCCCGCAACGCTCAGGATCTGTCGCCGGTTCCGGCCGAAGGCATCCCGTCGGAGATCGCGCCTGTCGCGGTCACCCTGAACGGACTGCTCGACCGCCTGAAGGCGACGTTCGAGGCCGAACGCAGCTTTGCCGCCAACGCGGCGCACGAGCTGCGTACGCCGCTCGCCGGCGCCATCGCTCAGGCACAGCGCCTCAGGTCGGAAACCGGCGATCCGGCGGCCAGGTCGCGGGCGGCCGACATCGAGGCCACGCTGAGGCGGCTCACGCGGCTCTCCGAACGCCTCATGCAACTCGCACGCGCCGAAGGCGGGCGTCTGAGGCTGGATTGGACATCGGACCTGCGAACCGCGGCGCGCATCGTCACCGAGGACCTGGCGCGCACGACCGGGACGGACCGCATCGTCTTGACGGTGCCGGAGGGTCCGGTGATGTCCGATCTCGATCCCGACGCTTTCGGCATCCTGTGCCGGAACCTGGTGGAGAACGCGCTGCGGCACGGCCTGAAGAGCGCCCCTGTCGACGTGTCCTTGTCCGAGGACGGGATGTTCACCGTGGCCAATGCTGGGCCGATCGTGCGCGAGGGGACGCTCTCGCGCCTGACAGGCCGTTTCGAGCGCGCGGGGACGGACACGGACGGCAGCGGCCTCGGGCTCGCCATCGTCGCGGCCATAGCGGCGCGCATCGGCAGTCGTCTGATCCTGACATCGCCCCGCCCCGGCCAGACGTCGGGTTTCGAGGCGCGCTTGAGACTTCCTGTTTCTCCGGTCGACAGACCGGCGACCTCGCCTCCCCCTGGGGCGGGCCTGTGATCGGGGCTCCAAAGCCCCTTGCGCGACGGGAACTGGCCCGAGACGGCCTGGCTTTCCAGCTGGCGCAGCCGTCCCGAGCCGGCGTTTGCGTGCCTTTCAAACGCGGGCCTTTGGGGGCCGACCGTCCTCGTCGGTTTCGACGATGTCGCAGAGCCGGCGAGGCGGTCAGGCATGCCGGGACGCATCGGGGCCGCTCTGCGTGATCAGTTCTGCGGCAGGGCCACCCGGTAGAAGGGGGCCGGTGCCGCCGCGGCTTCGGTGACCGGGTCGAGCCGGGGCGTCTTGACAGGCGGAAGCGCGCGCAGGTAGGCGACCAGAGCGTGCAGGTCTTCCGGTGCGAGCGCGGCATAGGACGGCCAGGGCATGGCCGGCGCCAGCATGCGTCCGTCGCGGGCGACGCCGCCGGTGATCGCCGCAGCGATCTCGGCATCGGTCCAGCCGCCGAGGCCCGAGGGGTCGGGCGTCAGGTTCGGTGGCCAGAAAATGCCGAGGCCGGGGATCTCGAAGCCGACCGTGCCGCCGGACAGGCCCGCCTCCACGACCGGTGTGCCATCGTTGCCCCGCGGCATGTGGCATCCGGCGCAATCCATGATGGTGGCAAGGTATTTCCCGCGCTCGATCAGATCGGTGGAGGGATCCCCAGCCAGCGCGGGTGCAGTGGCGAGGCTTGCAAGCATAAGGAGCGGGAATACTTCGGATTTCATCGTGATCGTCCTTTCCGGGGGAAGTCCCCCTTTGGCCCGCGGGTCATTCGGCGGCCAGCGCCGACGCCGCCCGGGCGGGGGTGAACAGGGTACGGGGGTCGAAGCGCCTGCGCAGATCCGCAAGCCGGCGCGCAGCCGCATCGGAGTGAGTGGGAAGATGGCCGCCGGGACGGTCCAGGTCGCACAGGCCGACATAGGTGCCGCTGCAGAGCGGCGAGAGGTCCCCGATCAGCCCATGCAGCCAGACCGCGTTCCGCTCGTCGTCGGCCGCGTCCGGCCACAGGCCATAGACGGCACCGAAGATCCGTCCAGACCGGGAAAGCGCGGCGTCGGACGGCATCGGCACAGCGTTCGGCCTCAGGGTGAGGACCGCGAAAGTCTCGGCCGACGGGGCATGCGCCATCGCGTCGACCGTGCGAGCGAGGATCGCGCCGAGGTCAGCGTCGGACCAGACCGAATCCACCCGGTAGCGCCGGCCGACGGGCACCGAGGGATCGGTGGCCTGATAAAGCCCCGCCATCGGCGCCTGCATCGGCCCGATCACGTCGAGCGCGGACGGCGCGCCGACCGCAAGGCCCTCATGCACGGCACGCGCGGCATCGGCACTGTCGGCAAAGGCGGTGGCGATGGCGGCGACCATCGGGCCGGCGGGACCGGTCGCCACCTTGGCGGTGAACTCGACCGAGGCGGGCACCTTGGCCATCATGGTCTCGGCCCAGGAGGCGATCTCGGCGGCCATCGCCCCGGGATACACGCGGATCACGGTCTCGATCACGGCGGGCGCGGGCATCAGGTCGAGCCGGTAGGCGGTGACGATCCCGAAGAAGCCAGGCCCCGCGCCCCGCAGAGCCCAGAAGACCTCCGGGTTTTCGGTTGCCGAGGCGGTGACGCGGCGGCCGTCGACCAGCACGACCTCGGCCGAGGTGACGAGGCCGCAGGCAAAGCCCCAGGCGCCGCCGTTCCAGCCGACGCCGCCGCCGAGCAAATAGCCGCTCATCGGCACGCTGCCGCAATGGCCGAGCGGAAAGGCCAGCCCCTTCTGGTCCAGGGCGGTCGCCATCTCGACGTTGGTGACCGCCGGCTCGACCCGTGCGCTGCGGGCGGCGGTGTCGATCTGGAGTCCCTTCAGCGCGCCCAGGTCGATCACCATGTCGGCCCTTGCCGCGATGCCGGTGAGATGATGTCCGCCGCCGCGCGGCGAAACCGTCAGGCCGTGGGCGGCGGCGAAGCCCACGGCCTCCTGCACGTCGGCGGCCGAAGCGGCGCGCACGATCAGCCGGGCGCGTGGCGCAGGCTTGCGACCGTTCCAGATCAGCGCGTCGTGTTCGGCGCCGAAGCCGGGTTCGATGGCGGTAACGACGGCGCCGGAGATCCGGCGCTTCAGAGCGTCAATGGTCATGTTTGTCCTGTCCCGGCGGGTGTCCGGCCCGATCCTCTTGCCTGCGGTGCGCGCGGCACTGACTCTGGCGTGGGTTGTGCGGCGTTTCCGGACAGAGCTGAGCTGCCGGATCTGGCCTGGACGGACTGATAGACGATCCGACGGGGACGGGCTTGCTAAGTCTCCCGGCAGGAAATCGTAAAAGATTGCTAAACCGAGCGGCTCTCAGGCCGCGGGGGAGCCCTCGTGATCCATGTCCATCAGCGCGATCCCGCAGGTGGCGACCAGCCGGAACCGGCCGCGGCCGCTTCTCTCGATCCGCAGGCAGGCGCCGCGCTCCTCCAGCCTCCGGCGCAACAGGACGAGCCGGGCATCCAGGTTCTCGGCATGGTCGGGCAGCTTCAGCGACCGGTCGAGCCGCAGCTCGCGCGTGGAGAATTCGGTGCGCCCGGTCTCTGCGTTCTGGCGCAGAAGTCGCCAGAGGATCGCCCCCGCGACGCCCTTGATGAGATAGTCATCGTCGAGGAACAGGCTGTCGTCGCGCGGGTAGCGGCGCACGGTGACACAGCTCGCCGGTGCGGCCGGGGATGCGGCCGGGGATGGGGTCGGCCCATCGGGCGACCCGGCCTCCTCCTCGCCGAGCAGGCTCGCCTGTGCCCCGAAGTAGCTCGCAAGCAGGACCAGCGCGTCCTCGTCCTCATGGTCGAACCGCATGATCTCGGGCGATTCGCAGAACAGCACGCCCAGCACACGGCCCGCCGACAGGATCGGCACGGCGATCTGACTGTGCGGATCGCCGAGGCCGGGAAACGGAACGCCGTGCGGTTCCCCGGCGATCAGGCCCGCCTGCCGCGCCGCCGCCCCGAGCGCTGCACCATAGCGGTAGTCCGCGCTCAGATGGCCGATGCGGATCGGCACCGCTTCGCGCGCGGCAACGCCGATCACCCCTTCGCCTCGCAGGATCTCGGCTCCAACGCCGGAGGCGGCATAGCCGCGCGAACCAATGGCGAACAGCCGCCCGTCGCCCTCGGCCATCAGCAGGATCGTGTGCTCGATGTGCAGATGCCGGACCACGCCATCCAGCACCCTGTCGGCCAGTTCGTCGAAGTCTCGGCAGCGCGCGAGATCTTCGATGCAGGAGCGGGCGGCCGAAAGCAGGGGCCGCGCAGGCTGCTCGGCCGGCACGGCAGGCGCCGTCAGCTGTTCGATCCCCGCCACGCGGAAGACATCGGCCCCGAGCAGCCGGAAGACGCCCTCGAGCCCGTGATGGGAGGCAATGCCCGCCAGTCGCGACTTCATCATCTCGAACAGCGGGCCTTCCGTGCGCGTCTCGACATGATCGAGATGCAGGCGGTGGCGGGCATGGGTCAGGGGATCGAAGATCTCGACACAAGCCTTTCCGGTGGCCAGCAGGTTCGTCCGCGTCTTGTTGAAGAACTGCCAGGACAGGGCCACGTGGTCGTCATCCACCCAGTACACCTGGCTGATCATCGAGACATTGGGCTGCCCCTCGGCATCGCAGGTGCACAGGAGCGAGGCCGCGACCCCCTCCATCGCGCCGCGCAGGGCGCGCAAGCCACAGGGGCTCATCGCCGCAACTCCGCCCCGGCGCCGGGACCAGGCGTCTGGGTAAAAACGCGCTCGGGCCTGAACTCCACAACCGCCAACCCGCCCGGATCGTAGGCGGTGTAGTCGCGGGCCTGTCCCGGGGTATAGCTCAGCGTGACCAGTTCGTGCCGCAGGATCGCGCATTGCCGGGCAATCTCCGACAGGTCTTCGGACTCGGGCGAGTCAAGACGGGCGGAGGCGGCCTTGATCTGGATCGACCGGTGATCGCGCGCGCTAGAGAAGGTCGCGGCAACGGCGCTGCCGGCCTCCACCGCGGCCAGAAGCGGGGCGTTGCGGGCGCAGTCCAGGAACAGCCGCACCACACTCATCTCGCGCACCCGGCAGGCAACGCCCGACCCGACCAGCGGACGGTCGTCGATGCCCTTCACGCCGAGGATCGGCGCGACACCGCTCTGGACGAAGGCCACGAGATGAACCGGCAGCCGCCCCGGTTGTGGCGTGGAATCCCGCCAGCTCACCTGGTCGTCGGTCGGGGTGGCATAGGTCGGTGCGGTCATCGTCGGGGACAGGGGATCGGGTTGACGCCGGTGCCTGCATCATGGCGTTGTCGGTTCCATTGTCCCATAGCACAAACATTCCGGTTCGCGCAGAACGGTTCTCGGCGACGCGTGTCGCTCTTTCTTCAGACGACGGACTCTGCCCGCCTGATCGCCATCCCCTGATGGCTTGGAGACCTTTTTCTTCCAGGCGTAGTGAGCTGCTCCCCAAAAATCGGACAGTGACGGAAGCTACGATCTGACGTCTGCTGGTCTCCAAGAGCGAGGAGATCAGGATATGAAGAAACGCAGGAACCATGATGCGGGGTTCAAGGCCCGCGTGGCGCTGGAGGCCTTGAAGGGCGAGCGCACGGTATCGGAACTAGCCGCCGAATACGGTGTACATCCGACGATGATCCACCAGTGGAAGAAGGCGTTGCTGGACGGCGCGGCGGACATCTTCGAGCGGGGCGGCAAGAAGGCCCCTGAGGTTGATGAGGATACGGTGCGGGCGCTGCACGCAAAGATTGGGGAGCTGGCTGTGGCCAACGATCTTTTGTCACGAAAGCTCAAGCCCTGGACCGGCAAGTGAGGCGCGGGATGATCGAGAAGAACCATCCTGCCTTGTCGGTGGGCGCGCAATGCCGCCTGCTGTCGATCTCGCGCTCGTCGTTCTACTACGAACCGCAGGGCGAGACGGCGATGAACCTCGCCCTGATGCGGGTGATCGATCAGCAGTTCCTCGAAACCCCGTTCTACGGCGTTCGGCAGATGACCTGGCACCTGCAGAACGAGGGCCATGCCGTGAATCAGAAGCGCATCCGGCGGCTGATGCGGCTCATGCGCCTGATGCCGATCTACCAGAAGCCCGATACCAGCCGGCCCGCGAAGGGGCACAAAACCTATCCCTATCTGCTGGGCGGGCTGCGGGTGGAGCGGCCTAATCATGTCTGGTGCGCCGACATCACCTATCTGCCCATGCGCCGGGGCTTTCTCTATCTGGTGGCCGTCATGGACTGGTTCACGCGCAAGGTGCTGGCCTGGCGCATCTCGAACACGCTGGAGGCCGACTTCTGCGTCGAAGCGCTGAACGAAGCAATCCACAAGTTTGGCCTACCCGAGATCATGAACACGGATCAGGGCAGCCAGTTCACGTCCTTCGCTTGGACCGATCGGCTGAAACGGGTCGGCACCCGGATCTCGATGGATGGCAAGGGGCGCTGCCTCGACAACATCGTCATCGAGCGCCTGTGGCGATCCCTGAAGTATGAATGCGTCTATCTGCACGCTTGGGAGACCGGCTCTCAGGCAAAGGCTGGCATCGGCCGCTGGATCACCTTCTACAATCACCAGCGGCCTCACACCGCCCATAGCGGACAGCCGCCCGCCGTGGTTTACTTCAACACCATCGAAACCGATCAGCAGGTGCAGGCAGTAGCTTAAATCACCCGAAAATCTGTCCAAGAGACGGGGAGTAGCTCAGCCGACAGATTGGCAAATTAGCGAAGCCACCAGCATGCTATGCGGGGAAAGGCTACTGATGTGAACCAAAATCGCCATTCATGAGGTCGGCCTTCATTCCAATGAGACCCGGGATTTGGTAGCAGTTGAGAACTTCATCTCCGTTTCGAGGTTCGCGTGCTCAAAGGATTAGCCATCATCTTACTGGCGCTGACTCCGATCTCCGCTGCAGCAGCCGATTTTTCCGTTACAAACACAAAACTTGGAATGACCGATGCAGAGATAATCAGCGCGCTTCCTGATGATCTAAGGCCGACCGCCGAACGCCGACTTTTGGGGGCATTGGGCGAATCGCCCATTCCTTATGTGAGAGTATCGGCAGGAACCGCTGAATGCGAAGCCTTGAGGTTCAAAGAGCACGGCCGGGTATGTACGCGATACTCGGCCTTTCTTATGTCTAAAGGTTCGACGTTTCATTCTATATCTATTACACTTGATCAATTTTTTGAAACGTCAATTGACATTAGTGTAATCGAAAATTTGCTGATAAAGAATTTTGGTGAGCCTTCTGCAAAGATTATGAATCCTATATATAATTTTAATATTGAAAAATCTTCTATTTCTCGAGTGGGTGCGCCAAGCAAATGGCCCGATGGTATGCAGGTAGAGATCCCGCCCTTTAGCCCTCTGCCCTTGTTTATTTGGACGCCCGAAATTAGTAATATCGACCCATCAAAGAGAAATAGCCTGTTATCTGTCGCTCCTAACGTAGGTCAAATCGGGCTAACGCAACCGCTCCTACGTGTTTTCGTCAACCTCGATGGAAATCGGGTCAGCGGACTTAAAATTATTCTAAGTGATCCGGTCGCGCATAACGAATGGAGTGCTCGCTTAGAGCAAGCCGAAAGAGCTAAACGGCTTGAACGAGAGAGGGCAGCCGAAGGTCAAATCAGGCTAAGATAGTAGCAGAAACGTGGAAAGGTTTGCATACGTCCGGCGTGGCTCATCCGCCTGGTAGCGGGTTAGCGTGGCGGTGGATCATATTCCTTAGGACGCTTTGCGATAATGGCATTCGTGTCGGGATCGAAAACGGTCTCGGGGAGCAAGCTGCGCTCAAGGTGCACTAACTTGATTGAGGTGTGCACTTAACCTTCTTTCCGTGCTATCGTCGGAAAGGAGTGAATAGCCCCGACTTTTGTGGACACCCTCGGGTTACATTTCGTGCTGCCGTTCGAACTCGACGGGTGACAGCATCCCGTTCCTGACGTGCTTTCGCTTTGGATTGTAGAACATCTCGATGTAGTCGAACACGTCCTGCCTTGCCTCCTCGCGTGTTCGGTAGGTCCTGCGCCGTATCCGCTCGCGCTTGAGCTGTCCACTTAACCTTCTTGGCTAACGAATGACATGACGGTTTCGACAGGCCGTCTGCCTTGGTTGCGGTAGCCCAGATGCGGGCGCTCTGTGTTGTAGTGGACGAGCCAGGCGTCGAGATCGGCCTGCAGGGCTTCGACGGTCTCGTAGAAAGTCTCGCGCATCTTCACCCGGAAGAACTCGTCCAGCACCGTGCCGTTGAAGCGCTCGACGAAGCCGTTGGTCTTTGGCGTCTTCACCTTCGTGCGGCGGTGCTCGATGCCATTGAGGTCGAGATAGAGCTCGTAAGGATGCCGGTCCGTCCCGCAGAACTCGCGGCCATTGTCGGTCAGCACGGCTTTCACCGGCAAATCGAGATGGCGGTAGAAGGGCAGCACGTCGTTGTGCAGTACTGCGACCGCCGCCTCGGGCTGCTTGGAGACGTGCAGGAAGCCGAAGGCGTAGCTGCCGAAGGTATCGACCACGGCGTGCAGATAGACCTTGCCGACGCCCTTGAGACTGCCCACGAAGAACGTGTCGGCCGACAGGAGCTCGCCCGGCGCGCTTGATTCCACGTGCCTTTCCCGGAAGCAGGGGTTCAGCTTCTCCAGGAAGGCGGCCTGTTCGGGCGTGATCTCGATGGCCGTCTCGGCGTTCTGTGCCTCCAGCGCCAGCCAGCGCTCGACCTTGGTGCCGAGGCCGCTTTCGTTGAGGATCTTCTGGATGGTGATCGACGACACCCGGACACCTTCCAGCGCCAGCATCGCCTCGTGCCGATTACAGCCATAGGCGGGATGCGCCAGCGCAAGCTCCTTGATCCTGTCCACCACCTCGGGCGCCGTCGTCTGCGGATGGCTCTTGTGGATCGGCGGCAGGTCCTTCAGCCCGTCGAACCCTTGCGTCTGAAACCGGCGCTTCCACTCGTAGAAGCTGGTCCGGTCCATGCCTCGCTGACGGCAGGCCTCGGCGACGTTGCCGAGTTCCCTCGCCAGCTCAAGCACGCTCAAACGCTGCTGCGCCACCTTGCTGGCGGCATCACGAGGCGAGGCCTGCCTTGCTGTTGATGATTGTCCCATGGGATCTTCCTCCTTTCCAACGATAGCACGGAAAGAAGGTTAAGTGCACACTTGAGGAGATTGAAGAAGCTCTCCGCCACGGCATTGTCGTGGCAGTTGCCGCGACGGCTCATCGAGTGCTCAAGATTGTGGTGCTTCAGGAACGCTGCCCAGTCCATGCTGGTGAACTGCGATCCCTGATCGGAATGGACCAGAACCCTGCTCTTGGGCTTTCGACGCCACACCGCCATCAGCAATGCCTGCAACACGACATCGGTGGTCTGGCGGCTCTGCAGTGACCAGCCGATGACGCGGCGTGAAAACAGATCGATCACCACCGCCAGATAGGCAAAGCCCTCCTGGGTCCGGATGTAGGTGATGTCAGTCACCCACGCCCTGTCCGGCGCTTCGACATCGAACTGCCGGGCAAGGGTGTTGTCGACGACGACCGACGGCTTGCCGCCATAGGAGCCAGGCCGGCGCTTGTAGCCGATCTGCGCCTTGATCCCGGCCAGTTTTGCCAGACGAGCGATGCGGTTGGCGCAACTGGTCTCTCCCTGATCGAGAAGGTCGTCGTGCAGCTTGCGATAGCCGTAGACCCTGCCGCTCTCCTTCCAGGCCTTGCTGAGAAGCTCGGTCTGACGTGCGTCTTCCCGAGTTCGCCTGCTCAGGGGGGTCTTCAGCCAGGCGTAGAAACCGCTGGGCTGGATGCACAGGCAACGACACATCGCCCGAACCGTGAACTGCTGGCGATGCTCGGCAACGAACGCGTATCTCACTTTGCATCCCTGGCGAAATACGCGGTGGCTTTTTTTAGGATGTCACGCTCCTCGGTGACGCGCGCCAGCTCCTTCTTCAGGCGACGGATCTCTGCCGCCTGATCGCCATCAGTTGAACCGGATGGCTTCGAGAACTTCCTCTTCCATGCGTAGAGCGAGTGCTGGCTCACACCCAGCCGCTTCGACACCTCCGCAACCGGGTAACCCCGCTCGGTGATCTGCGCCACTGCATCGCGCTTGAAATCGTCACTGAAACTGCCGGTCCCCATCATGGCCTCCTTGCCTCAAAATTAGGGAAGAAGGCGTCCAGAAATCTAGGGGCTATTCAGGGCTCCGATCCCGGAGATTGTCACGCTCCACGTCCCATTCAGGATCGTAAAGCGTGGCGGGCGGAAGGAGATGCAGATGCCCGAGGGCGCCACGCAACCGCGGCGGACAGACAGCACGCTGGTCAAGGCGTTGGCCCGCGCGTTCCGCTGGAAGCGGATGCTCGGGTCAGGTGAGTTCGCTAGCATCGCCGAACTGGCCGAGCACGAGGGGATTGCGCCATCTTACATGACCCGCGTCTTGCGGCTGACGCTTCTTGCGCCCGACATCGTCGAGGCGATTCTGGACGGTAGGAAAGGACCGAACGTGACGCTAGCACGGATGTTGGAACCGTTTCCATTGGACTGGTGGGAGCAGCGAGCGGCCCGCGCCTAGCCGAGGCCCGGGGTTCAGGGGCCATTCAGATGGATACGGCTTAGTTTCCCGCCGGAGCTCCCACGAATCGTTCAGGGCAAATTTCATCCGCGACTCTGCGCACAGCCCCAGCCACCTGATTTGCGGACCTCAACTCGCACTCCCAGACGACGATTACCCTCCATCCCAACCTTTCGAGCTGTTCCCTAGTCCGCGCATCGCGCGCGACATTTCGGTCGAACTTCTCTACCCAAAACTCAGTATTGGTCTTTGGCGTGGTGGCGACCTTGCAGCCTCGATGGCGGTGCCAGAAACAGCCGTGGACGAAGATGACAGTCTTATAGCGCGGCAGGACGATATCAGGCTTGCCTGGCAAGCCCTTGCTGTGAAGCCTGAACCTGAAGCCGAGGGCGTGCATAGCGCGACGTAGCGCAACTTCCGGCGCAGTGTTCGACGAGCGGATCCGCGACATGCGCTCCGATCGCTCCGAAGGGCTCAGGAAATCGACCACCGCGTCTTCCTACTGCTCAGCAGCTTCCCGGGTCCGTATGAGCTCGAAGAATGGGTAGCCCCTTATGAATTCGCCTGGGCCATCGAAAGACTTGTAGAGGCATTGGTGGTTTCCCAGTCCCTTTATGCGCTCCGCCATTTCGGCCGCGGTAGCCGTTAGGCCCAAAGCCGACAGTTCGGCGGTCGTTACGTTAGGTACTTTATGAATGAACCAAGTAAGCAGTGGCTCCCGGTAGTCGGTGCCACCAGACTTGAAATGCCGAAGGTACTGGGAGGCCAAGATGACGCCGGTCCCGAATTCACGCCCCTGAAGCAGTAGCTTTCTCAGCACGTCAAACTCATAGCGCATGATGTTGTCGGCTTCGTCGACAAGTAAGTAGGAATCGATTGCTCGCAGCTGCGGATCCTTACCAAGAAAGGGCCGCTTTGGGGTCCGGAGCATGTTCTCATAGAACATGTTCAGCAGTACGGCGACGAGCATGTTTTTGCTGTGGTCGTCCTGACCAAGAGCATCAAGCGCGATAACGACGACTCCGTCGAGGAAAGTGTCGAACTGTACAGTTTTTGATTGATCTTCCTCGAAAATCTCCATGTCGAGCATGTCGCCGATGATCGACATCGGGGAGTCGGGCTTACCGTCGACAATTTCGTGGTAGGCGGTGTGCACCTCGCGCAGTGTAGGTGGAGTGCCCGGAGCTGCTCCATCATAGGCTTCCTTGACCGCACGCTTCAGCTTGTCACGCTGCACAGTGCCAATCCCAGAATAGATCTTTCCGAGCACATCGGCAAAGAACCGGAACCGATCAAACCACGGTGCAGGGACGTCGCCGCTAGTACGAGTGTCGAATAGATTCAGGGGTATGCGGTGCGGCCGGACGACGCGGGCGCCAGTGGCGGCGACGAAGTCGTCGCTACTGTAGTCCCGCTTGTAGTCGAAGATGAGGAATCTCGGTGGATGCCCGCGGTTCTCTGGACCCGACGACGCGATTTGGGCGATCAGGGATTTCAGCAGCTGTGTTTTGCCAGTGCCGAGGTCGCCCACTACACCGATGTTGAGCTGGTTGAGGCGAGTGTCCGATATGTTCAGCTCGAGGTCGCGGGGGCGAAAGCCATCGATCGTCTTCCCGACATCAAGTATGACACCCTTGCTCACGGGCTCTGGGGGGCGTTGGTCGCCTTCTCCGCGCAATGGTTCGGCGGGCGAAGGCATGACCTCGAGATCCTCACTAGTCACCCCGACCTTATCTTGAATCCCGGCAGGCGCTGCCTCCTCGGGAGCATCTGCGGCGGCCCTAGTTTCAGCTTCGGGCCCTGAGCCTGGCATTAGCTGCCAGTCGTCCAGACGCGCTCGAACCGTATCGTAGAACGCAGCCGGGTCGCCAGCCACTACCTCACCGGCGTCCCCGCGACCGATTACTATGGTCTCCTCAAAGCCATCGTTGTCGAAGTCCTGCGGCTTGCTCGAGGGGTTATCGTCCAGAATGATCAGTCGCCCGCGAGTATCGACCTCCACGCAGTTGCTTCCGTCGAGGATTGCGCGGGCAATTCGCTCGTGGAACTCGGACCATCGTGCAGTGTGGCCGACGACGTCAGGATGTTGACTGTACACGCGCAGCCCAAAACCGATCATCGAAAGAAGCAAGTGCTGGTAAGCAATGGCCCACAGCCGGGGCTGTTCGTCGTGGCGCTGCATTGCGGACAGGAGGTGTGACAGCGCTTTTGCTTGGTCGAGCGCCTCGACTGCCTCGTTGGCGCTGAAACGGGAAGTTGGACGGCATTTTACTTCGATCGGCGTGACCTTAACCCGGACATTTCCGCCCGAGAGATCAATGCCAACAACGACAAGGTCTGGCCGAAGTTGCGTTAGGTCGCCCCGTTCCTTTCCGAGAGCCCGGCAAAGGTCCCCAATGTATCCGCGAAACGGATCGACGGGCACGACAATCGCAATGGTGGCGTCCTCGGCCGTTCCCCCAATTACAGGTAAGAGTCCGTCGCCTGTGTGAGGGTTGCCTCGGAAGCGGTCCTGAAGGAGACGCACGCCCACGAATATTCCGAGGTCCCCCGTTGCCCCGCTGTCGTCGCCCGCGAGGCCCTTTATGGTCGGGATGCCGCGCCGCGCGACCTCCAAAAGGACGTCCTGCACTTTCTCTGGGTCCAGTTTGTCGCAGCCAGGTAGCCGCGCAAGCGCGAGCGACAGCGAGTCCCGGTCCGCGTCGGTAACCTGGGACAAAAGGTAGTAGCCATTCGTGTCACCCGCTCTATGGGAGTAAGATGGTAGGTCGAAGTCCCAAAGATAGGCACCCTCGAGCCAGCCACCGAGGAAGCAAGCTGGGTCGATTGCCGCCGATGACACTGCGACGAAGTCGGTACGGCGCTCCCTGAGCATATGCTGGATCTCGTGAACGTTTGGCGCGAACTGCAAGCCCGTACGGATTGACCCTAGGTTCTCAACCGCGGAAAGCAGGGCTGCCACCTTGTCGAGCAGAATATCGCCAGTGGGTTCGGATGTAGTTGACTGACGAGATTCGGCGAGGAACGCACCCGGCAGTTGCCTTCTGACGCGATGCCTTATCATCCCCCCAGCGCTGAGAGGCGTACGGCCGTCCATGCTCTCTGAACGGGGCTCAGACATATCCAACTGGGCGATGATGCCAAGGTCCGGTACTGCGCCCTCGGGTTGGCCGGAATACCACCGGACACTATTGCCGGTGTCCTCCGACAGGTTCGAGAGCGTCGCCTCATCTGGCCGTGAACCTTGCGGGCGGTCGTCAAACACCTCTACGAACCTGGGGCCGACGGCCCTACTCCTTGGCCTCCGGGAATCCTCCTGAAACCGGAAGGCGCACCATTCCACCAGCCCTTCATTGCACGCATCCGTAGTTCCGCCCGCGCTTGAAACTGCAACTGCTACGACAGGCTTCGCCGAAAGCAAGTCGGACACGTCGTCGAGGGCGCGCATGACTTGCGCGGCACTGAACCCAACAGAGATTCCCCCGACTTTGATGCCGAAGACATCGCCGAAAGGTGCTGCCAGCGAGCGCTCCGGCAGCTTCTCTAGCTCTCGCCCGTTCCAAAGAACAGACCAGTAGTCAGTGCCGTTCTCGACCGCTAAAAAGTTTACCTGGTCAACACCGGCGGGCGACCGAAGGTGGAGAGACAGAATATCTGGCACGCAATCGGGATCTAGGACGCTTGCAGCTGGGCAAGGTTTCCCAGCCTCGTCCGCCTCGACGAGGATGCGCTGGGCCGCGACATGCCAGCCAACGCGCATTGGATGCATGGGCGAGAGCAAGATTGCGACCGGTTCGCGCGCGAGGCTCCGCCCACTGGGGTCCAAACTCGATATTGCTATGACGTCTGCCCAGCAAGCAACCCCTGGATCTGACGCGATCCACCTATGGTAGGCATCCACGTATTTTTCGACTGCCGATGCAAACTGATCGTCACGCAGCGCCCACTCGCCCAATCGTGCAGTCTCGAACACTCCCGACTGGTCTCCGTCGCCGCGAATGTATTCCGCAATCTCCTCACGGGCATCCAGAAATTCGGGTGGAGGGTTGAATTCAACTGGCGCCGGACGGGAGTCTTGAATGAACGCTCCGCGAGAGAGTATTGGTTCGCTGCCGGTGTTCCAGTTGGGCGGCGACCAGTGCTCTCCATAGTCTTCCGCCAGAACAATCGGCTGGTATGACGACCGGATCGCTTCAGGGGAAAGAATCCAGTCTTGAAGCATCGTTGATCTGACGGCACGGTTCACGGTGATAACAGCCTTGGCATCGAAGCCTTCCAACTGGCGCCGGTTAACCTTGATTAGGCGTTCGAACTCGCTTCGGCAGCCCACCTCTGGGACATCATCACAAGTGATAAATGTGCGGCAGATCTCGCGCGCGAGTTTGCCATCTTTCCCAAGGCGCGAGAAATGCAGGTCAAGCTGACAGTTGCCATCGGCTTCGATTTCCGACCGGTATACTTCGGGCGTTGCCTGCCGGAGGGTGACAAGTGTTGGTGTGCTTGCATTCCCATCTCCCTGATCGGCCGAGACACGGGCAGACACATCGACAGTAACGCCAGGAGAAACAAAAACGAGCAACTCGTACCGCCCAGGTCCCGGCACGCTGAGGCCTGCCTCCCAGTCAGCTCCCGCGCCTCTGCCACGCTTCGCGGGTTTGCGAGGTGGTGAAAACTTGCGGGCAAGCCGGCAGGCCACAACAATTCCTGGTTGCCATGTGGCGAGCGAAACAACTTTGATTGACGCGGGCTTAAAGCCCTGCGCCATCGCCCTGTAGGTCAGTGGCAGCTTGTGGGTTGGCGGTGTCGGGTCGGATAGAGTTTCGACGCTGCCTGAGGCCACGTCCCCGATCAATCCATAGCCTGCAGCAGGCGTACGGTTAACCCCGATCCGACCACCATTTGGATCGCCGCCGTTTGTCTCTATCTGCAGATCTACCTGACCAGACACGATCACGGGCATGGACTTGCCTAGCGCCGCCAGCGAATTGCTGCAGATCATGGCGATGTCACCGTCAGGATCGCCGTCAGGCGATCCCTCTGCCAACAATTCAGTCCATTTCTCGACGTCGAGAGCGACCCACCAATCAGGCGCCGCCGGCAAGGCAAGTTGTCCTGCGGGGCGGTAGTAGGCAGGCGTTGCCCGTTCGAACGTAGTGGCAACCTCACAACCTGAGCGGACGTGGTCCAGATAAGCCGCAAGATGTCTCTGGTCCTCATCACTCGCGCCGTCTGACAGCCGCTCGACGCTCCTTCGAAAGCCCTCTGACATTGCCTCGGCAATACTTTTGAGTGTTCCGATCTGTTCCCTGGCAGCAAGCACGCCGTTGCGCATCGGCGGGAAGCCGCATGCAAGGCTGATGGCCACGCCAGGCTGGAGACCTGAGGCGGCATCGATGGAAAACAGACGCGAAAGTACCCGCCATGCGCCCTCGCGGGGTGAGTTCCCGGCTTCTACTTCATCGGCAGCCCGCGCTGCAGCCTCCACTAGCCGCCTGCCGTCCTCGACAAGCGCGTCGGGTACGCCAGCCTGGGATAACGCTTGCACTACAAGGCTTTGGATGAAGCTGTCGTCCCACCAAGCTTCAAAAGTCGTGTTCCCGCCGTTGTTGCTTTCAGCAACGCCGAACTTGTCTGTGGTGCTGCCGACCGACAGGATGCTGTGCTCGCCAGGGGGTATGAGCGCGACGAAGCTCGCTGACCTTGGCAAGTTGCGAAGATCAAGAAGGTGATCCTCGTCGCACCAGCCAGATACCCCAACGGCTGGATTGCCCTCCGGAAGCTCTTCGCGCGGGACTTGCAAGAGAAACGGCAAGTCTTTCAACGCTATGCTATCCGGCTGCCTGGTAAGATCTTCGAAAACTTGAAACATCAGTTCGTGCGGCGGCCCAAGGAATATCAGGCGTATTTCGCGGGCGTCTTCGTTGGTTGCGCTAGCACCGATCCGCGATCGGATGCGATCTGCCAGTGCCGATGCTAACCTGTTCATTCGGTGGCCCCTTTAATGGTGTTTGGGCGGAATGGCGGGACCAGCAGCATGCCGCTCTCAGCGTCGGGGCTATCCAGAACCAAACCTAGCATCCGGAGTTGGTGGCCAAGCTCGTTCTGGGGGATGTCGCGATGGTCCATCGCGACGCCGTACTCGGCTAGGTGTTGCGCCAGCCTATGCACCGAGCGTGGACCCGCGACGCCAGCGAGCGAGCAATGAACGAGGGCAATAATCGCGACCGGGCCGGGCGAGACAATCCATGGGCTATTTGTGTGTGGTCCTTGCTTGCGCAGCAGGTATCCCTGATCATAGCCTCTGAGGCGTGGGTTGGCTGTCTGGCGCTGTTGAAGGCTGTAGGTGACAAACTCGTTTATGTTCGACCCTATGCCCTTGCGGCATAGGAGCGTTCTAGTCTCACGGTCGACAAGATCATCAACCGTATCGCGGATTTCCGAGGAGCGAGCGCCCGTGCAAAAGCTACGAACCTGATCGCATACCTCTGCTAGTCCATTGGCAGATCCTAGCACATTGGCTGGCGCCGCCCCGACTTCCTCCAGAGCCCAAAGGGTCGCGTTGATTCCTAGTCTGGCCGTGAGGTAACGGGAGATGCTGTCCCGGATTCCGGGTAGCGGCTTGTTCGAAAGCGGCAAAAACGAAAACCGATCAGGATACATGCGTGCACGGGCGTCGGCCGCGGATCTTGGTCCAGTACCATTCAGCGCTTCAGAAAGGCACGTCCAGACGCGCGAGTGCACCTCGCAGAGCCATACGACGTGTGCCACTGTTCCGAGGCGCAGTACGGCCTCAAGGAGGCTTGTCCACTGCCGCCGGGTCAGGAGGTCCTTTGCCGCGATGACTGAATTGAGATCTTGCACAAACTGGCGTGCAGGAAACGCCCCGCCGCCTACATCCGGGCAGTCTGGCATCGCTTCAGGCGGAGCCGGCACGAATTCCCAGTTGGGCTCCGGCAGCCATGCCTCCACCTCCGATTGAATGAAGCGGGCGAAGATGTCGTCATCCTCGCAGACTGCAAGCGCTCCGAACAAATACTTCCACGTCTCTTCCGCTGCTGATCGGTTTGGTGAACCCAGCCAGATCATTCGTCGGACCAGAGTTCCGGGAGTCCACGGGTTACCTGCTAGCCTTGGCGAGCCTGAAAACAGGGCCAGCTGTGGCACTAGAGGTGTGACTTGCAGGAAGCGTTTGGCGGACTGGTTCGACCGTTTGGGACTCTCGAGTACCGCGTTCAGCAGGGTGTCAAAAGCGTCCGGATCGAGCGTCCCGTTGGATGGTTTGGATGCCTTTTCGCGAGCGTTCCTGATCCGCGCTTGCAGCCAGGTGCCTTGCGGGGGCACGGAACGCTCGTTTACCCCGGGCAGCCCGATCACCCGATAGAGAGATGACAGGACCACTTCGGACGTCGCATACTCCGGGGCTGGCGACATTGCCAGCGCGCCTTTGCCATAAGCAGCATGCGACTTGCCCCAAGGAGCGTCCCGGAAGTCCGCAAGGCTCATGGGCGGTTGCTCCTGCCGACCATACCGAATCCTAAGCGCCTTTTCTCAATCGTTACGCCGCTGCCTAACCGGATTTCGGCACGACGGAGAACATTTACATCCCGAACGATTGGGCCAGCGAGGCGTGCTCCTGTGGTGTCGAGTAGCGCGAGAACTGAACGCGGGAGGGAGGCATAGGACATGCCTCGCTCGATATCCTTGACCGCCTTGAACAAGTCATAGGTCAAGGCAACGTCTTGCGCCGAATTACCCTCTCCCACCTCGAGAAAGCGCAATGGAGCCGCTGGTCGCCCGTCCGCGGCGGCGTGAGCGGGCTGCACATGCCGCCTCGGCACGACGAGCAATGCCTGCACGTTCGAAGGAGGAAGCGGCTGGCCAAAGGTTGTGGTCAGGGAAACCTCAAACTCCTGGTTTTTGTTGAGCAACAGCTCAATCTCACGTGCTACTTCGAACAGGCTGTCGTCTTTTTTGTCTTCCACGACTGCCTGAAATTCACGCAGGACGGAGGCATCAAGAACGGTCATTGTGCGAGCCCCGATTGACCTACGCACCAGCCGGCAGGAGAAGTCGCGCACCATCCTTTGGATCCGGGTCGCGGTCACGGGGCGCTTCTTGCGAACATCCTGCCGAGAAAGAAAGGTATCCAGCTCGGCCAGTCGGCGCAGGAGCTCGACCTCAAGCGCCGTTAGGATTCGTGACTTGCGAACATGCTCTAAGCCCTCGGCGACTGAGCGGCTAAAGCGCGTATCGATGTCGCGGAGCCGGTAGCTCGTATTGCGACTGACCTCGACAGTGGTGTCGGGGGAAGCGAGAGCTGGGTCGAGAAGGCCCGAGAAGCTGTCCAATACCCCTTCGATCATAGTAGGCAGGTAAGGAGATCGTCTGGAGCTCAAGAACCAGTGCAATCCCATTGCGGTGTTGTTGTCTTGAAGCCCAAGCTCCTTGATGTCCTTAAGCAAAGACGGCCCGGCCTCTCGGTCCCAAAGGTGGAACAGCGCATGATGGTACTGGGCAGCAACTAGCTCGAAGATAGCCGAGGATGTCCTCGACGACGGCTTGGCCTTGCGGACGGCCTGCTCGTCCGCAACGGACAAGTTCGCGGCCCAGGCGCATGGCATGAGGTCAGACTCGCGCGTCTCGTGGCGGTGGCCTGCGAGCAGATACGAGAACAGCGAAAAGAGTTCACGGAAGCTCCAGCGCTTTCCGCTACCAAGTTCATACCAGCGCAACATTGCGAGCAATCCTGTTTGCTCGCGGGGGTGCGAGAGCTGTTCTCGGCTGGTGCAGAACGGGCACCGCTGACCAGCCTCGCACTCGCCATAAGCGGGCCACAAGCTCGTTTGGATCGCTTGCCGGAGGACCTGCTCAGCTGGTGGCGGATCCCCGTCTTCCGTGGAAACCAGCAGAGACTCCATGTCCATCGGCCAGACGGCGATATCCGGGTGTCCCCCAAGGGGCCAGCACGACGGCGCGTCGGGAAGAAGGCTGACCGCCCGGGTTACCCTTTCCAGCAATGTGCGCAATGCGGGCTGATCTGTTTCCGCGGCCAATATAAGCGCGTCGTCTAGCACACCGCGGTTTACGCAGCAAAGATACAGCCCGGTCGCGCCGTCGGCGAGCGCGCTACCGAGTTCCTGAAGCAAAAGCTCAGCTGCTGACTTGCCCGTGGCGCCGGCAACAACGGAGGCATCTTGCACGATCGACAGTGCAATGTCTCCGCGTGGGGGCCGAGCTAGTCGACCGGCGTCGACGGAGACTAAACGAGGCACCTTGCCTTCTGTAGGACTAAATCTGCTCGCGAGTTCCCCTAACAGGGCACCCCCGCAGTTAAGCGAGGCATCAAGCCATCCCATAGTCGTTTCGATCGCCTCGGTCTTCCCGTTGCCGGGACCGCCTACGAGCAGGACCACGCGTGGTGCCTCTGGGATCCCCCTGCCAACTTCGGCGCACCACCGATCGAGCTTGGCCAGAAGGTTCGTCTTAAAAACTCGTTCTCCCGGCCGGCCACTTGACTCATCGAAGGGACGGCGCACGCCTCCTGACCGGTTGCCGGCCCAGTCAAGAAGCTGCGCGGGAAACCGCGGTGCAAGCATACCTTCAGTCACACGCTACTCCGCTGCCGCTACGGTGCGCAGCTCACTTGTTGCAAAGTCCGCTTGCGCAAGCTCAATTTCCTTCAGCGCCTGCGATACTGCCATCCCGATTACACGCGCCAGATACGGTGGTACGGCATTGCCGACTTGAGTATACCGCGGGCACTCGCGTGTCCGCCGGTCGCCCCCTGTTGTGTATTTGCCCTTAAACAAAAACCAATCAGGGAACGACTGAATGCGCGCACTTTCTCGGACCGTAAGGATCCTTGGCTCTGAATAATGCAGTACATCGTCAGGCAGAGTCGTAATCGTTGGCGCCGGCTCAGTTGGAGACATGGGGTATATTCGGTGCTTCTTGAGACCATATCCGAGGCGCGCCTCGTCGTTCATCCGGACGCCCTTGCGACATTCCAGGAGTATCCGGGCAAACCTTTGGCGAACTTCATCTCGGTGACGCGCTAGCCGCATGCTGTTAGGCGTGCCCGAGGCGCCCTGACGCATGAGCTCTTGGTAGGTCGTCATAGCTGAGCGGGGCGTGGCCTCGAAAAAACCACGCGGCGATTGGGCATCGGTGCAGGGCACCATTGGGCGATCTCCAATCTCCAGGTCGGAGATCGCATCTGCGGCAGATATGACCTCGCCTACCCCGAGTTCCCGCAGCTGCTGACACCGTGCTTCTTCTAGCAAAGCAAAGACGCGATCGATGCCGCCAGCAAGAAATGGCAAAAGACCTTTTCGTATGCCGATGGCGATAAGCCTGGAACGCTTCTGCGGTACTCCGAAGCGGGACGCATCCAAGAGTTCGGCTTTCACCACATAACCTGCGGTATCGAGACTATCAGCCAACCTCTCGTAAAAGGATTGCTTTCGCGGCGAGCGCCCCGATTGCAGGTCAACCACGGCTCCACTCTTATGGGCTACCTGCATGCCCGGGACGTTTTCTAGGACCAGCACGTTCGGCTGCAGAGCTTCAACGACTTCAACATACTTGTTGAAGAGTAGGTTCCGGGGATCGTCCTCTATTCTCCGTCCCGCGAAGCTAAATCCCTGACAGGGGGGGCCACCGGCTAGAACCTCGACCTCGCCGCGCAGTTGCTCGAGTTGTTCCTTGTGCTCTCCGAGGACCTCATCGATACCCCACGCCCGCTGGTCCAGCCAGGACGGCCACATGAAGCGGTATGCTTCTGGCGAGTCATCCCCAATGAAATTGGTGGAGAACGTCTCAAATGCCATATCGTCGCGCTCTATTGCAAAGAGGCCACGCATCCCCGCCAGAGAAAGCCCGAGAGACAGCCCTCCACAGCCAGAAAACAAGTCCACAAACTTTCGCGCCTGCTTGACCTCGTCAAACTCGCCTGCAGCCTTGCCGAGCGCTTCGCGCAGCGTCCTGCCGCCAGCCGAGCCCCAAAGCCCGGTCAGGTCAGCCAGCAATACATCCTTTTGCGCCCGCCTGGCCATTGCCTCTTACCCTCAACTTTCCCGAGGCTCGACAGTCGCTGCGTCACTCAGCGCCGTCAGCCGTTCGAATTCTTCCACGGCCACGACCACCACAACCGGGCGGCCGTGTTTCTCGATCACCACCGGTTCGGCTCGGGCGGTGTCGATGAGCAGGCCGAACTGATGCTTCGCGTCCCGTGCGGACATGGCCTTCATGGCATTGCTCCCCGCTTTGGGTCACAATGAACAAAAGAGTCCGATATCACAATCAGGAAGTCGTTGGGATCGACGACCATTGCTGCGACGGACAAAGGATACTTTGATGCGCCAAGTTGCAGTGAACGGGCTTTGGATCTCAGGAGCTTTTGGTGAACGCCCCTGACATCGAAGTGCATAGCCGCGACGCTCTATTATTGTTGTCTTTCCAGTGCTTTGAAGAGAATTCACCAAATCGGCGCAGTCATGAGGTCCGGAGAATATCGGCCCTGAGAGACCGCTTCCGGGCCTCTTGGCACCGGGGCCAGTGCTCAGTCCCACCCGCATAACCCTCGAAAACAACGGAAAAATCCGGCCGCAGCCGGATCGGGAGAACGCTTTCGCAGGGGCAAGTGGCGGAGAGGATGGGATTCGAACCCACGAGACGCTTTTGACGCCTACTCCCTTAGCAGGGGAGCGCCTTCGACCACTCGGCCACCTCTCCGGTAGCTGCTTCTGATAAAGGATATCGCCGCGATTGCAAGGGATTTGCGCTTACGCTCCTGTGGATCGTGCCGCGGTCCCCGCGGCCGGCCCGGCAGGGACCGTGCATCCTTTGTTTGCCATCCGGAGTTTTCCGACTGTCGGAACCGAGCGGAACCGGTCCACACTGTGTCGCGGATCACGGTGGCCGGCTCGTTCCCCGACCACCCTGAGCCGGGCGTGCCGGCCGAAGGCTGGGCACGCCGAAGACCGAGGAGGTACGCATGACCTTGAAGACACTGGTGTTCGGCCTGATGCTGGCAGCCCCGCTCGGGCTTGCCGCCACCGCGGCCGGCGCCGCCACCGCTCCGGCCGGCGACCTGTCCGCCGCCGCCGGTCCGACCGCTGCGGCCGGGCCGCAGGCGACGGACGACCACATCCGCCTGGCGCAGCCTGTGCCGCCGCCGCCCGGCTGGGGCTGGGGCGGTCCGGCGCCGCCTCCAGGCTGGGGCCGCCCGCCACCGCCACCGCCACCGCCCGGCTGGGGCCGCCCGCCGCCGCCACCGCCCGGCTGGGGCCGCCCGCCGCCGCCCCCGCCGCCGGTCTGGGGCCGCCCGCCCCCGCCGCCTCCGGGCTACAGCCGCAGCGCCCATGTGCGCTGGTGCCTCAACCGCTACCGGTCCTACAACCCGGCGACGGACATGTATCTCGGCTTCGACGGCCGCTATCACTACTGCCGCAGCCCCTATCGCTGACGGCGCGGCGATCCTAGGGACGTTCGGTGCGGGCGTTCCTTGCGGAGCACTCTGCGGCCGGGCCTTCGGGCCCGGTCTTGCCGGCTTTCGGCCGGACGCGCGACTCGGACGCGGGATCGGGTCCGCTCGCGCGTCGCATGCGCCTTGCCTGGGCAAGGAGCCGGTTGATCGACGTTGGAAAAACCCGTCACGGCGAACGGGACACGGGCCGCGCCGGATGTGCCGCACTGGTCCCTGCCCTGTCGGCGCACGCGTCGGCGCTGGCCGGCTCGATGACCGGCGGTCGCCGGATGCGGCGGCCAAGATCGTCAGTCTGGATTTGATCTGGAACGCGAGCGAGCCTCCGGGGCGGGACGCTCCGGCACCATCCGAGGCGAACTCCGGGGCAAGCCTACGGGTCGCTCAGGCGCCCATCAGGCGCGCATCGGGCAACGTTCAGGGCCAGCGCTCAGGGCCAGCGACGGCGCGTCGATACGGCGCGCGCCGTCGCCCGACGGCACAAGCGGGGCTGGCCGGACCGGTTCCGGCGTGCCCGGTTCAATGCAGGCTCAGCCATTCGCGCGCCGAGCGCTGTGCCTCGGCGATCTCGGCGGCGCTCATCTCGCCGGAGACTTCCTTGCGGTAGAGCACCGCCTCGCGGCTGCCCTTCATGGCGGCCAGGTTGAACCACTTGTGCGCGGCGACCAGGTCCGTGCGGCCGCTGCGCCCGCAGGCGCTGTCCAGGCCGAGCTGGAACAGGATCTCGGCCGTTGCGGGCTGTTCGCCCATGATGGCCATGTCGGCCGACTGCATGTCAAAGCGAGCCATAGCGCTCTCCCCTTCCCTGTTGGCCGCCCGCTGCGGGCGGCGGTCCCCGAAAGCGCATGACACCCAACAATTGCCGCGCTTTCTGCGAAAAATACTGCCGCGAGGCGTTGAAAGGGGCGTTAAACTTTTAAATTAATGCAAGACAAACAAGGCTTTAAGCTTGGGTAAAGTTCACCTTTCGCTAAGCACGCGAAGCGGATTCGCGCAGCAAAAACAGACCGTGCCGCACAATCGCTATCCTCGCTGCGTCACGCTTCGTTCACCACGATCGAAATTGCGGAGCAGCGCCATGCGGTTTCTCGCCCACCCGCGACGGGCATGTCGATGACGGCGGCGGGGATTTCGTCCGCCCTAGCGCTCGCGCTCGCCCTCGCCCTCGGCCTCGGCGTGCTGGTCGCGTCGGCGGCCACGCCCGCGCGCGCCGCGCCCGACATCGCCGGCGACTGGCTGACGCCGGAGGGCGCGGTGGTGCGCATCGAGGCCTGCGGCGGCGCGCCCTGCGGCCGGCTGGTGCGCTTCCGCCCGCCGCCGGGCCTGACCATGGAGACGACGCGCGACGCCAACAACCGCGACGCGTCGAAACGCGCGCGCAAGGTGCTCGGCCTGACCGTGCTGTGGCAGCTCGCCCCCGCCGGCGACATCTGGCGCGGGCGAACCTACGACCCGCGCCGCGGCTTTTCCGCCGTCGCAACGCTGACCGCCGCCGACCGCGGGCGGCTGACGGTCAGGGGCTGCGTGCGCGTGCTGGTCGAACTGTGCGAGAGCGAGACCTGGACGCGCCTGCGCTAGGGCAGGCGCCCCCCGGATCGTCCGGGCTGCGGGCTCAGCGGGCGCGCTGGCCGAACAGCACGCTCTGGGCGTCCTTGTTCTCCGCCAGCTGCAATTTCTCGCGCTCCGCGCGGCCGACGGCGAGGCCACGGACCACGGCGGGACGCTCCTCGACGCGCGCCTTCCAGGCCTTCACGTTGGCGAACTCGTCGAGGTCCATGCCCTGGTTCTGCCAGCCCTGCGCCCAGCCGATGATCGCCATGTCGGCGATGGAATAGGCGCCAGCGACGAAGTCGCGTCCCTCCAGGCGCCTGTTCAGCACGCCGTAGAGCCGGTGCGTCTCGTTCAGGTAGCGTTCCATGGCATAAGGGATCTTTTCCGGCGCGTAGAGGCGGAAGTGGTGATTCTGGCCGAGCATCGGGCCGAAGCCGCCCATCTGCCACATCAGCCATTCCTCGACCTGCACGCGGGTGCGCTCGTCGGTCGGGTAGAACCGGCCGAACTTGCGGCCGAGATACATCAGGATGGCGCCGGATTCGAACACCGAGATCGGCTTCCCGTCCGGTCCCTGCGGATCGACGATCGCCGGCATGCGGTTGTTGGGCGCTATCGCCAGGAACTCGGGCCTGAACTGGTCGCCCTTGCCGATGTTGACCAGCTTCAGGTCGTAGGGAACGCCGAGTTCCTCCAGCATGATCGATACCTTCCAGCCGTTCGGCGTCGGCCAGTAGTGCAGTTCGATCGGCTGGGTCTGGGTAACGGTCATGATGCCCTCCTGCGGTGCACGGCCCTGCTTGCGAAGGATCGCAAATTCATCGGCGAATACCGATGGATTTAGAGCCTCCGCCGCCGCGGGGCAAGCGTCCGGCGACAAAAAAGCCGCCGACGGTCACAGCATCAGCTTGAAACCGAGATGACTCTGGTCGAAGCCGAGACGCAGGTAGAAGCGGTGCGCGTCGGGGCGCAGCTTGTTCGAGGTCAGCTGCACCATGCAGCAGTCGCGCGCCCGGGCGAGGTCCACCGCATGGCGCATCATCTTCGCCCCGATGCCGCGCCCGCGCAGGTCCGCGCGCGTGTGCACGCTCTCCACCGTCGCCCGCGGCCGGCCCCGGAAGGCAAGGCCCTTGCAATAGGTGATCTGGTAGGTCGCCACCACCGTGCCGCCGGCGTCGAGCGCGACGTAGAGATCGGTCTCCGGCGCGGCCAGGATCTCCTCGAAGGCGCGGGCGTAGGGCGCCAGGTCCTCGCTCTCCGCCCCGGCGCGCGCGCCGACCGCGCTGGCGTTCATCAGGCCCACGATGGCGGGCAGATGCTCGCGCCGCGCGGGCACGATGGCAACGGTGTCGGCGGATGCGTCGGACATGATTCCTCCCCGAAAGACGGCGTCCTTCATTGGCACAGCGGATCGGCGGCGTCGAGCGGCTGCACGCCCCAATGGGTGACCCTGAACCCCTCCGGCTTCCAGGGATGCGACCAGGCTCCGGCGAGATAGCGCGCCTCGCCGGCACGCACCGGCAGCCGGCCACCGGAAAAAAGCGCCACGAAGGCGTCCGCGGCCGCCGCCGCGGGCGGCGCCTCGCCGGCGTCCCAGACATAGAGGCAGGCGGCGCGCGGCGGCAGCGGCGGCCGCCACGCGGGGATCGCGACGCGCGCGGTCGGAAACAGCACGCGCAGGTTCCCCGCGGTATAGGCGTCGTCGCCGACCAGCGTCGCCTGCCCGGCGCCGAGCGCGGCAAGGTCGTCGCGGATCTCCGCATAGGGCGTCAGCGGGCGGCATTTGCCGCCGCAGGCGAGCCGCTCCGGGATGACGAGCCCCGGCACGCGCGCCACCAGCGCCACGGCGGCGACGGCGGCGATCGTGAGGCCGAGCGCGCGCCAGCGCTTGGCGCCCGGCGCCGCCGCGATGCGCGCGAACAGCCAGATCGGCAGCAGCAGCAGCACGGCGTGCATGTGCCGCTCCTTGACGTAGGTCGCCCCGGTCGCGACGATCAGCAGCGCCGTGACGGCGACGGCGACGACCGTGGCGCGGCCGCACAGCCGGGCGACGTCGTTGGCCCGCGGCACGGCGCCTGTGCCGACCGCCCGCACCTGCGGCCAGAACAGCGCGACGACGATGGCCAGGAACGGCATGGAGAAGCCGGTGAGGCTCCAGGCCAGCAGGGCAAGGCCGGTGCCGGCGCGCTGCAGGTGCGGTGCCGGTGCCGCCGTGCCCATCACGCCGGCGCTTTCCGTGACGATGCCGTGGCCCTGGCCGAGCGTCCACGCCAGATAGGGCGCGTAGACGGCGGCCGCAACGGCAAGGGCGAGCGCGAGCCCGGCGACGCGCAGGCGCGGACGCCAGGCGCGGTCGCTGACGGCGGCGGCGAGCAGGGCGGACAGGAACAGCGGATAGGAATGCTTGGCGAGCAGCCCGGCCCCGACCGCCAGGCCGACCGGCACATAGGCGGCGAGCCGGCCGCTCTCCATCGCCCGCAGCAGCGCCCAGGCGCTCGCCGCGCAGGCCGCCGTCAGTACCAGCGTGTGGGTGACGCCCTCGTGCAGGTTCCAGCCGAACTGGTAGAGCAGCGAATAGGACAGCACGCACAGGCCGGCGACCCTCGGGTCGTCGATGGCCCGCCGGGCAACGAGGAACAGGAACAGCGCCGCCACCGTCAGCAGGGCGTACTTGAGCAGCAGGAAGCTCCAGATCGTCGGCCCGAGCGCCTGCTGCAGGGTCCACAGCAGCCATTCGTAGAGCGGCGGCTGGCGCAGCAGGTAGCCGGCCTCCAGCGACTGCACGAAGACGTTTTCGAGCATGTCGTCGGTGCCGAGCACCGGCGAGGCCAGCCCGCGCAGCAGCGTGTGCGCCAGGCCCCAGGCGGCGACGACTGCGACGACGCCGGCCGCGCCGGCATAGGGCGGAAGCCCGTCGGAACGGGCGCCGGAGGGGGTGTCGGCGCCAGTGTCGGGATGGGGCAAGGTCATGACGTCACGCGGCCCTGCGCTGCTGGAAACGGTTGGCTCTTCCTACAGGATTCCGCTCCCGCGTGGCACCGCCCTTTTTCGCCGTCCGCCGTTCACGACCCCGTTCACGTCCCAGCCTCGTGCCCAGCCTCGTTCCCAGCCTCGTGCCCAGCCTCGTTCCCAGCCTCGTCCCGATGCGGCGGCGGAGGAGCGCGGCGGTGGGGCGGCGACAGTGGTGTGGCCGGGCCGTGCCTCACCGCCTCCCCGTCACCCCGGACGCAGCGCAGCGGAGATCCGGGACCCACTCGCAGTGCCGCCTGCCGCAGCCTCGAAGAGGCGCGCCGGGGCGACCCGATTCCTGCATCCGCCGCTCTGCGACCGAGTGCCCCCGGGTCTCGCTCTGCTCGCCCTGGGTGACGACAGTGGTGTGGCGGGGCCGGTGCCCTGCCCTCGCCCCGCCTCACCCTTGTCTGGTCGCGCCGTGCGAACCGCGAAGACAGGAAACGGGACCGCGGTACCACGCTCAGACCGCCCGGCACCAGTAGGCCGGCACCCCGAAAAAATCCGCATGGGCAAAGAGATCGGCAGGAACCGGAATGAACTGATCCTTCACGAGTGGCATCTGCAGGCTGCGCACCAGAACCTTCTGGACGAAGGAAGAACAAATGACCTGGGTGTCGTCGGGCCGCTCGGCATAGATCGGCGAGCGACCGCCGAGACGGTTCAGCAACAGGTTGGCGGTGCTGATGTTGAAGATCCGGTACTGGTTGCCCGAAAAAAGCTCCAGCGACTCCTGCAGCGCGTCCGGATCGACCGCCTTGCCTTTGACCCTGCGGACGGACACGAGCTGTCGCCGCTCGCTCAGCGTCTCGGCGAGCGAACAGACGCAGACGTGCTTGCCCGGCATGGCATCCCAGACACGTAGCGTCGCATCGAGGACCGCCGCATGCGTCCAGATGGCCTGTTCGAACGCAAATCCGAGCGCGCGCTGCACCCAGAAAACTGCCTCGGTCTGAGGCGTGGACGGATTGGCAAACAGCAGGGCGTCGCCCGGCGACCAGTCGAAAACGTTAGGGATGCAGGCGCCAAAGGGCGTCGCAACGGCGCACGTCACCGTCGCGGGCGGGCGGGCGACTCGAAACTCCGACGGAGACAGGTGTTCAAGGGCATCATGCGGGAGAAGGAAGGGACCGTTCTCGGATGGCTCAGCCATTCGTGTCTCTGCAACGTCGGCTCGTTCTGTCTGACCGGCCCGAGGTTAAGCAACCCTTGGCTGCGCCCGCAACGAAAATCAGGCGTACATTGAAGCAGATATCGTTATGCCTGCCTCATGGTGCCCCGACTTGCCCGACGGTGCGCCGTCTTCAGCCACGCCGAGCGCCGGAACGACGCCGGCCGGCAATTGCCCGGCATCGATCTGGACCAGCATGGGTTGGTGCGGAGCCGCGTCCTGGTCGAACCGGAACAGCATTCCCGGCTCGAGATCGTCGCGCGCCTCGGCGAGTTCGATCGAAATCTGTTGCTGGTCCTGCAGATCCCACAAGGTCAGCCAGACCCGCAGCGGCATCGGCACGACATCCAGGAGTTGCACGTATCGCATGACATTCACCTTGCCGACAACATAGGCCCGGCATGGGCCGCGTTCAACAGGGTGCCGCGAAGATGTCGCGAAATCCCTACTCGATGCCGATCTTCGCCTTCAGCAGGTCGTTGACCGCCTGCGGGTTGGCCTTGCCCTGGGAGGCCTTCATGACCTGGCCGACGAACCAGCCGAGCAGCGTCGGCTTCTCCTTCGCCTGGGCGACCTTGTCCGGGTTGGCGGCGATGATCTCGTCGACCACCTTCTCGATCGCGCCGAGGTCGGTGACCTGCTTCATGCCGCGCGCCTCGACGATGGCCGCCGGGTCGCCGCCCTCGCTCCAGACGATCTCGAACAGATCCTTGGCGATCTTGCCGGAGATGGTGCCGGCCCGGATCAGGTCGATGATGGCGCCGAGCTGGGCCGCCGACACCGGGCTGGTCGACACGTCGAGGCCCTCCTTGTTCAGCCGGCCGAACAGCTCGTTGATCACCCAGTTGGCCGCCACCTTGGCGTCGCGGCCCTGTGCCACCTGCTCGAAGAAGTCGGCCGAGACCTTCTCGGCGACCAGCACGTCGGCATCATAGGCAGTCAGGCCGTAGTCGGCGACGAAGCGGCCCTTCTTGTCGTCGGGCAGTTCCGGCAGATGCGCGGCCAGATCGTCGACATAGGCTTGCGTGAATTCCAGCGGCAGCAGGTCGGGATCGGGGAAGTAACGGTAGTCGTGCGCCTCTTCCTTGGAGCGCATTGAGCGCGTCTCGCCCTTGACCGCGTCGAACAGGCGGGTCTCCTGGTCGATGGTGCCGCCGTCTTCCAGGATGCCGATCTGGCGCCGCGCCTCGTATTCGATCGCCTGGCCGACGAAGCGGATGGAGTTGACGTTCTTGATCTCGCAGCGGGTGCCGAAGGGCTCGCCCGGCCGGCGCACGGAGACGTTGACGTCGGCGCGCATGGAGCCCTGGTCCATGTTGCCGTCGCAGGTGCCGAGATAGCGCAGGATGGTGCGCAGCTTGGTCAGATAGGCCTTGGCCTCGTCGGACGAGCGCAGGTCCGGCTTGGAGACGATCTCCATCAACGCGACGCCCGAGCGGTTGAGGTCCACGAAGGACATGGTCGGGTGCTGGTCGTGCAGCGACTTGCCGGCGTCCTGTTCGAGGTGCAGGCGCTCGACGCCAATCTCGACCCGTTCGTCGGGCATGTCGAGCACGATCGTGCCCTCGCCGACGATCGGCTGCTTGAACTGGGAGATCTGGTAGCCCTGCGGCAGGTCCGGATAGAAGTAGTTCTTGCGGTCGAACACGGATTTCAGGTTGATCCGCGCCTTCAGGCCGAGGCCGGTGCGGATCGCCTGGCGCACGCATTCCTCGTTGATGACCGGCAGCATGCCCGGCATCGCCGCATCGACGAAGCTGACGTTGGCGTTGGGGTCCTTGCCGAATTCGGTCGACGCGCCGGAAAACAGCTTGGCCTCGGAGGTCACCTGGGCATGGACCTCCATGCCGATCACGACTTCCCAGTCGCCGGTGGCGCCCTTGATGAATTTCTTCGGATCGGGCTTGCGTGCCTCGACAATCGTCATCTGGTCTCGAATCCTGTTCATAGGCCGGCGCGCCCGGCCGAAAACGGCCCGTGGGGCTCGGGCGGCGCGCCTTGATCGCAGACCTGTTGCCTAGACGGGAATTGGCCGCCCCGCAAGAGGGCGCGCCGGCCTTTGGACAAATCAGCGCGGCGCGTGCGGTGCCGTGCCGGTGCGCAGGATGAAACCGATCAGCACCGCGACCGCCTGGTAGAGTTCGACGGGGATTTCCTGATCGATCTCGATCTGCGCCAGCGCCTCGGCAAGCAGCGGATCGGCCTCGATCGGAACGCCGTGGGCACGCGCCGTCTCCTCGATGCGCCGGGCGACGGCGCCGCGGCCCTTGGCGGTCACCGTCGGCGCGCCGGCCTTGTCGTAATGCAGCGCCACCGCCAGCCGCCGCCGGTCGTCGGCCGCCGGCTCCTCCTGTCCGGCGTCCGGCCGGTCCCCGTCGCCGCTCATGTCTCCCGGTCCACCGTCGCAGCCGCCCCGGACGACCAGCGCGCGGCGCGGCCCGCCGCCGTGCCCTGCACGATGCGCAGGTCCTCCAGGTCCAGCCCCGCGTCGCGGAAGCCGTCGACGATCTCCTGCCGGCGTGCCGAAAAATCGGCGACGGTCTCCGGCCACTCGGCGCGCAGGGTGACGAAGCCCGTCCCGCCGCGCAGGCCGATCGCCGCCTCGACCGGCCCGGTCGAAGTCAGGCTCAGCGCGAAGCGCAGCTGCCATCCGAGCGCCCCGGCATCGTCCCCGGCCCGGCCGCCGCCGTCGCGGGCGATGCGCATCTCGATCACCGCCGTCTCGGCGCCGAGCGCCAGCGGCAGGTCGAGGGCGATCTCCGACTGCCGACCGGCCGTCGTCCGGGAGGCTTCGCCAGTCGTCCCCTCCCCGCCGGTGGCGAGACGGTTGAGGGCCATGCGCGCCAGGGCGTCCTCCGCCTCGCCGGCCAGACGGGCGAGCAGCCCGGCAGTGACAGCGGCGGCCCCGCCACCGCCGCCACCCGGGGCTGGCGCCGGGCCGCGGCCAGGCTCCGGCGGAAGTCCGGCGGCAGGCCGGAGGGTTTCCGGTGCTTTTCCGGACAGAATCGGGACGGCACCGAGCCCGCGCAGAAGCCCGGTCAACGACAGCAGCAGCGTCTTGAGGTCGCCGGCCGCGGCAGCCCCCGGCGACGGCGGCGCTGTCCCCGTCGGAGCGCGGAAATTGCCTGCGTTTTCAACCGCCGCCCGCACCTTGTCCGCAGTAATCGGCGCGTCGGCGGCAAGCCGCAGGCCGAGGATCTGGCCGGCCAGCGCGCGCACCGGCGCCGGCACCGCCGGGTCGCCGGCGCGCACGATATCCGACAGGCTGGAGAACAGCGCCACGGCCGCCGCCGGGCTTTCGGCGCGTGCACCAAGGCCTTCGCGCGGCGCGGCCGCCGGGCCTGCGGCCGACTCGGGTCGAACCTGATAACCTGTTGATATCGCTGATGTATCTAGGACGGTGAGGAGCAGTTTCGGCGCCGTTCCGCCGGCCTCGACGCGCACCGTCACCGCCGTTCCGGGCACCAGCGATACCGGCGAGCGGACATCCAGCATCGTGCCGCCGAGGACGAGGCGCAGGCCGTTATCCCCCAGCACGGCACTCACGCGGCCGGTCAGCGTCGCGCCGGGAAGAAGCTCCGGCGGCGAGCCGACCGAAGCCTGACCCGACATCTGCCCTGCCGGCGACTGCAGGGTGACAAGATGAGCTTGCAACGGGCGGACCCTCCGGCGCGCAACGGGGACAACGGTGCGGCAGGATAGCACGAAAAGCCGCCGCCTCGCGCCGGCAAGGACCTGGGCAGGCAGCGATTTCGCGTCGCGCCGGCGCGGCTTGATCCCGGTCAAGGCGCGGCCCGGCACGTGGGATATGTTTACCGGCAAATGAACTCGGAGACCACGCCATGCGCTGGATAGACAGGCTCAACGAGCGCGCCGAACTGATGGGACGCATGATGGAAACCATCGGCGCCTTAAACGCCGCCCCGCACGGAATGCTGGCTGCCTCGGAATTGCGGCTGGCCGCCCACCGTTGCCTCAACTGCAGGCAGGCAGAGGAGTGCCTGTCCTGGCTCGACACTCACGCCGGCGGTGCGGACGCCGCGCCGGACCTGTGTCCGAACGCCGCCCTGTTCGCCGACTGGAAGACAAGGCTCTGATCTAAGGCTCTGATCTAGAGCCGTTTTTCTCTCCGCCGCGACGCAGGATGCGGTGCCGTAGGAGATAGAGCAGGCTTGCGCCGATCGCCCCGGCAAGGAGGCGGAACGGGAAGGCGGCCAGCGCCCCGACATCGTAGGGCGCCAGAGCCGTCATGCCCGACGAACGTACGGCCGCATCGAAGAACAGCGACAGTACTGCCGCGGCGAAGGCGGCGATGGCGATCTTCACCTTCTGATCGGCATACCAGCCGAGGCCGCAGCCGATCAGGAAGGCAACGGGATTGGCCAGCCCGGCAAGGCCGAACAGGCTGTCCCAAGTTTCAGACAATCCAGTCATGACGCCTGTCTATACCGGCTCCGGCGGTTTGGCGAGCCCGGATCGGGTTTCCAGGCGATGTCGTTCGCTTCGGGGGATCGCCCGTCGCCCGCATGAGGCGTGAATCCCGCGCCTTGCCGTCGGCCCGGATGGATGCAATGGTTGCAAAGTTTCGAATCTAGAACGATCTTGAACTGAGCATTCATTCTACAGCGCTGCAGGCGGGCCAATCGGTCGGCCGTGTGTCGGACAAGGGATTGAAAACAGACCCATGAGCCTGGATCGGGGCGGCATTGCCCCAGCCGAGACGATCGGCGACCTGAGACGGAATGGGCGCCGTCTCGGCCTGACCTGCACCGGTTGCAGCCGTTTTCGCTACATGAAGGACGCGCGGTTTCCCGACACCGTCACGGTAACCGCCATCGCGCTGGCGCTGCGCTGTGCCCGCTGCGGCTCGCCCGACGTGCTGACCGCCGCCGTGGCGCGGTGCTCGACGACCGGACACTGGCCGGCCGAGCGCAGCTGAGCGAAGCCGACCGCAGGCCGTTTCCCGGACGACCGTCCCCTTCAGACGGGCAGGATGCCGGCCGGAACCGTCGGCGCGGCCCCGGCCGGTTTGCCGGACCCGCCGCTTGCGCGCAGCGCCTCCCGCATATCGGCGATCACCTGTTCTTCGTGGATCTCGTAAGGCGTCAGAAACAGGTCGAACTTGCGGCATGCCGCGCCGATGGCTGTCGACGAGGTGAGATGGACCAGCACCGGCGCGAACACGAGCGGCACCGCGATCGGCGACAGCCACAAGAGCAGGTCCGGCGTGTAAAAATAGGCGAAAATCAGCGCCGCGAGCCCGCCCGCCGACATCCACCATGTCGCCTGCAGGCTGGAGGCGAAGGACAGCGAACCGTCCTCACGGTCCGCGGCCGGCCAGCCGGAATCGCCGCCGAACACCACCTGAGCGACCGACCGGCTCTGGAACATCATGTGAATCGGCGCCAGCAGCGAGGTCAGCACCAGTTCGAGCACGGCGCTCGCCGTGACCGTGGCGGCGCCGCCGAAATAGCGGCTGTCGCCGTGCAGCAGGGCGCGCACCAGCAGGATCGCCTTGGGCAGGATCAGCAGCGCCACGACACCGAACAGCAGGGCCAGCGCCGTCGTGGTCTCGGGATGGGGGAACACCGGAAACAGCGAGCGGCCGTCGAAATAGACCGGCGGCGGGGCGAACCGGGGCGCCGCCAGGCTGGCGATCAGGAACAGCAGCCAGATCGGCGACGACAGGTAGGCGAAGATCCCCTGCAGGATCGAGATCCGGCTCCACAGGCGGAAGCGCGGCGCGCCGATGATCCGGCTGTGCTGCAGGTTGCCCTGGCACCAGCGCCGGTCGCGCTTGGCATAGCCGATCACGTTCGCCGGCGCCTCCTCGAACGAGCCGCCGAGATCGGGGTCGAGACGCACCCGCCAGCCGTCGCGGGCGAGCATGGCCGCCTCGACGGTATCGTGGCTGAGCACGTGGCCGCCGAACGGCGGCTTGCCGCTGAGCGCCGCCATGCCGCAGGATTCGGCGAAGGCGCGAACACGGATCAGCGCGTTATGGCCCCAGAACGGCCCCTCGCCGCCTTGCAGGGCGGCGACGCCACGGGCGAAGACGGGCGCGTAGAAGGCGGCGGAGAACTGCAGCACGCGGCCGAACAGAGTGTTGAGGCCGATCACCTGCGGCAGGGTCTGCAACAGGCCCAAGCGCGGTTCGGCCTCCATCCGGCGGACCATCTCGACGATCGTCTCGCCCCGCATCAGACTGTCGGCGTCCAGCACCAGCATGTAGTCATAGGCGCCGCCCGAGGTGCGCACGAAATCGGCGATGTTGCCGGCCTTGCGGCCGATGTTCTCCGGCCGGTGCCGGTAGTACAGGCGTCCGCCGGCGCGCAGGCGAACCAGCAGCCGCCGGTAGGCCGCCGTCTCGTCGGCGACGGACTGCGACTTGGTCGAATCCGACAGGACATGGAAGTCGAACAGGTCGGCCATGCCGGTGCGCTCGACCGAGCGGTACATTGCCTCGATGCGGGCGAACACCGGTCCGGTCGATTCGTTGTAGACCGGCACCAGGATCGCGGTGCGCCCGGTCGGCCGGCCCGGGACGGCGCCGACCGGAGCAGGGACAAACAGCACCCCGAGCACCGCCGTACAAGCGCCCCAGGCGAGCCAGAAGGCCGCCAGCACGATCAGCGCGATGCGCAGCACGTCGACCCAGTCGAAGCCGTCGGCCTGCACGACCGTGCCGAACATCGATGCCGCGGCGACCGTCAGCGTCACGGCGAGCACGAGCGCCCCGACACGGCGCAGCGCAACCGCCAGCCGGCCCTCGCCGAGACCCGCCACGATCGGATTCATGTCACGATTCCCCCAGCGTCGAGCGGGCGCCGAGCAGCGAACGCCAGGCGCTGCGCAGGCGATCGCCGAGATGCAGCGGCCCCACCGCCAGATGGTGCTCGGGCATCGCCAGTTCCCGGCGCGGCTGCGGCAACGCCAGACAGGATACGACAAGGCGCCTGCCCTGGTCGTCCCAGGGTCGCGCCGCGAGGTCCTCCGCAGACACGTCCAGTCCGAGCGCGGCGATCGCCTCGGCCATGCAGGTCAGCAGGGTTGCGTCGTCGAGATCGGGACGGCCGAGCCGCTCCCTGATCGCATCCATCGTCATCGTACCGGCTCCGTCGATCATTCCGCCCTTCTGGGCCTCGGAGGAAAGGTCTCTCAAACCATTTGGTTCCATTGGTACATCCAGGTTTCCGTGATCGTCCTGCCGTTCAGGGTCAGGGCGAGGGTCATTTCGACCGGCTTGGCGTCGTCCTCGCGCTGGAGATCGAAGATGAAACGCCAGACACCGGTGTCCAGCCATTGCAGTTGCTGGGTGAGAAGGTGCGCGTTCTGGCACCAGAACTTCGGCTCGACAGGCGCGTCGCCACCGGCCCTGGCCAGTTGCTCGCCCTGGAACTCGACCACGAACTTGCGCTGAGACGGATCGATGTTCGACGCCGCCGTGCCTGCATGCCCGGTGCGCGTCCGCAGCACGCTCGCCAGGTCGAAGCCGGGTTCCGGCTCGCTGCCCCAGACCATGCGGTAGCGGAACCGCAGATCCGAGCCGGCCTCCGGCTGCGTTGCAGGAATCCAGAAGGCCGCGATGTTGTCGTGGATCTCGCGGTCCGAGGGGATCTCCGCCAGCATGACGTGGCCCGCCCCCCAATCGTCGAGCGGCTCTATCCAGAGCGAGGGCCGGCGCTCGTAGTGGGCTTCCGTATCCTGATAACTGTCGAAGTCGCGGTCCCGTTGCATCAGGCCGAAGCCGAGCAGGCTTTCCTCGTAGAAGAAGGACAGGCCAAGCGCCCTCGGGTTGAGCAGCGGTCGCCACAGCCGCTCGCCGGACCTGCGCAGCATCATCAGGCCGTCGCTGTCGTGGACCTCCGGACGATAGTCGTCGAAACCGGTGCGGTCGTTCTCGCCGAACAGGTACATGGAGGTCAGCGGCGCGATGCCGAGCCGTTCGACCCGGTCGCGAAAGAAGATGCGGGCGTCGACCTCGATCTCCGTGTTGACGCCCGGCATGACCGTGAACGCATAGGCTCCAGCCACCCGCTCGCTGTCCAGTTCCGCCCACAGGCGGATGTGTTTCTGCCCCGGCTCCGGCCGTTCCAGATAGAAGCGCGAGAAGCGCGGGAATTCCTCCGGACGCCCCGCGGCTGTGTCGATGGCGAGGCCGCGCGCCGACAGGCCGTAGATGTTGCCCCTGCCCAGCGCCCGGAAGTAGCTGGCGCCGAGAAAGGCCAGCAGTTCGTCGAAGTAGTCGGGCCGGTTGATCGGGTAGTGCAGGCGGAAGCCCGCCACGCCCGGCAGGTCGATGGTCTGCATCGCCGCCGCGTCGAGCGGCGCCCGGTACTCGAAATCGGCGCCGGTGAAATGCAGGGGACGCGCCGCTCCCCCGGACACCTCGACGATCTCGACGGGCGTGTCGAACAGCCAGCCCGGATGGAACGCCTGCATCTCGTATTCGAGCCCGGCACCACGCCAGAGTGCGCGTTCGGGCACGTAGCGGATCGCCCGGTGCTCGTCGTAGCTGAGGTCGGACAGTTGATCAGGCAGCACCTTCGGCGGCGCCTCGTAGGGCTGGCCCGCCCGCGCCTTCATGCGAGCTACGAGGTCGTCGAAACTGAACGCGGCCGCGTCGGGCCCGTCGGACGCCCAGGCGGCCGGGACCGGGGCGGTCGCATCGCTCAAGACGACGCCGCCCAGACACAGGGCACTGCTTACAAGGAACTTGCGTCGGTCGATCACGTCTGCTGCCCGATGGAAAGTCGCTAGCGATGTAGGGGGGCCTTGCCGGTCGCACATAAAGCAAGGCTATGTGGCAATAATATGAGTAACTTAGGGCTCTCGTCCATAGAAATGCTGCATTGCGGCACCTCCTCGTGAAAGATTCTTCGCGACATGCTGAACACAAACGCCCAAAGCGCCGGCTGGTTGCCTCAGCACCCGGAAAAAAGCGGATCTTGATCGAATGGCGTCGTCGCGGGCGCGCCCTTCACGCCCCTGCGAGCACCGTCGCGACATGTGCCCCGAGCGCCAGCGAGGAGGTCAGTCCGGGGGATTCGATGCCATAGAGCACGACCAGTCCCGGCCGGCCGTGCACCGCTGGACCGTCGATCCGGAAATCCGCCGCCGTCTTGCCGGAATTCTCCAGCTTCGGTCGGATGCCGCAATAGTCGGCGGCAAGGCTCGCGTCGGCGAGGTCGGGCCAATAGCGGCGGATCGAAGCGTAGAACCGTTCCGACCGTCGGGCATCGACGGAATAGTCGATGGCCTCGACCCATTCGACGTCCGGGCCGAAGCGCGCCTGGCCGCCCAGATCGAGCGTCAGATGCACGCCGAGGCCGCCCGGCTCGGGCACCGGATAGATCAGCCGCGAGAACGGTGCGCAGCCGGCCAGGCGGAAATAGTTGCCCTTGGCGAAATAGGTCGGCGGTGGCTCGTAGCCCTCAAGCGTCCCCATCAGCGTCGAGGCATGCAGACCGGCGGAGACGACGAGGTTGCGACAGGACACGGTGTAGCCGCCGTCCGCCGCGACGGTGACGGCGTAGCCGCCCTCCGGATGAGCCGCGATGCGCGTCACCTGCGTTTCGAGCACCACCTGGCCGCCATGGGCTTCCAGGTCCCCCTGCAGGGCGAGCATGTAACCGTGGCTGTCGAGAATGCCGGTCGAGGGCGACAGCAGCGCCGCATGGCAGGCCAGCGCCGGTTCGAGCGCGCGCGCCTCGTCGCGCGACAGCAGGCGGAGGTCGACGACGCCGTTGGCCGCGGCTTTATTCCGGATCTCGTCCAGCGTCGCCACCTGTCCAGGATCCGTGGCGACGATCAGCTTGCCGATGCGGTTATGGGCGACGCCGCGCGTTGCGCAGAAAGCATAGAGCATTTCGCGTCCGGCGACGCAGAAGCGTGCCTTGAGGCTGTCCTTCGGATAGTAGATGCCCGCGTGGATGACCTCGCTGTTGCGCGCGCTGGTCTCCGAGCCGATCAGGTCGTGACGCTCCAGCACCATGACCTCCTGCCCGACCAGCGCCAGCGCCCGGGCGCAGGCCAGCCCGACGGCGCCGGCGCCGATGACGATGGTTTCGACGTCGCTCATGGCCGCGGCCCGGCCTCCTCGCCCGCTACGCCCACCAGGTCTCCGCCTGGAACCGTCCGGCCGCCTGCTCGATCGCCGAGCCGACCTGGAACAGGGTCTCCTCGTCGAACGGTCTGCCGATCAGCTGCAGGCCGAGCGGGAGGCCGGAGGCGGAAAGTCCGGCCGGCACGGAGATACCCGGCAGGCCGGCCATGTTCACCGTCACCGTGAAGATGTCGTTGAGATACATGGTCACAGGATCGGTGATCTCGCCCGGCGCGAAGGCCGCATCGGGCGTGGTCGGGGTCAGGATGGCGT